>PMVV01000219.1 GCA_003166475.1 Bryobacterales bacterium | reverse complement strand
TAAGCGGCATTGGGTTGTCAACCTGCCCACAAGCCGGCGGGTCTGGAGACCCGCCGCACGGTCGAAAACCCACCGTAAGTTATTGAAAATTGGAGCGCTGCCAGAAGCCGGCTGAAAGCCGGCTGCGGGCAGGATTGCCGGGCAGGATTGCCCGCCCTCCAACCTAGTTTTCATCACTATTCGTGGGCCGCAGGCCCGCCCCACAGTGAATGGATAGTAAGACGAAGGGTGCGAAGGGGCGGCTTGTGGGAAACTGAGAACTGCGCATGCCCGAGTCTCCGGCCGGCGTGGCTTTTCGCCACTCCAACTTCCGCTATTACCTGACGCTCCGCGTGCTGACGACCACGGCGTCGGAGATGCAGGCCGTGGCAGTCGCCTGGCAGGTGTATGCGCTGACGCATCGCCCGCTGGACCTGGGGCTGGTGGGGCTGGCACAGTTTCTGCCCGGCATCCTACTTTTTCTGGTCGCCGGCCAGACGGCGGACCGTTTTCCGCGGCAGCGAATTCTCCAGGCGTGCTGCGCCGGCTTCGCCGTGTGCTCCCTGCTGCTTTTGGGGTTGACGTGGCACGGCGTATCCTCCATATGGCCGATTTACGGCGTGCTGCTGGCGAACGGAACGGTACGCGCGTTCAATGGACCCGCGGGGCAGGCATTCCTGCCGCTGTTGGTGCCGGAGGAATTCTTCCCGAAAGCGGTGGCCTGGAACTCATCCATTGTCCAGGCCGCTATGATCGGCGGACCGGTCGCGGGTGGGCTGCTCTATGGCTTCGCCGGAAGCCCGGCGCTAGTTTATGGCTGCGCGGCGATCGAGTACCTGGCGGCGCTGGTGGCGCTGGCGGGTATCCGGGTGCGCACCGCCGGCGGGCTGCGTCCAGCGGCGTCGTATTCAATGGCCCTGGAGGGCTTGCGATACATCCGGCGCAACAAAATGATCCTGGGCGCCATCTCGCTCGATCTATTCGCTGTGCTGTTGGGCGGCGCCGTTGCCCTGTTGCCGGTCTACGCGCGCGAGATTTTCAAAATCGGCGCATCCGGTCTCGGTCTTCTGCGGAGCGCGCCCGGGGTGGGGGCCGTAATCATGGCTCTGGTGGTGGCGCGCTGGCCGTTGCGGCGGCATGCGGGCGCGATCATGCTGTGGTGCGTGTGCGGTTTCGGCGTTTTCACGGTGGTCTTTGGACTCTCGCGCAACGTGGCCCTATCGCTGGCGGCTCTGGCGCTGATCGGCGCGTGCGACATGGTGAGCGTGATCGTGCGCCACACGCTGGTGCAGCTTTCGACGCCGGATGAAATGCGCGGACGGGTCAGCGCCGTGAACGTGGTGTTTATCGGCGCGTCGAACGAGGTGGGCCAATTCGAATCGGGGATCACCGCGCAGTGGTTCGGGACGGTGCCCGCGGTGGTGCTGGGGGGACTGGGGACCATCGCGATCGTGGCGCTGTGGGCCTGGCGGTTCCCGGCGCTGCGGCGGGTGGATGCGCTGGTGCGGCAGGGACGTGCATAGCGCGGCTGTTTGGGCGCGACGCGGTTGCCAGGAGATAGAATCTGAGGAGACCTTTATGGACCTTAAAGATTTGCTGGACACACCCCCGTGGGAATGGCCGAGAGACGCCGCGAAGAGATTTCAAAAGGCTCTGATGGATCGTGCCAACGCATCCGACCGGCTCGTCGCCGCCGACTTGGCGGGCGATCTCGTCGTTGTCAACGACCAGTTGGCCGCTTCCCTAACGGCGATCGTACGCAATCCCAAGGAGCCCGACCGATTGCGCGCCAAGGCTGCGATCTCCCTCGGGCCAGTCCTCGAACAGGCGTACACGTTTGAATTCGAGGATCCGGACGATGTGCCCATTACCGAGCGCACGTTTCGGCACATACAGAGATCGCTCCAGGAGGTTTATTTGGACGAGACCACTCCCAAGGAAGTCCGGCGGCGAGTTTTGGAAGCATCGGTGCGCGCTCAGGAGAGCTGGCACCGGGACGCGATCGGGGCCGCGTATTCCAGCGGAGACAAAGACTGGATGCTGACGGCCGTGTTTTCGATGCGCTGGGTTCGCGGCTTTGACGATCAGATCCTGGAGGCCTTGAAAAGCGCCGACCCTAAGATCCACTTCGAGGCCGTCGTAGCGGCCGGCAACTGGGAACTGGCCGCGGCCTGGCCCCATGTCGTGGCGATCGTCCAAGACGCCAGTGCGCCACAAGACTTGCTGCTTGCCGCTATCACCGCAGTCGCCACCATCCGTCCGGCGGAGGCGCGGACAGTCCTGGCAGACTTGGCCGATTCCGGCGACGAAGAAATCGAGGCGGCCGCCCTGGATGCCATCGCGATGGCTCAGGCAACTCCAGACGAGGAGGACGAGGAAGACGACGAAGACGTTGGCGGCGATTGGATCAATTGAGCGGCGCCGCGCGTGGGTTTCCTTCTTCTCAACGCCAGTCGTCGATCACGTAGGCATCGGCCCGATTGAATCCGTCCGCATGCGGACGTTGCATGGCGACACCATGCGTGAGCACTCGATATCCGCGGGCGCGCATGCGCCGGTAGGCATCTTCGCGAGCCAGATTCACGCCAGCCTCCACAGTCGCTCCGCGCGAGGCCGCAAACGCTTCGCAAGCATCCAGCAATTTGTCGAATCGATCGCCTGCGCCCGCACCGCCGCGGGCCGCGCCGAACTTGACGTAACAAGTCTTCTCGCCGCCCTCGGATCCAGGTCCGTTCAGGCAGATCGCGAAAGCATCGAGAAGCCCGCGCTTGTAGGTCAACACGACGTCGCCGGTGCGTTGCGCGAGCACGGCTTGGATTTCACCCGCCAGATCGAGTCCCTTATCGATCTTGCCGGTGAGTTTCCCGCACGCCTGGATAGCCTGTTCGCGCTGGCTCCTGGTGAAGGCCGATAGCCGCGCCGGCGAATCCGCGCGTTTGGCTTGCGGCGCCGGATCGGGCCCGGGTGTGCGCGTCATGACGGCAGTGAGATAGCGCGGCCAGTAGCCGAATTTCTGGTACAAGGCTACGTGTTTGGCGCTTTGCGCGAACGTGAACAGCCCGGTGTGCCGCACGCCCCATCCGTCGAAAATCTTCATGGTGGCTTGGAGCAGGCGCTGCGCCACTCCGCGATCCCAGTAATCCGGCAGCACCGTCAGGGGTCCGAAGAACCCGAACGATCCCCAGCGCGTGACTGCGTTCGATCCGATCAGGCGGCCTTCGTCGCGCGCCGCGATCGCTTTGACGTTGGACGAGTGCCATCGCGGCGTCATGAAATTGCGGTCGCCCATGAAGTCGAGCGGATTGGGTATTCCCAGAAAAGTTCCGAATGCCAGACGGACGATGCGGTCGGCTTCTTCGAGTTCACTCCGTTTGAGCGGACCAATTTTGATGAGGCGATTCGACGGCATACTGTTCACTTTCGTGGGGCAGACCATCGCACTTCGTGGTCTGCCGATTTTGGAGAGCGCTGGCAGACGACATAAAACGATCGTCTGCCCCACCGAGAACCCGCGCGAGCAACTCGGGAATCTCGTAAACCGCGGAGTTTTTGAGCGCCGCGGCGTTGGCCCGGTAGCGCTCGTAACGCGCGGGTGACAGCAACTCGGCGACGGCTTTGCCGAGATGGGAGAAGTTGTTCACCACCATGCCGACCTGCTGTTCGACGATCCAATCGGCGTTGTAGCGCTCGTGGGCCAGGGTCCACGGGCTGCGTTCCACGATCACCGGCAGACGCATGGCCAGTGCTTCGCTGATGCTGCCCGGCCCAGGCTTGCCGATGAAGAAGTCGGCGAGGCGCATATAGAAGGGGACGTCGGTGGTGAATCCCACGACGTGCACCGGCACGCGATGGCGCATGGCGCGCAGCTTCCGGGAAGCCTCCTGGTGGCGTCCGCAGATCGCGATCATCTGGACATCGGACCGGCAGCGATCGATGGCGCGCGCCACTTTCACCACATCCATGGAACCTTGCCCTCCGAACGACACCAGCGCAGTGGGCAGGTCCGGGCGGAGTCCGAGCCGCGTTCGCTCGGCGGCGCGATCGAGCGAGAGCGGCGCGTAGAACTTCGGATTCAGAATCATTCCGGACGTGCGCAGAATGCGGCGGTCCGGATAGCCGAGCGCGCGCGCCTGCGCCGCCGCGCGGCTGGAACCGCAGATCACGTATTGGTCCTGGCGCTCGATCCAGAAGTGGGGCGGATAGTCGGCGATGTCGGTCAGGATCGTGACCAGGGCCGCGGCGGGGCACACTTGCGCCAGAGCCTGTTTGATGGCGCGGTTGTAATGCGGGATGAGCGAGACCACCATGTCCGGCGGATCCTGGCTCCAATGGCCGGCCAGCGCGCGCACCTGCGCGTCATGGAAGATGCGGATGGCCATATGCATGGGCGGGATCAGTTGGGCGGTGCCCAGGGTCCAGCCGCGGCGCAACATGATGTTGTAGACTTCCTGGAACGGAACGCCAGTCAGCTTGCGGATGACGTCGATGGAGTGCAGGAGGTCCTGGATATTGCGCGGGCGCGTTTCCCACGGCCGCCGCTGTTCGCGGACGACCGCTTCGAGAGCGTTGACGGCGGTGCGATGTCCGCCACCCGCGTCGATGTAGATGAGGTCAATCTTTGGCCGCGGCAAGGTGGACCTCGCAATCCGGAAACGGCGCACGCGCGGCGCCGCTGGAGTGCGCGGCGACCAGCGATGGACGGAAGGCCGTCAGAACGGGGCGGCCGATCCAGCATTGCGGCGGATCGAGACCGAAGATCCAGGCCACGGTGAGCGCCGTATCGAAGGTATTCACCAGCGCAGCGATGCGGCCCGGCGCGATGCCCGGGCCGGACAGGATCCAGGGAATCTGGATTTCCGCCAGCGAGTTCTTGCCATGGCCGTGCGCGGTTCCACCGTGATCCGAAGTGACCAGGATGAAGGTGGATTCGCGCGCGGAGAGCGCATCGAGCATGTCCAGCACTTGCCCGATGTAGCCATCGGCGGCCTCCGCGGCCCGGTAATACTCTTGGCTGTACCAGCCGTGCGCGTGTCCTTCGTGATCGACGTTATCGAGGTGGATGAAGGTGAGGGCCGGGCGGTTCTCGCGCCACCAGGCGATGGCGGCCGCGGTAGTTTTCGCGGGTCCCCGCTCATGCCGCATGACGTCGGGCGCGTGCTTCTCCAGCAGGTCCGAGAACCCGCCCCAATCGTGAAAGACGGCGATTTTGCTGGCGGGATAATCGGCGCGCAGAACACCGAAGATGGTGGGGAACTTGCCGTCTTCGGTGCGGCAGGCCGGCTGGAATTCGACCATGCGGCGAAGGTGGCCGTTGGAGGTGATGCCGTGCTGCGCGGGAGAAGCGCCGTTGATCGCGGAAGCCCAATTGGGACTGCTGAGGGTCGGCAGGACGCCGCGAGCTTCCAGGGTCCAGGCCGAGCGGGCCATCAGTTCGCGGAGGCGGGGCATGCGCGCGGTAGCGACGCCATCGACGCTCAAGCCGTCCACGCCAATGATGATGACGCGCGGGCCGTGCCAGGCGCTTGGGGGCTCGGCTACTAAGGCGATGGGACAGCAAGCCAGCGCCATAACAAGCGGCAGCAATTTTGTTTTGGGGCCCATATTTTATTCATAGACTATAATTGCTGCGATCTCGTTACGGTGGGATGAAAGTTTGAAGGCAGAAGACAGAAGTCAGAAGACAGAAGGCAAACGACGGGGTGCGCGATTCTGACTTCTGTCTTCTGACTTCTGTCTTCTGTTTCTACCTTTTCCGCCGCCCCATCACCAGCCCCGCGAAGATGGTGATCAACGCCGCCAACGTGGACAGCGTGCCCACGATCAGGTAATCGGCCCGGGCGTGGGGCGCCGGCAGCACGCGGATCAGCGCCACGGCGAAGATGGCGAAGGCCAGGCAGGCGCTGGCGGCCAGCGCGGCCGGACGCGGTATGCGGAAGCGGCGCGCGGGCGGTTGCTCGTCAGGCTTTGGGGTGGGCGCGGTCATAAACCTCCATCAGATCGGTGAGCGAAACCTGAGTATACTTCTGCGTGGTGGAGAGGCGCGCGTGCCCCAGCAATTCCTGTATGGCGCGCAGGTCGGCGCCGTCGGCCAGCAGATGCGTGGCGTAGGCGTGGCGGAAACTGTGCGGGTGAATGGACGAAT
Source organism: Bryobacterales bacterium (assembly GCA_003166475.1). Taxonomy (GTDB): domain Bacteria; phylum Acidobacteriota; class Terriglobia; order Bryobacterales; family Bryobacteraceae; genus Bog-159. The sequence continues at coordinate 27,396 of PMVV01000219.1, read as the reverse complement.
CGCCATTCACCAGGATGCCGTAGAGCTTGACGATGCCGCCCACGCCGCGCGCGGTGAGACGCCCGCCGCGATGGTTCAGGAAGATGGCGCGCTGCTGGGGGGCCGCACCCCGCTCCGGCAGATAGCGGTCGAGGGCGGCGGCGGCCTGGGAAGTGAACGGCACCTGGCGCTCCTTCTTCCCCTTGCCGCGCACGCGGATCCAACGCTCGGCGCGATCGACGTCCTCGAGGCTCAAGCCCACCAGTTCGCTCACGCGCAGGCCGCAGCCATAAAGAAACTCGAAAATGGCGCGGTCGCGGGCCGGATGCGGGCGCTCGAACTTGTCGGCGGCCACTGCGTCGATCAGTCCGTTCACCTGCTCCGCGGTCATCACGTCGGGCAGGGTCTTGGGGGCTTTGGGCGTGCGCACCAGGCGCGCGGGGTTCATGGGGATCAGCGCTTCGCGCGAAAGAAAGCGGAACAGCGAGCGCACCGCCGCCAGTTTGCGCCGGATGGACACGGCACTGAGGGGCGCCCTCGGGGCCCGGCCGTAAAGGTCCGCCAGCCACTCGCGGATTTCGAGCACGCCGAACTGGGCGAGGGGCGGCGGTTCGCTTTCGGGCGGCGTGAAGTATTCCAGAAATTGGCGCAAGTCGCCGCCGTAGGACTCCAGCGTGTGCGGCGAGGCCTGCCGGCGCGCCAGTTCTTCGAGGTACCGTCCGATTTGGAGTTCGAGTTCAGACATGCGCGTGCAGATGCTCGTCCATGGCTTCGCCGGCCCGACGGCAGACTTCCGCGTGGCGGGCGTGTTTGTCGTGCCGCAGCTTCTGACGGGTGGATTCGTCGAGTTGCGGCAGCAGGTCGAAAGTGATATTCGCGGGTTGATAGTTGCGCGGATCGGCGCCGGAGATGTAATGGCAGAGCGAACCCAGCGCAGTCTCCCGCGGGAATGGTTGGGGGCTGCCGCCGGACGCGAGCGTCACGGCGTGTAGGCCCGCCGCCAGGCCCGTGGCGATGGCTTCCACGTAGCCTTCCACGCCGGAAATCTGTCCGGCGAACAGAATCTCGGGCCGCGCGCGCAACTGCAGCGTGGGCCCGAGCAGCGCCGGCGCGTTGATGTACGTGTTGCGATGAATCTGGCCGAAGCGCAGGAACTCGGCATGCTCCAGCGACGGAATCATGCGCAGGATGCGGGCCTGTTCGCCGAATTTGAGATGGTTCTGGAAGCCGACCAGATTGAAGCTATCGGCGCGCAGGTTTTCCTGACGGAGTTGCACGACGGCCCAGGGACGGCGGCCCGTGCGCGGATCGATGAGTCCCATGGGCTTCATGGGGCCAAAGCGCAGCGTGTCGCGGCCGCGGCGGGCCAGTTCCTCGATCGGCAGGCAAGCTTCGAAATAGGGCACGTCGTCGGCAAGGTGGGAGGAGACGGGTTGCGCGGCCAGCAGCGCGTCCAGGAAGGCCTCGTACTGCGGCCGGTCGAACGGGCAGTTGAGGTAGTCGGCCGTGCCATCGAGCGATTTGCCGTAGCGCGAAGCGCGGAAAGCGATGGATTGGTCGACCGAATCCGCCTCCACGATGGGACTGATGCTATCGTAAAAAAACAAGCGGCTGGAGCCGGTCAGGCGCGCGATTTCCTCGGCCAGCGCATCGCTGGTGAGCGGGCCGGTGGCAACGATGGTGATGCCGGCGTCGGGCACCGCGCGGACCTCCTCGCGGCGGATTTCGATGCGCGGATGCGTGGCGATCGCGCGCGTCACCTCCGCCGAGAAAACGTCGCGATCTACGGTGAGCGCCTGACCGCCGGGAACCCGGGCCAGCGCGGCGGCTTCGAGCACCAGCGATCCCAAGCGCCGCAATTCTTGTTTGAGCAGCCAAGGCGCGGAGCCTTTCTGCTCGGACTTGAGCGAATTGCTGCAGACCAGTTCCGCCAGGCGATCCGTCTGGTGAGCCGGCGTCGGGTGGAGCGGGCGCATTTCATGGAGCACGGCGGTGAGTCCGGCTTCCGCGATCTGCCAAGCCGCTTCGGATCCCGCCAGTCCCCCGCCGATGATGTGAATGGCCGCTGCCATCGATATCTCTCAGTGTACTTTGTAGGGCGGGACTCCAGTCCTGCGGCCGGCGTCCACGCCGGCCTGTGCGAGGCGGGTCCTGGAGGACCCGCGCAGACCTGGAGGTCCGCCCCACTAGCTGCGGCGTGGCCGCTGCTGCGGCATGGCCTCGTGGGTGCGCTCGCGGAAGCCGCCTTTCAGCCCGGCGGCCAGCGATACGGCGGAGTCGCCATACTTGTCGCGCAACCGGTCGGCGGCGGCCGTAGCCTGCTGCCAGCGTTCGTGCTTGCCTTCGTCCAGCAGGTTCAACTGCTCGTCGACCTCTTCAAAGGACGATGCGTGCACGCCCAAGAGGCGCACGCGCGCGCCGCGCTTCCAATTCTTCAGGAACAGCGCGCGCGCCTGGTCGAAGATCTCGGTATCGAGTTGCGTGGGGCGCGCCAGCGTTTGCGCACGCGTGATGGTGGAGAAGTCCGAGTAGCGCAGCTTGAGCTGCAAAGTGCGCGCGTGCAGGCCGTTTTCCCGCAAGCGGCGGCCAACCATCTCGGAAAGCCGCGCCAGCGTGGATTCCAGCACCGCCAGATCGCCGGTGTCTTCGTTGTAGGTGTGCTCGTGGCTGATGGACTTGGGGGCGGAGTTCGCGCCGATTTCGGTATCGAACCAGGCGCCCGCATCCAGGCCGCGCGCTTTGCCGGCCAAGGCCAGTCCCCACTTGCCGAAGCGCGCTTCGAGATCCCGGCCGTCCAGGCGCGCCAGGTCGCCGACCTTGCGGATGGACAGCTTGTGCAGGTTCTGTTCGGTGACTTTGCCGACGCCGGGGATCTTGCGCACGTCCAGCGGCGCCAGAAACGCGGCTTCCGCGCCGGGTACGATCCATAGCACGCCATTGGGCTTGGCTTGATCGGAGGCCACTTTAGACACCAGGCGCGCGGTCGAGATGCCGATGGAACAGATCAGGCGGGTCTCGGCCTTCATGGTCTGGTGCAGCGCGTGGGCGGCGGCGAGCGGCGGGCCATGCAGGCGTTCGGTGCCGGTCATGTCGAGGTAGGCCTCGTCGATGGAAGCCATCTCCACCAGTGGCGAGAAGCGGTTCAACACTTCGTGTACGCGGGCGGAGTAGTCGCGGTAGCGCGTGGGGTGGCCGTCGACGAAGATGGCATGCGGGCACATGCGCGCGGCGGTGCGCAGCGGCATTGCCGAATGCACGCCGAACTTGCGCGCTTCATACGATGCCGCGGACACTACGCCGCGCTCGTCCGGCCGGCCGCCCACTACAACGGCCTTGCCTTTCAGCGAGGGATCGAACAACTCTTCGACGGACACGAAGAACGCGTCCATGTCCACGTGGAAGATGGTTTTCACGGCCGGGTCCCGATCCCGATGGTAACAGGCGGGGCAGCCCGGTGGCCGACACGGTTGTCGTCACGCACTCCGTCCGGATCTTTCGTCTCGATGGGGGCCAGGCGGCCTGAGAGGCCGCCGCAGGCTGAGAGCCTGCCCCTCGACCCGGAGAGTTATTCTTCGAACAACGGCGTGCTCAAGTAACGCTCCGCCAAGTCGGGCAGTATCACCACGAACATCTTGCCTTTGAACTGCTCTTCATGAGCCAGCCGCAGGGCCACCGCCATCGCCGCGCCGCAGGAGATACCGCACAGCATGCCCTCTTCCCGAGCCAGCCTGCGCGCAGTCTCCATCGCCTCCTCATCGCCGACGGTCTCCACGCGGTCGACCAGCGAGAGGTCCAGCGTGTCGGGAATGAATCCCGCCCCCAGGCCCTGGATCTTGGAAGGATTGGCACGCAGCGGCTCCTTCTTCAACGTTTGCGTGATCACCGGGCAGCGCGCCGGTTCCACGCCCACCGAGAGGATCTTCTTCCCCTGCGACTGCTTGATGTACCGCGAAATGCCGGTGATGGTCCCCCCGGTGCCGATGCCGGCCACCAGCACGTCGATCGCGCCCGCGGTGTCGTTCCAAATCTCCGGCCCGGTCGTCTCGAAATGAATACGCGGGTTAGCCGGGTTCTCGAACTGTTGCAGCAATACATAATGATCCGGGTCCCCGGACACCAGTTCCAACGCTTTGGCGATGGAGCCGGCCATGCCCTGCTCGCCGTCGGATAGCAGAAGCCTGGCGCCCAGCGCCCGCAGCACTTTGCGGCGCTCCATCGACATGGTCTCAGGCATGGTGAGCGTGACGGCATAACCGCGCGCCGCAGCCACGTACGCCAGTGCGATCCCGGTGTTACCACTGGTGGGCTCGACGATCTCTTTGCCGGGTTTCAGAATCCCGCGCTGTTCCGCGTCCCACACCATGGCCGCGCCAATGCGGTCTTTCACCGAACAGGCGGGGTTACGGCCCTCGATCTTGGCCAGCATGGTAACCGGCGCGCCATCGGTAATGCGGTTGACACGCACCAGCGGCGTGCGGCCGATGCTGAGTGAATTGTCCGCGTAGAACAAGCCTATATCTCCCAATTTGGAACGAATCTGGCGTTGCGCTCAGCCCAGGCGCGGCGCAAGTCGGCAAAGGTGGTGTGGTCCAGAACATCGGAGACGGCCAAGTCCACGCGGCTCCACATCTCGGCGAAAGGCGATTCGCCCTTGCGCCGTGAGCGCGAACGGCCCGGTTGCGGACCTTCCACAAAACGCAGCACTTCGCCCGCGGTCAGGGTTTCGGGGGTGCGCACCAGCAGGTAACCGCCTTCGGCTCCCCGGCGCGATTCGACAAAGCCGCCCTGCTTCAGACCCGCCAGAATCAGTTCCAGGAATTTCTGCGGGATCTTCTGCCGCCTGGCGATGTCGCCGATTTTGACGGGGGGTCCGGGCGGCTGCGAGGCCAGGTCAAATAGGGCTTGCAGCGCATATTCACCTTTAACGGAAATGGTCATTGGGGCTGGGTGTGAGCAATCTCCTCTATCCAACTAGAGATTAGAGGAAACCTTGCGGCGAGTCAACTTGCCAGGAGAGTTAGGAGAACTACTACGCCCGGCCAGAGGACCACCCCGTCGGGGAGCGGCCAGGATCGTTCAGGAGGGAGGCAACTGAGCAAAAAACTGGAGGGCCGCGTAGGTTTTGGAAAACCGAGCCGCTACGCGGCGTTCCCAGTCAATGGAAAACGACGTTAGCTCGTTTTTGTGGTGTCTGTCTTCTTGACCTTGGTCTTTTTGGTCATCTTCTTCGTTTTCGTGGTGCTCTTGGTGGTCTCGGTGGTGGTGTCATCGGCGGCGAACATGGCGAAAGAGCCCAGCGCGATGGACAGGCCCAACATCAAGCTCATGAGTTTCTTCATTAAGGTTTCTCCTTGTTTATTCGACGATTCTGCCTCGTCTGCAACGTATCATAGCCCGCGGCAGATGAACTGGCTCTTAAGGTGCTATTAAAATCGCTTCATTTGAATAGACTGTTCCCGGTCGATGCCCATGCCAAACAGGATTGCCACTTGTTTTCAATTGCTTACGGAACGCCAGTGCACGATCCCCCAAATCCGCTCACGTAAATATTAGAGCGAGGCCGGAACTCGCACCGAGGACATCTTCCGCGCGCCCCTTTCCCGCCATGCGAGGGCGATCTCCCGGCCCGGCCTCTCTGGAAAAAAACGGAAGCTAGTTCTGCTTTACTACCGTCTCGGTAGTCTCTTTCTTTTTGGTCTTTTTGTCCTTTTTCTTGAGCTTCTCGGTCTTCTTCTCCTTGGTGGTGGTATCCTGGGCGAACGCCGCGAAAGAGCCCAGCGCGATGGACAGGCCCAACATCAGGGTCATCAGTTTCTTCATTTCCTTATCTCCTTTTGATTCGACGATTCTGCTTCGTCTGTAACCTACTGTAAACCCCGCGGATGAACCCTCTCCTACGCTTTAGTTAAAATCACTTCATTTCGGGAGACCAATTCTCAGTCACAAGCTTCTGCTGAACAGAGAGAACCTTTATTTACAATATGTTGGCGACTCCCGGCACGCTTTCGATCAAAACCTGCAAGATTTGCCCTGCTAGGATGGAATCGGCATGAGGAAACCGGAAATCGCCAAACGGCTGGCGAAACAATCGGGGGTCTCCAACGCCGAAGCCGCCGATCAACTGGATCGCGTGGTCCACGAGATCCTCTCCAAGCTGCGGAAGGGCAAGACGGCAAAATTCCCCGGATTAGGCCAGTTCACCCCGGGGCCCAAAGGGTCTTACCAATTCAAAAAGGAGAAGCCAGGTGGCCAGGGGCGGAAATAGTTGGCAATCGAGTGCGCAAGTGGCCCGTCTGGTGCGGCAGTGCCTGGCCGAAGGCGTCAGTGTGGAGATGGATGGGCTGGGCACCTTTCTTCCCGACGCCCAGCGCGGCTTCCGGTTCCTGCCGCGCAACCGGCCCAAGGTCTTCGTGGCTTATGTGCAGGAAGACGCAGCGGCCGCCGAGCGGCTGTTCGAGGATCTGGAAGCCCGCGGCTTCGACCCCTGGCTGGACCGTCGCAAGCTGCTGCCGGGCCAGAACTGGCCGCGCTCCATCGAAGAGGCCATCAATACCTCGGATTTCTTCCTGGCCTGTTTTTCGCACCGGTCGGTAAAGAAGAAGGGCGGCTTCCAGGCGGAAATCCGGTATGCGCTGGATTGCACGCAGCGCATGCCGCTGGACGATATTTTCCTGATTCCGGCGCGCCTGGACGCCTGCCTCGTACCGCTGCGCATCCAGCGTGAGACGCAGTACATCGACCTTTTTCCCGATTGGGATCGCGGCTTCCGCCGCATGGTGACGGCCATGCGGCGCCAGTGGAACGGCCACGCGGCCGCCTGAGCGGTAACCGTCCGACCGCCCGGCGCGTCCATCTTCCAGCGAATGCCCTCACGGCTAAACTGAAAACAGCATGACCATCCCTTTGCGCATTCTTCATCCCTTTTGGCTTGCTCTCGTGCTGGTCCTGATCGAAGCCCCCCTGCCCGCGCCGGGCCAGTATTCCCCGGGTAACGGCGGCATAGGGATTCCCATCCCGCGCCGTCACAAGAAGGAGGAGCAAGCCCAACTGCAGAGCACCTCGGGCATGCTGCGCCGCATCCTGAAGGACCAGATTGTCGTGGAAGCGGACGATCACCGCATCCTGAATTTCAAACGCACCAGCGCCACGCACTTCCTGAAGATGGGCAATCCCATCAAGACGGCGGATCTGAAACCCGGCGACTATATCGAAGTCGAGGCCAGCCAGGACGATGAGGGCTTCCTGACCGCCGTGAACGTCATGTGGCAGCAGGATGGCAGCGCCAAGGACCGCGCGCACGCGGCCGAGCCGGTGGAGACGTCGCTCGCCAAGGGTTCCAAGGGAAATGAAAAGGAGAGCGCTAAAGAGGCCGCACCCGAGCCCGAAGATTCCCCCGCCAAGCCCGCCGCCCAGGCTGCGGCGCCCGCCCCACCCGCCGCCGCCGCCGAACCGAATCCAGCCGACCTCAACGCGCCCGATAAAGACGTAGTAAAGTCCGCGCAAATCGACTCGGACGATGAGGGCCCGCCGGTCCTGAAGCGCGGCGGCAAGGCCGTACGAAGGGACGCCGAGCCTGCCCCGCCGTCTGCCGCGCCATCTGCCGCGCCGGCCCCCGAGTTGTCGGCCCGCAACGAGCCGCCCGAGGAAGATCGCGAGCCGCCGGTCCGCGGGCCGCAGCGCCCCGAGGAGGTAATCATCGAAAAAGCGCGGGAAGCCGCCGGCTCTTTCCTCGAAAGCCTGCCCAACTACTACTGCCAGGAAATCATGACCCGCTATCAGAGCGAATCGAACTCCAAGAACTGGCAGGCGCGCGACGTGGTTTCCATGGCGCTGGTCTATGAAAACGGGAAGGAGAGCTACCGCAACCTGGCGATCAACGGCAAAGCCACCAAAAAGAACATCGAGGATTTGTCCGGATCGTGGTCCACCGGCGAGTTCGGCAGCGTGCTGGCGGACATATTCTCGCCTGCCACGGGCGCGGACTTCGAGTACCGCAAGGAATCCCGATCGGCCGGGCGCGCCTCCCTGGTTTACGATTTTTCGGTGGAGCGCGAGCATTCCCACTGGCGGATTATGGTGGCGTCGCAATTGATCACTCCCCCTTACACCGGTTCCGTGTGGGTCGACAAAGAGACCCACCGTGTGTTGCGCATTGAAATGCAGGCGACCCACATGCCCGACGCATTTCCCATCGACAAGGTAGAGATGGCCACCGATTACGAATTCGTCCGTTTTGCAGAACGCCAGTACCTGGTGCCTGTGCACGCCGAATCGCTGGGCTGCCAGCGCGATACGAGCAGTTGCAGCCGCGAGGCCATCGACTTCCGCAACTACCACCGGTACGCGGGAGAATCCAGCATCACCTTCGAAAAGTAGCTTACCGAGCCACGACCGTAAGGGAGCGGTCTCCGTCCGAGCCGTCGCATAATAAGAGGGATGACTTCCACGTGGGTACGGCGCCTCTTTCTTTTCACTCTTGCCGGTGTAGCCGGCGCGCAGCAGATCGACTCCGGCCTGTTCAAGGACCTGCACTGGCGCAACATCGGTCCCTTCCGCGGCGGACGTACCCGCGCGGCTGCCGGCGTGCCAAGCCAACCCAACTTGTTCTACATGGGGCAGGTCAACGGCGGCGTCTGGAAGTCGGACGATTACGGCCGCACCTGGACGCCGATATTCGACAGCCAGCCTACCGGCTCCATCGGCGCTATCGCGGTGGCGCCCTCCGATCCGAACGTCATCTATGTGGCCAGCGGCGAAGGACTGCAACGCCCCGATCTGTCGGTGGGTAACGGCATCTACAAATCCACCGACGCGGGCCAGACCTGGACCCACCTCGGCCTCCGCGACGGCCAGCAGATCCCGGCGCTGGCGGTGGACCCGCGCGACGCGAATCATCTGCTCGCGGCCGTCCTCGGGCATCCCTATGGGGCCAACCAACAACGCGGCGTCTTCGCCTCCACCGACGGCGGCGAGAACTGGCAGAAAATCCTGTACGTCGACGAGAATACCGGCGCTTCCGACATCGCCATGGACCCTTCCAATCCCGACGTGCTCTATGCGTCGCTATGGGAAGGCCGCCAAGGTCCATGGGAATTTGGCAACGAGTATAGCGGCACGCACGGCGGCATCTTTAAATCCACCGATGGCGGCAAGACTTGGCGCAAGCTGACCCAGGGTCTTCCGGAAGTGGCGCAGGCTTACGTGGCGATCGCGCCCAGCGATCCTCACCGTCTTTATGCGTCCATCGCCATGGGCCGCGAAACAGGCATCTACCGTTCCGATGACGCCGGCGAAAACTGGCATCGCGCCACCACCGACGCCCGGCCTGCGACCCGCATCGGCGGCGGCGACCTGGCGGTGCCGCGCGTCGATCCGAAGGACGCCGACACGCTCTACAGCGCCAGTATCGTGACCTGGCGCTCCACCGATGGCGGCCAGACCTGGACCGGCATCAAGGGTGCGCCCGGCGGCGACGACTATCAGAACATCTGGATCAATCCCAATAACCCCGACATTATCCTGCTGGTCGGCGACCAGGGCGCACTGGTCAGCGTGAACCGGGGACGCACCTGGAGTTCCTGGTACAACCAGCCGACCGCCCAGCTCTATCACGCCGTGGCCGACAATGCGTTCCCCTACCGCGTTTGCGCCGGGCAGCAGGAGAGCGGCTCGGTGTGCGTCGCGAGCCGAGGCAACGATGGCGTCATCACCTTTCGGGAATGGCATCCGGTGGGCGTGATTGAATACGGCTATGTCGCACCGGACCCGCGCGATCCGGATATCGTGTACGGCGCGGGGCGCGGGCAGGTGTCGAAATTCCATCGCAGCACAGGCCAGGTGGAAATCGTCTCGCCGAGGCCGCCTTCGGGCGAAACGTATCGCGCCGATCGAACCCAGCCGATCGTGTTCTCGCCACTCGACCCGCGCGTGCTTTTCTACGCGGCCAACGTGGTCTTCAAAACCACGGATGGCGGGCATTCCTGGCAGACCATCAGCGCCGATCTGACGCGCCCGCATCCCGGCATTCCCGCAAGCCTCGGCAGTATGGCCGCCAAAGATCCCGGCGCGGACAAGCAGCGCGGCGTGGTTTATTCGCTGGCGCCTGCCTTCCACAACATCGATGCCATCTGGGCGGGCACCGACGAAGGGTTGATCTGGATTACCGCCGACGGCGGCAAGAAGTGGAACGACGTCACCCCAACCGCGCTCGCGCCTTGGAGCAAAGTCACACAACTGGAGGCGTCGCATTTCGACGACAAATCGGCCTACGCCTCGGTGAGCCGCTTCCGCGTGGACGACCTGACTCCGTACATCTACCGCACGCACGACAGCGGGAAGACCTGGCAGCTCATCACCGCCGGGTTGCCCAACGACGCTCCTATCGACACAGTGCGTGAGGACCCGGTGCGAAAGGGACTGCTGTTCGCGGGCAGCGAAACCAGCGTGTGGGTGTCGTTCGACGACGGCGGCCACTGGCAATCGCTCGAATTGAACCTACCGCACACGTCCATGCGCGACCTTTGGATTCACGGCAGCGACTTGATCGTGGCCACGCACGGGCGCTCGTTCTGGATTCTCGACGACATCACCCCTTTGCGGCAAATCGACGAAAAGGCGGTCGCGGCGGGCGCCTGGCTGTGCCGCCCCGCGCCGGCATACCGCGTGCGCCGCGATACCAACAGCGACACGCCCTTGCCGCCCGACGAGCCGCTGGCTGAGAATCCGCCGGATGGCGCGGTCATCGATTACTTCCTGGCGCAGCCTGCAACGGCGCCCGTGACGCTCGAGATCCTGGACGCCGCCGGCAAACCGGTGCGGCGCTATTCGAGCGCGGACCCGCCGGAAATCACCGAGGCCGATTTGAAGACGCTGAGCATTCCGCCCTTGTGGGTGCGCACTCCGCGCGTCCTGCCGGCGGCCGGCGGTCTGCACCGCTGGGTCTGGGATTTGCACGGCGCACCGCCGGAATCCTTGCGGCACGGGTATCCCATCTCGGCAGTCCCGCATGACACGCCGCGGCTTCCGCTGGGTCCCAGCGCGTTGCCTGGTGTGTACACCGTGAAGCTTACCGTTGACGGCCATCCGTACACCGCGCCGCTCACCGTAAAGATGGACCCGCGCGTGAAGGCTTCGCCGGCGGATGTCGAGCGGCAGTACGCGGCCGCGAAGCAGCTCGCCAGGACAATCACTCGCACTACCGACGCGGTCCGCGAGGCTCGTGCGGCCCAGGAACAGATCGACAAGCTCGCGCACGACGCTACCGGGCCGCTGGCCGAGCATCTTGCCGCCTTGGGGAAAAAGATCAAAGCGGCCTTGGGCGCCGGCGGCATGTTCGGGCCCGCGCCGGCCGAGCCAGGGCTGACGTCGGTGAATGGCGAGGCGTCCGGGCTATACGGCGAAATCGACAGCGCCGATGCCGCGCTCACCGTCGCGCAATCGGCCGGCATAGCCAAGGTTGCGCGCGACTATCCCGCCGTGATGGAGCGCTGGAACAAACTGAAGGCCACGGACGTGGCCGCGGTCAACAGTGAGCTGAAGGCTGCCAATCTGCATGAAATTCAGCTCAGCTCGAAGCCGGCCCAAGAAGAGGATAGCGACGATTTCGACGACGTCGGGTAGCCTTTTGATGTCAGCGTCGTGTTCCAGCGGTAGTGCTCCCAAGGTCACGATATTCCGGGCGGTCACCGGTCGCCGCCACAGCATCGCGGAGTGCGGCGTTTGCATCCTCGCTCCGCCCCAGGTCGAGCAGGGTGAGCGCGAGATTCCGGTGCGCCTGCACAAGGGCCGGATCCAATTGCACGGCCCGGCGGAGAAGGGGCTCGGCCTCGCGCGGGCTGCCCTGAGAGGCTAACGCCGCACCGTAATCGTTGAAGGACGCCGCGATGCGGCCGGGAGCGGCGCCGAGCTCGACGGCTCCGTCCATGGTGACGAGGGCTTCTTTGTACTGGCCCCGGCGAAGGGCGACCAAGCCGGCAAATTCCCGAATCGTGGGGTCGCGAGGGGCCAGCGCGACGGCGGCCTGCGATTCGGGAGCGGCCTGGTCCCAGCGGCCCGTGCGAAACAGCAAAAGGGCCAGGTCCTGGTGGTAGCCGGACTCCGAAGGCTCCATGCGGATGGCCGCCATCAGGTGCGGCTCAGCCTCACTGTACCTGGCCTGCTCCATGAGGATGGTGGCCAGGTTGGCGCGCATATAGCCGCTGTCGGCGACGGCGATGGCGTGACCGAAGAGGGTCTCGCTGTCGTGCCAGAATCCGATCTGCCGTACTGTGAGGGACGCGAAAGCGGCCAGCGCGAGGGCAGTTGCTCCGGCAACAACGCGCCGGCGGGTAGGGCGGCCTTCAGCCCATTCGGAGACCGCCCAGACGATACCCAACGTGATGCCCATCGTGGGAATGAGGGTGAAGCGGTCGGCCATCGCCTGGCGGCCTGCCTGGACTAATCCGGCGTTGGGCAGAAGCGTGACAACGAACCAAGCCCAGGAGATCGCGAGCCACGGTCTGATCCGCCATTGCGCGATGGCGATGACTGTGACGGCGATGAGCACGATTGCCGAGAGCAGGATACAGGACAGCGGCAAGGCGCGCTGATAGGGGTAGTGGCAGGCGAGGTTCAGCGGCCAGCATAGCTTGCCGAGATACCGCGCGTACGAGACGACGGCGTTGGCAAGGCGAGCGCCGAAGCTCAAGTTGGCAACCAGACGGGTGGCGCCGTCGCGCGTCTGGCCGATTATCGTCAGCACCATCACCAGCGCAGCCACGGCCGCCAGCGGGGCCTTCTCCGCAATTAACCGCCAGGGCGCGGCATTCCGGCGGCCCGGCCACAGATCCAGGAGCAGGAGCACCGCTGGCAGGCTGACCGCAGTCGGCTTGGACATCAAGGCCAGTGCGCCGCAGAGGCACCAGAGCGCATAGCCGCCGCGACGGGGTGCCCTTTGGTATCGAAGGTAGGCCGCGACGGCGGCAACGAAGAACAGCGCGCACAAAACGTCTTTGCGCTCCGCTACCCAGGCGAAGGACTCGACGCGGAGGGGGTGCAGGGCCCACAGGAGCGCGCCGGCGCTGGCCTGCCAGGCGCGGGCCCCCAACCTCGTGAAAACAAGATAAAGCAGGCCCGCGGTGAGGGCGTGCAGCAGGACGCTGATGAAGTGGTGGCCGGCGGGGGAAGCACCGAAGAGTTCGGCGTCCAGCTCGTGGCTGAGCCAGGTTAGCGGGTGCCAATAGGGGCTGAGGGAGGTAAAGGCGAAGGCTAGGCCATCAAGGGTCAGTCCGTCGGACACCGGCTTTTTTGCGACGTACGTGACGTCGTCAAGGTCGACGAAGCCGTTGTTAACCGCTTGGAGGCACACCCCGACGACGACCGCCGCAATAAGAAAAAGTATAACTGTGGAGGGCGTGGATTTTCCCCCGGCCCGCATCCGGTTGTTTAGGGCGGCGCAGGCGCGCAGCACTTCGTGCGGGCCGCTCGCCCCCCGACTCCGGCGTCCCTTGAGCCTGCGTAATCCGGCTCGAGGCAGGGCGCCTGATCGCACCATATCGCTTGGCCCGTTGCGGGTCCCCCGGGCGAGCCTACCGGTCCGCACGGAGGGTCTTGGCGACCTGCAAGGCGACTCGTTGGTAACTAGCTTGCCTCTCGTCCCCTTCGAAGTTCCTCAGCGCCGTAACATACTTGTGCCTGCCTACCTGGCAAAAGTATTCGGTGTTGATGATGAACGGTGGAGGTGACGGAACGTCCTCCGGCGGCACCGCAGCTTCCCTGGAAACTATCTCTATCATGGCGCGGCAGCCCAGTGCCCCTGCGTTCTCGTTTTCGAGGCTCCTACGCGATAAGGCAAATGTGTCTCGAAGGTAACGGTCCACGACCTGGTCCAACGTCGTGTTCAGGGAGTCGCCATCCTCCATCACGGAGATCAGTCCTTGGCCAGGTCTGATCACTAGCGCCTCGGCACCTCCTTTGGAGCTGAGTAACGTCAGACGATCCGTCGATGTTCCCTTTGGAAGCCAGCTCCGGGGATATTTCACCGAAAAGCCCTTGCTGCTCGTGAATGATCTCCAGTCCGCTGGCGTTTGTTGTGCCACGCATAGGCTTGCCATCATGGCAATCACTGTCGCGGGCATTAAGCGCAAGTTCACAGGTTGACCTCTCAGTCTTGCTTCTGCGGCGTACAGGGGTTGCTCAGCGCAGCCTTATTCGCCCCCTGCGCGTCCATGAAGTTGTTAAGATTCTTCAGTCCTTCTGCACAGTTGCCAGAACAGTACTTGCTATACATGGTCGATGTGTTCGTCAGATTATACTGATTTGCCGGGTTCCTAATGCTCTTGCCGGCCCCGTTAATATTCGATTGCCAACTCACGAAATTGGAGTTATTCCCGTTATAACGCACATTCAGGGCATTATACGTACCGGACGTGATGTTCTCCCCAAAAGTGCTTTCGGCGCCGGCGAGCGATACAAGCAGTCGGGGGTCGAGATCGTAGTTCTGCCCGGTCGCCATGAAATTCGAGCCCTGGCCATTGAGGGGCGAACTTAATCCGGATAGGTACGAGTCTATTGATGACGCAGATACGCTGCACTGGTTCGTTGGGGTGGACAATCCCGAGTTGCCGGGCGCAGCTGGCTGGGAGTAAAGCTGAATCGGACCGAACAGGCCCAGAAACCCGGCACAGAAGTTGGCTGCCGTGCCATTTGTCATATTGAAGACCTGCATGAACCACTGGACACAACCGGAGGTGGAGTACGTGTTTGGGGCGGAGGTCCAGCCCGGAGGTGGGCATGGCGGTTCGCCGTTTACTCCGCAGCCCGAGCCGAGGCCAAGGGGATCCGTGTTAGCCAGAGGATTTCCCAGGACATACGCATATCGATTCCAACTCTGCGGATTAGTGGGATCCACGGCATTGATCCCAGCCGGGTCGGGAGATATCCAGCGTCCTTGTATCGAGTGCAACTCCCGATTCGGGAAATCGTATAGAAGACCTGATGAGCCAGGTGTGAGGTCCTGGTTCTGGCCGGTGAAATTGCGGTCGGTCGTGCCGGTCTCGGCGTAGTTCTCCCCGTACGGTGCATAGGCGCCGTCGTAGTACACTGTTCGACTCGGCGTGGAGGCGATACGGGAACTGCCCAGCCAGTCAGGATGGCGATAATAAGCTATGCCGCTTGATGCGTACACCGCCGTAGCGCCGCCGGAGAGCGGCACGAACACCTTGGTGACCGTCTGCCCGCTCATCAGCGCCAGCTTGCTCCCGTCCACATTGTAGACAATTTCTGTGTACACGCCGCTGCTGGACTGCTCCACCCGGCGACCGAGAGCATCGTACGTCTCCGTGTTGCCCCCGAGTGTAGCCAGGTTGCCCTCGCCGTCCCAGGTGTAGGTGTAAAAACCATCGCTAAGGATGTTGCCGTTGCTGTCGTATGTGACCGATGTGCTGCCGATCTGGCTCAGCCGGTTGGTGGTGTCCGAGTAGGTGGCCGCGAAGCTTTGGCCCGTGCGGCCGGAGAGCACGCTCTTGCTCAGGTTGCCGAAAGCCGCGATGGTGTTGGTGGCGTTGTCCACGTAGCTGAACTGCTGGCCCCAGTTACCGCTGCCGCAATCCACCTGGCTGATGCGCGCCAGGTCGTCGTAGGTGTAGCCGCAGGACTTGCCGTTGTTGCCGGAGTTGAAGGGATCGGTGGTGGCCAGGGTCTTCAGCGTCCAGTTGGCGTTCCAGGTCAGCGCGCCGTAGGCTGCCGAGCCGTTGATCGTGGCCTTGTATTGGGTCATGCGCCCGGTCGTGGAATCGTACTGAAACGCGTCGGAATCGGATGATTTCATCGTTACGGTGAAGCCACTTACGCTGGACCCTGAGGAGCCTTCGGACCTACCGATCATCGCCGCATTCCCTGGAGGACGCGCGCCGATCACCGCTCTTTGTCGCGACTTTACTTGCGGCGATTGTTGGCACACTACTTAAGAGCGATATTCTCGTATGAAATTGTGATGTTGCCGCTTTGTTGCCTCTGAGCATTGATGTGGCTCCTGTCCATGATCGAGCCGTTGCATTTGATTGTCAGCTTATATGGGCCGTCCCAGTGAAGCGTCAGGCAGTTACTGGAAGCATTGAAGACAACGGCGTCACTGTAATAAGCGCGTCTAAGCTCGGCAGGAGTCAATAAGTGATTTCCGATAAGCACATAATATTCAAGTCCGCCTAGCGCCTCATGATCCGAGCGTTCCGTTATCATGGCCACCTGTTTCGTAGCTGACCATTGAAATTGCTTGATCTCGAAGTGACCATGATCGAAATATCCGTGAAACAGTCCGTACAAAGAGGCCGCCGCCAGGACTACGACAACCCCAATCCCGACCAATGAGATTCTAAAGAGGTGGGTCATTCGTGACACCCCGCGGCCCTCATCGCTTGTCCGACTCGAATGGCCGCATTGTCGGATGGTGTATCAAATCCTGCTGCTAAGGTGCCGTTGAAGTTCGGATGGCCGCCCAAGCTTTGAGCTAGTCCGGCAGCAAATTGGCAAAAGCCGGCGCCATATGGGCAGGTAACACCGAAGCTAATATTTCCAGCATCGACATCGATTGGATTTCGACCACTATGCCCCGGTAGGTTCTTGATGTCGTTCGGCCCGCCAGTTTTAACGGTGCTGTAATAACCATACATTCCACCAAAGAAACCTAGCCCTGGGTTAGCGTACGGCGTGGCATTCGCCCCGATTCTCCCAGCAGCGATATAGCCCTGCGCCGTCGCAATCTGCTGCTGGACATTCACGCCCGCAGCGGACAGCGTGGCATTTGAACAAGGGTTGTTATTTGCGGCTGGCGTCGCACCACCTCCGCTGCCGCCGGTAGGTCCGCCGGAGTAAAGCTGAATCGGACCGAACAACCCAAGAAATCCGGCACATGCATTGGTTGCCGGACCGTTTGTCATATTGAAGACCTGCATGAACCACTGGACACAGCCGGAGGTGGAGTACGTGTTTGGGGCGGAGGTCCAGCCCGGAGGTGGGCATGGCGGTTCGCCGTTTACTCCGCAGCCCGAATCGAGGCCAAGGGGATCCGTGTTAGCCAGGGGATTTCCCAGGACATACGCATATCGATTCCAACTCTGCGGATTAGTGGGATCCACGGCATTGATCCCGGCCGGGTCGGGAGATATCCAGCGTCCTTGTATCGAGTGCAACTCCCGATTCGGGAAGTCGTAAAGCAGGCCGGACGAGCCCGGGGTAAGGTCCTGGTTCTGGCCGGTGAAATTGCGGTCGGTCGTGCCGGTCTCGGCGTAGTTCTCGCCATATGGCGCGTACGCGCCGTCGTAATAGACTGTGCGACTCGGGGTGGAGGCTATACGGGAACTACCCAGCCAGTCGGAATGGCGATAATAAGCTAAGCCGCTTGACGTGTACACCGCCGTAGCGCCGCCGGAGAGCGGCACGAACACCTTTGTGACCGTCTGGCCGCTCGTCAGCGCCAGCTTGCTCCCGTCCACATTGTAGACAATTTCCGTGTACACGCCGCTGCTGGATTGCTCCACCCGGCGACCGAGAGCATCGTACGTCTCCGTGTTGCCGCCCAGCGTCGCCAGGTCGCCTTCCCCATCCCAGGTGTAGGTGTAAAAGCCGTCGCTGAGGATGTTGCCGTTGCTGTCGTACGTCACGTTGGTGCTGCCGATCTGGGTCAGCCGGTTGGTGGTGTCCGAGTAGGTGGCAGCGAAGCTTTGGCCCGTGCGACCGGAGAGCACCGATTTGCTCAGGTTGCCGAAAGCCGCGATCGTGTTCGTGCCGTTGTCCACATAGCTGAAGTTCTGGCCCCAATTGCCGCTGCCGCAATCGGCCTGGCTGATACGGGCCAGATCGTCGTACGCGTAGCTGCAGGTCTTGCCGTTGTTGCCGGAGTTGAACGGATCGGTGGTGGCAAGGGTCTTCAGCGTCCAATTGGCGTTCCAGGTCAGCGTACCGTAGGCCGCCGAACCGTTAATCGTCGCCTTGTATTGGGTCATGCGCCCGGTGTTGGAATCGTACTGGAACGCGTCGGAATCCGATGAGCCGAATGTCACGCCGGTAGTCTCGCTGAAGCCATTATACGACGTGGCCGTCACCGGGTTCGTGCCGCTGGAGGCCGAAACCAGGTTGACGCGTCCCTCACCTTCGGGCTTGTATGTCCACGTAGGCATGCCGGTCATGTTGGGGTTCAGGGTATCGAGCAGGCCCTGCGCCGCCCAATACGTAGCGGCGATATGGTAATAGCCGCCCGAGTGCGGGGAGGATTGGTAGACACCGGCCGCTTCGCCGCGATTGGTGTAGCTGAATCCCAGATCGGTAGTCTTGGAGCTTCCGGTGTAGGCCTCAGCCAACCGGCCCATCGCATACGCCATGGGGGTGCTGTTGACGGTCGCGGAATCGTAGACGTAGGTTTTCGACGGGGTCACGCTGGAGTAACCGCCGCTGGGATAGGTGACGCCGGTGAGACGGTGCAATGCATCATAAGCGTAGCAGGTCACCGTGCCGTACGGATCGACCCGCTTGACCATGTCGCCATTATGCGTGCCGCATGTGGTGTCCGTGTCAAACGTGTAGGTGTAGGCCGATCCGCTGGTCTCCGGATTCTGCTCGGAAGTCATGCGGCTTAGACCGTCGTAGGCATAAGTGCGCGTTTGGTATGAAATGCTGGATTGGGCATTCTGCTTAACCGTCAGGATGTTGTTCAGCACGTCGTATGTGTACGTGGTCCAGAAACCGGTTTGCGAAACGCTTTGGGCGCAGTTGCCGGCGCCGATGCCAGACGCGGAAGTGATCTCGCAGACCGAAGTCAGGCGCCCCAGGCCATCGTATTCCAGTTGCTTCTTGAAAGTCTGGCCGCCGCTGACGGTAACCAGCACATCGAAGCCCACGTGGTTGGAGGGGGTTTGTAGGTAGGTGTAAGTGGTGGTTCCCGGGGGGTTGCCGCTGTCGGTCACGGTGAGCGGGCGGCCCAAGGCATCGTAGGTCGTCTGCGTATAGGGGGCGGTGGTGTTGTTCTGTGTGGTCGACGTCGGCGCGGCGTTGGTAAACGGCACGGTTGTCTTCCATGGGCGGCCCTCGGCGTCGTATAGGGTTTGCGCCGTGTCATAGCTGTTTAACCCCTGCCCTTGCTGGCGCTGAGTCCACCACGCACGGCCGAGGCCGTCCAGTGTAGTTCGGGTGTCCACTGTGGAGGTAGTTCCGTTGAAATTCAGCGTGCTCTCGCTGGCGAACGGGCCGGTATGGTAATTGAGATTCGTCGTCGCGGAAGCGGGGTCGGCGGTGGATGTAGGCCGCCAATAGTTCAGGTCATTGTAGGTGGTGTACCAGTACTGGCTGTTTTCGTCCTCGGTGGAGGTGCTCACGCCGCCGTTGCAATTCCACACGTAGAATTGCTTCAGGGTGTTGACGGCCTCGGTAATGCCGGTAGCGAAGGAGTTGCCGCAGGTGGCGGCCAGGGTGCCGTAAGTGTAAGTAGTCTGGCCGCCGTTGACGTCCGTAAAGACGTTCACGGTGCCGGTGTCGTAGTAGGTGTACGTTTGGCTGATGCTGGATGAGGCACCCGTCTGATACTGAATGGTGGTCGCGTTGCCGCGGCTGCCGGTCGGGTTGGCGTGCTGGGGCGTGCCCGTTGTAGCGGTCACACCGCCGTAGTCATAAGTGTAAGTGGTCTTAGCCACCGCCGTGCCGCCACCCGTCTCGACCGTGATGGAGGCGGGCATGTCTATGATGTTGTTTCCCAGCGCCGCGTAGCTGGTGATTGTCTTCCGCAGCAGGGTCCCCTGGCCGCCGTTGCCGTAATCGTACTCATCGACTTCCGTGGGAAGAACGCCGTTATAGTTCGTCGTCTTGTAGGCTTGCAGAGTGTAACCGCCTGGGATGGTGCGGTTGATGACCGGCGAGGGCGGGAAGGATGTGAGTATGGCGGTCGGGCATGGCGGGGAAGCGCCGTTGTAACAGGTGTCCAGCGCTTGGAGCAGCGTGGTCTTCGCACCCTGGTACACCAAGCGCTGCAGCTCATAGCCGTTGGTAACCCCGCCCGTCGTCGCGGGCGTAAGGCTCAAATCGGTCTCATTGCTCGACGGATCCGTAATCGTGGTACACCACGTCGATCCGGAGGTGCAGCCAGTCTCGGCGTGGGCGTACACCCATGCCGTGGCGCTGTCCGGCGTAGTGCGGTGGAGCGTGGCGGCCGTGCCGTCCGCACATGTAATGCCGTTGTACCCTCCCGTGTAGCTGTAGCTGATCGTGCCGCCGGTGGGCAGCGTAACTGAAGCCAAGCGGCCCGTGACGTTCGGCGAATGCCCCGGCGCGGTCTCGTAGCCGAAGGAATACGTTGTATTGTCGGGCAGCGTGATGCTGCTGACCAGGTTCTGGGCGGAAGCGCCATACTCGGTGATGCTCGGGCAGCCAAAGGCCGTTTGCACGGTGTATGCGGTGTAGTTGATCTTGTAGGACGAGGTGGTGGTCTGCGGGTTGGTGTATGACAGAACGGTCGGGCTGGAAGGCGTTCCGGACCCGGACACCGTTAGCGCGGTGTCTCCGAGGGTGTCGGTAAAGGTCGCTGTGGAGCCGGTCGAGATGGTGATGATGTTGCCGTTGCGGTCGGTAAGCGAGCCGGCTCCGCTGGGCGGTTGGCCATAGGGTCCCAGCGGTGCGCTAATTGTCGTGCCGTTCGGCGATAACAGACTCGTGACGGTAGGCGTCCCGCCGGCTACGCTGAAGCTCATGGAATAGCCGGAGCCGTCCGAGGCCGCGACGTTGTTGAGGTAATCTTGCCAGGTGCCACAACCCTGCGGCGGGATCGGATACGCTAACGTGCCAGGAAAGTAATGCGCGACGCCATAAGGGTCGTAATACCCCCAGCCTGCGTACACGGTGAAGTTTGTGCCCAGGCATGACTGAGGGCTGGAACCATAAGAAACGTGGCCGGTCAGTGCAACCGCCGTTGCCGCCTTCCAGCCCCAGTTGTTCACGGGCATCCACACGCCCCCTGTTGGGTACCAGACCGAGCTATCGTACGTCAGCGTGTACGCAAAGGGTGTTCCACGGCCGGCCTTGTTGATGATCGGTATCTCGAAGTGGACGTTCAGGTTGCTGTTGTTAACGACGTCGAAGGGGCCGCCACTGAAGCTGCCGAATGCCGGTACACCCGTTGCCGGCTGGCCACACAAGGTGGCGGGGACCATTCCGCAAGCGAGAGCAAACAACGTGTAACGATTCATGGTCGTCTCTCCTACTGGATCTGGAAATCGCCCGGCGCCAGGCCGGAATTGATGGACACGCTCGGGGCAGAGATGTCGAGGAGCAGGCTGCGCTGAAGGTATTTCTGAATGTGCAGGGGCGTCATGACACCGGACGTCTTCCCGTAGCCGGAGAACTCAATCGAGATGGGAATATCCTGCAACGCGTTGTTGCCGGGATGCGTGTTGAAGGCCAGCGACACAGGGAGCAACGTGCCCGTGTCCAAATACAGGTCAAACGCCGAGAGTTGGCCAAGCAGGGCCATGGTCTGGGCATCGCCCTGCCCCGACGGAGCGCGCACCGCGCTGAAGTGGTGTGCGGAAGCGCCGTTGAGGTCTTCAATCCCGTCATACGTCACGGAATAGCTGGGGTCCTGCAGAAGCCCCTGGACGAGGAGGGCGGGAAAAAACCAGGCGGCGGGATTCAGGGAATTGTGCAACGGCAGCAGTTGCGTTTGGCCGTCCGGTCCCGTTGACGAAGCCAGTACACCGTTTTGTATCTGGGTGCGTTGGCCGCCACTGAGGTTCAACACGACGCGGTTCTGGACATCACCCGCGGCCTCAAGCGTCGCGGGTCCGGTTTCCTCGTCGGAACCGGCGACGTAGTTTACTGCGCCCTGTAGCTTGACATCCCGGATGGTTTGTCCAGACGACAGGGCGGCCAATGACCGCGCCAGCAACGCGGTTGCTTGTCCCGAAGTCCCGGCGTACGCCGCCGCCGAATAGCCCACAGCCAGAGCCAAAAGCGCCACTGGCACTTTCGGATTCAGAATCATCATGAAAAAGGGCCTCGCTTTCCCGAAGCAGAAAGCATAAGCCCAACGCAAGAAATCTCCTAGCCGTAGATGCCGTTGTTGCCGAGTTTGGTGGTAAACGATTGCAAAGAGGGCGAAGATATTTTTGATATTTTCTGCTCGCGAGCCTCCAACCACTTATGGACAACTTCACAACGGAAGCGCCATTGGCGGCCGACCTTGATTCCCGGCAGTTTCCTGGAATCCGCCCAGGAGCGGACGCTCCTTGGGGAGACGGCAAAGCCTGTGTGCCACTTCGGGCACCGTGAGTAGGGGCGTTGTATCGGCGTTCGTCTGCATAGCTGTCAGGTAGTGAATCGAGACACGCCAAACGTTTCATCAAACGCTTTGGTTTTCACTGGGCCCTAGGTGCCAGTGCGAGCTCGATCCGAAACAACGGGTGCGCGCCACCAATCATATTTACGATTTAAGTGCCCTTATATCAGTAAATTGGCGCGGTGCGCCTATTTTCCCGACGGCGTGATGTCGGTCACTGGAAGATCCCAGTGGGCCAGCAAGATTTCGAACCGCCGTTGTTCCTCGCGTTTATAAGTCTCCTGGTCGGGCCAGAGTTGCTTGATCAGACGATCTTCGTCGGGATTCGCGGTGGTCCCCAGGGTGGAGTTCTTGAACCGGATCGTGACGCGATAGTCCCAGCGCGCATCCTCGGTCATATGGTTGGCGGGCTGCTCGATTTTCACCGAGATCATACGGCCGCTCTCGACCTGCTTGCGGAGCAACGGGTAGTGGTTCTTCAGAAAGAGCTGCAGAAATTCCTGCTGATGCCCCCACTGCACTTTGTAATAGTACTCCATGACGTAAGGCTGGTCGGCGGCCACCTGGGGCGGCGCGCCCTGGGCGAACAACGGACGGGCCAAAACCGACAGCAACAACACAAACAGTATGTTTCCGATGTTTCTCATCGATCCTCCAACTACCATCCGACTAGAATTCTAATCTAACAAAGCGCCTCCACAAATTCCCGCACATCCAGCGCCTCCACCCCCGGCGCAACCCCGCGGCTTCGCGGCGCCGTGGTGGATGCCCGATGCACTACGGTCATGCGCACCGGACCATGCTTGCCTATCGACCGGCGCAAAGACTCCATCGGTCCCGCCATGGCCGGCAGGACGGTCTTGGAGGCTTTCGACTCCACCATCCAAAGACCGCCGTCGCGGGCCGGAAAGAGGAAATCCACCTCCAGCCCCTGTTGATCGCGGAAATGGTACAGTTCCTTGCGCCGGCCCTGGTTCGCCTGGCTCTTCAGAATCTCCGCGGCCACGTATCCTTCGAACAGCGCGGCGAGAAAGGGCGACCGGTCCAGCTCGGCTTGCGTGGCGATCCCAAGCAGGTAGCAAGCCATCCCCGAATCCCCCAGATATATCTTGGGCGACTTGATGAGGCGTTTGCCGAAGTTCTCGAAGTAGGGCGGCACCAGCATGATCTGCCCGGTGATCTCCAGAACGTGCAACCAGTCTCCGATGGTCGGCACGGAGACGCCCAGCGGAGCCGCCAGATCGGTCATGTTCAGGACCTCGCCGTGGCGCCTTGCCAACATCGCGAGGAGGCGGCGAAAAGCTGTCAGGTCGCGGATGTTCCTGACCGCGCGCACGTCGCGTTCGAGGTACGTCTGGATGTAGGAACTGAACCACAACGCGCGCCCGGCCGGACGGGCCAGTACCTCGGGATAGCCGCCGTGAAGCAGGCTGACACGATCCGTCTCCGCCAGGCTGAACGGCAGCAGTTGCAGGATGGCGGCGCGCCCGGCCATCGACTCGCTCACCCCCCGCATGAGGGGAGCTTCTTGGGAGCCGGTGAACAACCATTTGCCCATTGCGCGAGGTTTCCGATCGACGCGGGTGCAGATGTAAGCCAGCAGATCCGGCGCGTTCTGGATCTCGTCGAACAGCACCGGGACGCGCAGTTCCTCAATGAGCGCGCGGGGATCGGAACGCGCGCGGGCCTGCACGTCCGGGTCTTCCAGCAGCACGTAGGTGGCGCGCGGGAAGAGCCGGCGCAGCAAGGTGGTCTTCCCGGTCCGGCGCGGCCCGGTCACCACCACCGCCGGGAAACTGCGGGCCGCCTCCAATACCGCCGGCTGGACGGCTCGCGGCACGAAGCGCATATGAGTATTCTAAACTACAACTTTAGATTTCTCAAGTCGTCCCCCGCTCATTTTCGCGCAATCACTTCCCGCAGACTGTCGCGCGCCAGGAAAAACTTTACCGACTCGAACTTCTGGAACAGCTTCTCCAGGCTGCGGTTATTGAACAATTGCTGCGAGGCGTTGCGCTCGCCTTGCCGGCTAACCTGCAGCGTGCGCAAATCCTGAATGCGAAAGCTGTAACAGGGCACCGTCTGCTTGCGCTCGGCCGAATGAAAAATCGCCAGCAGGTAACCCTTAGGCTTCAGAATGCGGAGCAAGCGGCCGGCGGTGGCCGCCAGCAGCGCGGGTTCCATGTATTCGAGCGCGTCCCAAGCCAGCACGCCGTCGAATTGTTCATCCTGATATTCCAGGCTCCGCCGCAGGAAGTAATCGATTCGCCCCGGATTGGATTGGTCCGCGATATCCTCCCCGAAAGTCTCCCGGAAGATGCGGAGGAAATCCTCGGAGTAGAACTTGTGTCCGAGGCTGGTGATGAAGTTGACGTTTTCCTGGTGGGCCCCGCCCAGATCCAGGATCGACAGGCCGGTCTGATCGCGGAAAGAGCCGAAGAACTGATCCAGGCCCCGGCTCAGGCGCGTCTCCAACACTTCTCCCCGGTCGGGCCTCGAGAAAAAGGGCAGCGCACTCCCACCATGGGCCGGCGGACCCTCCGCGGCCGAGCGAGAGCCGCGCAGAAAGCCCTTCAGCCGTTCGCTCAACAACCCCACATCCCCGCCAGCCGGCTAACGCTTCGCGTCCGCCGCGCTCGCCGCGTTGGCCACGGGCGATGCGGGAGCCGGCGCGGGCTGCGGGCGCGGCTGGCTGGGAGCCACCTTCGGCTCCGACTTGACGATATCGATGCTCCCCTTGAAATATGCCCCGTCCTCAATCACGATCCGGGCGGTCTTGATATCGCCCACCAGTTTGGCGTCCTTGCGAATCTCGATCCGCTCGCTGGCTTCCACGTTGCCTTGAATGACCCCCAGCGCGACCACCTCCCGAGCTTTCACGCCCGCGTGGACCTTGCCGTTCGGGCCTATGGTGAGCTTGTGATCCAGCAGTTCGATGGTGCCCTCCACATCGCCATCCACGTACAGATCTTCGCGGCTGTAAATCTGGCCGGCAATCTTGACGGCCTTTCCGATGGTGGCCGACCCGCCGCGCGCCGGTTCCGGTTCCATCCTCCCTACGGGCATGCTGGACATGCTGGACAAAGTTGTTGCCTCCTTCTTGGTTTCTACAGCCGGCGCGGGAGGCGCGGGCCTGATGGGATTCGTGTTCAAGGGACCGGAAGGTTCTTCCTCCCGGCGCTGCTTATTCCAAACGCTCACTTGCGGCGGTCCCCCTTTTCTGGAGTATCAGTGCGATCGCGACCGTGCTTGCCCGGTCTAAAATGGGTCGGGCATCGGGCACCGGCCCAACCCTCACCCGATTATAAACCGTTTACAACCCCATGACGAACAATGACGCATGCAGCGGTCGAACGAGTGGTCTCGTTAGTACACTCACCCCGCGCTCGAAACGATCAGCCGCCGCTTGCATTCGTCCAGCATCGCCGCCGTGCGCGTAGCCCCCACGCGCGACACGCCCAGCGCGCGCACCTGCAGCAGCGCGTCGAGGTCGCGCACGCCGCCGGCCGCTTTCACTTGCACGTAGTCCGGCGAGTGCCGCCGCATCAGCGCCAGATCCTCCATGGTGGCGCCGCCCGTGCCATAACCGGTGGATGTTTTCACCCAGTCCGCCCGCAATTCCCCGCAGATTTCGCACAGCCGGATCTTCTGCGCGTCGCTCAGGTAGCAATTCTCGAAAATGACCTTGACCCGCTGTCCCGCCGCGTGTGCGGCCTCGATCACCGCGCCAACGTCCGCGCGCACATAGCTCCAGTCGCCGCTGAGCACCTTGCTGATATTCACCACCAGGTCGAGCTCCTGGCAGCCATCCGCCAGCGCCTGCCGCGCCTCCGCCACCTTGACGGCCGTGGTGTGGCCGCCGTGCGGAAAGCCGATCGTGGTGCTGGCATTCACCCGGCTGCCGCGCAATGCCTCGGCGCATCGCTTCAAGTAATACGGCATCATGCACACGCTCGCCACGTCGTACTCCAGCGCCAGTTGAATGCCCCGCTCCAGATCGTCCACCGTCAGCGTGGGATTCAGCAGTGAGTGGTCGATCATCTTGGCCATGTCTTGGTAGGTGTAGTTCATGATTTTTGGTCGCCAGGCTCCGCGCTCCAGTGTATCGCGGCGCGCGCGTAACGCGTTATGCTGGGTCTCGGCAGTAACGGAGGATCCATGACCACTCTCAAATCGCGGCTTTGCCTGACGGCCGCCTTGGCGCTGGCCGCAGCCGCTTGCACGCCCTTCCCGGCCTGGGCGCAAGGCGGATTCAACGGGCCGGGCCGCTACGAAATCGGCAACGTCAGATCCGGAAAAGTAATCGATCTGGACCGCAACAACCAAACCAGCGTCATCCAGTTCTCGGCGCGCAACACCGATAACCAGCAATGGGACGTGGCGCCCTCCGAGCCCGGATTCTGGTGCCTGCGCAACGCCATGAACGGCAACGCGCTGGAGGCCATGGGCCCGGGTAACAGCACACCCGTGCGCGGTATGCCATTCACCGGCAGCCCCAGCCAACAGTGGCGCATCGCACCGGCCAACGACGGCAATGCCCTCATCACCAACCGTCTGGGCAAAACCCTGGACATCCCCAACGCATCCACCCGCGACGGCGCCAGAGTGCAAACTTACGACGTCAACGGCGAAGCCAATCAGCGGTTCACGTTCCGCCGCGTGGCGGATCTCGCCCGCCGCGACGGCGATCGCGACGCCGACGACTGGGACCGCGAACGCCGCTGGGAACGCAACTACGGCCGCTTTGACGAGCGCGAGCACCGCTGGGGGATGGACGGCGATGGCGTCTGCTTCTATCGCGAACCGGGCTACCGCGGACGATCGTTCTGCGTGCGCGCCGGAGAAGAAGTGCGCCGCCTCCCCGACCCGTTGATCGAGCGGTTCGCCTCCGTGAAATTCTTCGGACGGGCGCGCGGTGTCGAAGTGTTCGGCGAGGAGGAGTTCGGCGGCCGCCGTGCCCGCATCGAGCACGATCAGCCGGATTTGGCGGGCTTCCGCAACGACCGCGGCGAAGACATGCGGCGCATCCTATCCATCCGCGTCTTCTGACGTGTGACTCGCCTCCAACCTGCCGATTCCACAGGAGGCTGGCCGTGGGGCGGCCAATCTTGGCCGCAGCCGCCTTT
>PMVV01000002.1 GCA_003166475.1 Bryobacterales bacterium | reverse complement strand
TCGCGACGGACTCGAGGTTCTCCAAGTTGCCCGCGTAGGTCAGCTTATCGAGATTGACGATACGGACGGACGGATCTTCAGCCAGAGAAAGCCGGATGAAAGCCGACCCGATGAAACCCGCGCCTCCGGTAACGAGGAGTTTGCTCATGCGCACCGTCTACTTGTGCTGCAGTTCCCAATCGTACTGAATGCTTGGATGGTTGTAGGGAATGCGCCCTTCGTCCTTGGGATTGTAGAATTTGTCGGTCGTGTAGATCAACATAGCCGGCGCGGCGCCGATCACTTTGTAGCCATGGCCGACTCCCGGCGGAATCAGGATCTGCCACGGCCGCAAGACGCCCGCGTAAATGGTATTCCGCGCGCCGAAAGTGCGGGAGCCCACGCGCAGATCCACCAGCGCCACTTGCAGCATTCCCATGGCTGGCGTCCAGCAATCGGTCTGGTGCAGATGATAGTGAAACGCCTTGATCGTGCCGGGGTAATTGAAGGCGGTCGAAGTCTGCGTGGTTTCGGGCGGGAAGTCCGCCGCCAAGCCCCGGCCTATGCGCTGCACCTCCAGGAAATAGCCCCGATCGTCGGGCCACAGCGCCAACGGCGCGATGCGCACGCCTTCGATCAGATCCGCCGCCGTGGGCGAGGCAATCACCGATCCGATGCCTTTGGGGCACTCGGGAAGCGCGAGTTCCAGCGCACCGGATGAGGCGATCGGCTGCGGCTCGCGCACCCCAGGACCCGTCAACGCCCCCGTCATCGCAGGGCTCCTTCGGCGGCCAGTTTCTCCGCTTCCGCTTTCCGGCGCTCGGTCACCGACTGCGCCACCAGGTTCGCCGCGCGCAGCAGCGAGTCGAAGGTGCCGGCATCGGTCCACCAGCCATCCAGAAAATCGAACGTCATGGAGCCTTCCTGGATGTAAGCGTTGTTCACGTCCGTGATTTCCAGTTCGCCGCGCTTGGACGGCACCAGCGTGCGCACCTTATCGAACACCGTGGCATCGTACATGTAAATGCCGGTGACGGCGTAGTTGGATTTGGGATGCCGCGGCTTCTCCTCAATGTTGGCAATACGATCGCCGGAGATCTCGGCGACGCCGAAGCGCCCGGCGTCGGTGACCTCCTTGAGCAGGATCTTGGCCCCTTGCGCCTGCTGGCGAAAATCGTCGGCAGCCTTGCGAATGCTGGTTTCGACGATGTTATCGCCCAGGATGACACACAGCTTCTGGCCGTCGGCGAAGTGCTCGGCCAAAGCCAGCGCATCGGCGATGCCGCCCTCGCCCTCCTGATAGGTGTAATCGATGTGGCTCAGCCCGAACTGTTTGCCATTGGCCAGCAGCCGCAGAAAGTCTCCCGCGTTCTTGCCGCCGGTGACGATCAGGATATCCCGNNACGCCCTTCATAAGGTCTCATGATACAATACGGCGCGATGCAGCATTACGATTGGAACCTGCTGGAGGAAGAGCCGCTCAATCCGCTGTTGGGCCGCAAGATGATGCACGGGCAAAATGTGACGGTCGCCCGCATCCGGTTGCGAAGGGGCGCAGTGGTTCCCATGCACAGCCATCCCAACGAGCAAATCAGCATGGTGGAGAGCGGCGCGCTGCGTTTTGCGATCTCCGGCGAGGAGCGGGTTCTGCGCGCGGGAGAGGCGGTGGTCATCCCGTCCGATGCGCCGCACATGGTGGAGGCGCTCGAAGACTCGCTGGCCGTGGACCTGTTCTCGCCGCCGCGTGAAGACTGGATTCGCGGCGAAGACGCTTATTTGCGCGATGCCGGTAACCGCTGATCCGGCCACGGTCCGAGAGATTCTGGAGACGGATCGCTGCTGGGCCGTCTACGCGCTGGCGGACCTCGCGCCGGAATATAGCGCGTCTGCCCGGCGGCACGTCGCGGATGGCCGGCCTGCGCTGCTGCTGGTCTATCGCGGTTTCGATCCGCCCGTGTTGTTCGCTCACGGAGCCGCCGCGGACCTGGCCGCATTGCTGCCGGAGATCGCGGACGCGCCGGCCTTCTATCTTTCTGTGCGTCACGAATTCGCCGCTCTGCTGCGCGCCAGCGGCTATGCGATTCGCGATGAAAAGAGGATGTGGCGCATGTGGGTGGATCCGGCGCGTTTCGTGCCGCCGGCGCACACTAGCGTGCGGCTGGGGCCGGCGGATTACGAAGCGCTGGTGAGTTTGCATCGGGACGGGGATGCGGCCGGCGAGGCTCCGCCATTCTTCGATGCCGGCATGCTGCGGCACGGGGTTTACTACGGGATTCGCGAAGGCGTGGCCATCGTGGCCGCGGCCGGCACGCATGTGCTGGCCGAAGGGGAAAGCGTGGCGGGCATCGGTAACGTGTACACGCGGAGGGACCGTCGTAGACGCGGACTTGGCGCGCAAGTCTCAGGCGCAGTCACCGCCGAACTGATGCGGTTAGGTGTGCGGACGGTGGTGTTGAATGTGGACGAAAACAACGCCGCCGCGCTGCGCGTGTACCAGCGGCTGGGGTTCGAGCGCTACTGCGAGTATCGGGAAGGAACTGCGATCTTGGGTCGCCCGGCTCGCATCGCAGGATGTCCGCACGTTTA
>PMVV01000243.1 GCA_003166475.1 Bryobacterales bacterium | reverse complement strand
CCAGGGTACTTGAACTGTTACGGGAATGGATAGTCGGCATCCGGCAGTATCGTCCCGCGCAACCGCGCCACGGGCGTGCCGGCTGCGCGTCGGCGTCCCGGCGAGGTGGCGCACGCCGACGACGTTCCTGGGCGCCCGCGCCCTCCGCCCCGGCGCGCATCCCCATCCGCCCGCCGGCGGTCGCGGCGACGGACAAGGCGCGGCGGGCGCCGGGGCGCCGACAGCGGGCGCGGGATGCGCGTTATGGCAACCCGACAGCGCGGACTTACGACATCCGGGAGCGATCAGCCAGCGCAACGGCGCGACGGCCCGCGCGGCAGTGGCCGTGCGCCGATCGTTGATCGGGCCTGTCGATCGGTGGGGTTTAGTCAGCACTTTGGCGGACCTTCGTCAGGCGGATCCCTCATAAGCGCTATCGACCATGGCTCTGGCGCGTGATCGACTAGCAAAACGTGGATCAGGTTCCCGCCCGAGCTGGGAGCAAATCGCGCAAGGGCAATCCTCTCGGTTATATCCATATCGACCTCCACGCCATTCTGTGATTTGAAAACGCCATGCCTAGCAATTTCGAGCTCACGAAGCCCGTACCTTTCGTGGAGAATCCGGCTGAACCAGGGACCGCGAAAATCCTCGATGGCAAAAGCTAACAGCTGAGTGCGATAGTACTTGACGTGAACCCGGGTCATGAGCTCCTCCACGGCTGGCGCTTTCCCGCGGTGACCGCATAGCATTTCATCTGGATTAAGTGCCCATAACAATCCCGTCGGAGACCATTTCATCAACTGGATCAGCCCCGCTCGGTCGGCCCCTTCAATCAGAAGATTGTCTTTGATGCGGAGGCTCTCGCTCAGCAATTGGTCGTCAATCAGTGCGTCCTACTCAGGCGATCCAATATGGGACAAAACACAGACGCCTGAGAGGATTTCACGAATAACTGATGCTCGAAGGCCGACATCAGCCGTGTCAGCAAGACTGAGCGAGGTCGCGACTCGAACTATCTTGCCTTCCTCAAGCAGGTCCGCGCTGGCTGTGCCAATGTCCGCCTGCAGCAAGACAGGCAGGCCGGGCTCTTGCTGCGGAGGCTCTATACTCTTGTGGGTTAACAGTTGGCCCAGAACATGCTCTCTTGCAAAGAACCGCGTTTCTTTTGCGCGCTGTTCTTCGGAAAGATCTCTATACGTAGCAGCCTGAATCTGCCCCGAGACTAGCTGGATAAGGTCGACAGGCGGATCTTGGCCGGGTGGCTCTCCAAGTAATACCGTAAAAGTAGAACTTACAAACTCCGCAATCCAAAAAGCCCGACCCTCATAATATCCCAAGGATAGCGTCGCGATCGGATCTGCCGTCAACTGTCGGATTCGTGACACGGCGTAGGAGGCAGGGACCAAATTGAATTCAGCGATTAGATGCGATACAAGGTCATCTCCGCTGATCAACTCCACTGACCGGTCGTGATTCGAGAGGTCGTTATAAGCGCCCGCGACGTTGCCGTTGACGCCGGATAGAGCTATGAGCAACCCGCGGACCTCCTGCTGCGACACGCACTTTTCCGTGTAGAGCTTGCCCAGAAACTTGAGCCAGTCGGGAAGCCCAACGACCACCTCGTATGCTTTGCACGCGCCGATCAGGCGTACGGGATTCGCCCCGGTAAAGCCGGGGACCGCATACTCGGCGTGTATATCGATTTCGCTGCCACCAGAGCCCACGGCGTTCAGGGTAATTTTTCGATATCCAAGTCGCACCAACAGTCGCTGCGCCAGTCTTTCGAGCTGCGTACCCTTGTCATCCGAAGTCTTTCCGAACAGGCGAACCCTCATTGGCTCCTCCTTAACCAAATTATCCGAACTCTGAATCCAGTATCTTAACTGTGCGGAGCGGCCGTTGCGGAAAGCGCCTGGCAGGCCCAGGGTCGCTCACTTTCCCCATTCTGTGATGTTGCGGACCACCCGCCGCACATCCCCATCCGCCCGCCGGCGGGCGGCGCCGGAACCGGCCGCTGGGGATCGGGCGGCGCGAAGCGCGTTATGCCACCCAACCGTGCGCCCGGAAGTATCGCCCAGCGCACCTGCGCCACGGGCGTGCAGGCTGCGCGGCGGCGTCCCGGTGACGTGGCCGCTCGCCGACGCTGGTGGATGCCGGCGTGCTCGACGCCGCGCAAACCGTACACGGGCGCGCCCTCCGCCCGGCACTCATCCCCATCCGCGCGCCGGCGGTCGCGGCGACGGACCACGGGCGGCGGGCGCCGGAACGGGCCGGCGGCATCAGGATGCGCGAAGCGCGTAATCCGGCCAAGGCGGCGACTTTCGTTATGCGAACGGCTCGGTCATTTCCAAGGCCGCACCGCGCATCGCGTCCACGTAGTCCTGGACTCAGGTGGTCCGATCATGGCCGCCCACCCGCTCGCCGACGGCCCCGGATGACGGTGCACTCGCAAAACGTTGCGCCATCCGCCGCCCGGCGCAAACCATGGACGCAGCGCCTTCCGCGGCACCCCATCCGCACGCCGGCGGTCGCGGCGACGGACAAGGCGCGGCGGCGGAACGGGGCGGTGGCATCGGGCGGCGCGAAGCACATACAGCCAACCGGCGCCGCGCAAATCACCGGCGGGGCGCCGGCAGCGGGCGCGGGATGCGCGTTATTGCCACCCAATCGGGATGTGTTACGGGGCTTCCCAACAGCTTACGCCGACCTTCCGCCGCGCCGTCAATCCGCTCGAAAACTAATTTCATCTCTGCTTCACGCTGGCCACCTGTGTCATCTGGCTGGCGAATCTGGTAATGATGGACACGGACAACCCGCTGAAGGGGATCTGGAACGTCAGCCCGCAGCCCTTCGTCGATCTCAAATTGTAGGCCGCTCGTCCCACCTCGCAAATCATGGCCGCGCCGCCCTCCGCCCGGCGCGCATCCCCNNCGGCGACGGACCACGGGCGGCGGAGGATGACGGCTCCGAGACAAATCCAGCATCCCGGAGCTATTGGCCAAACAACTGCCGGACCGTTCGTCGTTTGCCTCGGAAATCCAGCGCCGCTAGCGTTTGCCCTGAAGGTAGATTTGCGGCATATTTCGAACGTTCGGGCCATCCTCACGTGAGGCTCTGTCGCCCTCGCTATTTGAAAACTGAATCGAGCCGTCCGCAACGGCTCTCTCGCTGCCGATGCGTTCCTATCCGGAACTGCCGCAATGCTAAACGGCGATCACTGCCCGCTGGGGCCACCTAGCGGGCGCGAATTCCGAGCTTCCCGCGACGCATCCGGGGCATTTTCGGGGCACTATTGGCGGCCGCACCGGCGGCTGCCGTTCTGGCGGCATGCGGTGGCCCGGCTGGATCCGCGCCGGGATGTGGGCAGTCCTGCCGCGGGCTGGCCGGCGCGCCTTTCGCCCGGCTTTTCTTGCCCTGATTCAAGCTGCTGGGCAAGGGCGGGATTTGCGCCGATTCCCCAGCCCCGACACAGGCCGGCAGCGGCGGTGCTTCCACCGGCGCCGACGCGCGGGCCTGCTTTGGCACGCAAGGCGGCGGACTCGCGGCGGTGAAGGCCCTCGCCTCGGTTAGCGACTCCCCGCATCGCGCGTCGCCCATCCGCCCGCGGCGGTCGCGGCGACGGACCGCAGCCGACGGGCGCCGGGACGGGGCGCCGGCATCGCCCTTCGGGATGCGCGTGATGGCGACCAGAGCTGCGGACCGCGGGCAGCCGGAAGCGATCACTCCGCGCAACCGCGCGACGGCGCGCAGGCACGCGGCGGCGCGTCGTCCTTTCTGGCCGCAGCGCCCTCCGCGCCGCGCGCATCCCCATCCCCACGCCGGCGGCCGCGGCGATGGACCGCGGGCGGCGGGCGCTCGGAGCCAAGGATGGCGCTTTGGCTTATACTGGATGAGATTTGGAGGTCAAAAATGGAAATTCCGGTTGAGGTGAAGCAACTGGGCGAGATTGTACGGGGCGGCCTCCGCGGCGGAGTCTGCGGCGCGGCGCTGTGGGCCCTGTTCGGGATGCCCTGTCTGGCGGCTCAGGATGCGCCGGCGACGCCCGCCGCACCCGTGCCCGTGCCGATCCTCGCCGGCAAGAAGGTCTTTGTTTCCAACGCCGGATCGGACGGCAACCCGCTGGCGGTGTTCAAGCGGCTGGGCGACGCAAACCTGCCCTACAATCAGTTCTACGCGGCCATGAAGAGTTGGGGCCACTATGAACTCGTCGGTGATCCCGCCGCCGCCGACTTGGTGTTCGAGATGCGGTTTATCGCCCCGCTGACCAGCACTCAATCGGTGGACAACTATGCCCCCCAACTGGACCTGTCCATCCTCGACGCGCGGACTCACTTCCTGCTGTGGAGGATTACACAGCCTGTGGAGGGCGCCTTGCGCGGGAAGACCTGGGACAAGAACTTCAATTCGGGAATGGCCGATCTTCTGAGCGCCATCAAGAAGCTGGCCGCGCCGAGCGCATCCGCGCTGGCTGAGCGATAGCCCGGCCACCGCGTACATTTGGCCGCATGAATCAGGGCTGCTGGCGCCCTCCGCCCGCCGCGCATCCCCATCCGCACACCGGCGGTGGCGGCGACGGACGATGGCGCCGGCACGGGCCAGCGGGCATCGGGCGGCGCTAAGCGCCAGCCGTGCTCCTTGGTGGTGGCACGGCGCCGTGCGATCGCGCGCCTTGCCCGGCCGAAAGTCGATCATTACGCCGACCGGCCCCGCCACAATGATGGATGCGGGCGCCTCCCGCGCGGCGCGCATCCCCAATAGTGGGATCTGCGATCCTTGTCGTGTCGCACGATGGCGACGGCCGGCGCGTTGCACGGGATGTATGTACGCACGCGCAGGGCGATCCACGGTTGCGACCACGACGGCAAGACCTGCAAGTCCGGAAAGAATCACGGCTGCATGGTTAACGTGACCGTGGGGCCGTTCGTCCTGCAGCGCGAATACGCACTGTAGAGCTTCCGACAACCTACGGGGGGGCGCGGGGAGCCGCGGCCCCCGTTTTTTTTTGCAATAAAAGCAATTCGCACCACGTTTTGACATGCCGCTTTTCGGGCGTGCATGGGGGGTGCTGACGTAAACGACAATAGGATCGCCGATCCGGTAGGTCCTGATTCTTGGCAGAACAAAGGAAGTGCGGGAGCTATTCTCTCTGCCGTCGTTCTGTGAGCTTTCGGCCGGCATGCGT
>PMVV01000370.1 GCA_003166475.1 Bryobacterales bacterium | reverse complement strand
ACCAGAACTCGCATGTGCACAGCGGCCCGAGAGCCGCTGTACTCTTAATCGGATGGGGAAGGCTCCGCCGTGAGGGGACTAAAGTACCGATCAAATTCCGCCGATGCAAAAGCTGATGAAGGACGATAAGGTCGGTATGCCTCCGGTTTTCGATGCCGCCGAAGCGCTTTCCATCGTGGATGGCGACAGAGACCTGTTTCAGGAGTTGGTAGCCCTGTTCCGCGATAGTTACGCGGCGGAGTTGCTGGCCATTCGGGAGGCCATCGACCGCCGCGATTCCGAAGCGCTGCGGCGGGCCTCCCACCACCTCAAGGGAACCCTCGGCACGCTGGCGGCCGGCCAAGCCCGCCATACCGCCGTGCGCCTGGAGGATCTGGGCAACAGCGACGA
This sequence comes from Bryobacterales bacterium, assembly GCA_003166475.1. Lineage (GTDB taxonomy): Bacteria > Acidobacteriota > Terriglobia > Bryobacterales > Bryobacteraceae > Bog-159. The sequence continues at coordinate 23,322 of PMVV01000370.1, read as the reverse complement.
CTTCGATCCGGCCCCGGCGGTCTGCGTGGAGATGGAACAACAACTGCGCGCGCTGGACCAGGCGCTCTCAGGGTGGCGATAGGCCCTTTGGTGGAATAGTCCTGGGCGGACTCGAACCGGCCCCCCCATGCGGTGGCAGGGCAGAAGGATTGGCACGCGATACTCGCCAGCAGACCAGAGGATCGCAAGAAAGTCGGCCGCCAAACCCGCACTCCGTACTCGTTCACCGTTGAAGTCGTCAAATTCCATCTGACCGGTTAAGAAAGCGATTGGCATCTATCCGCTTTTTACGGATGAAACCTGGTGGCTCATGGCTGCTGACTTCGACAAGGAGACATGGCGGGATGACGCCCGGCCTTCGTCGCGACCTGGGTCACCCCAATTGCCATCCTTCATGCGCCCACTTTCGGCATAAACGTCTTCACGTCTGCGGATCACAGAACGGAAGAGCGCGACCTTGGAGTCCTTATCTGCCGGCTCGGCAACATCCGCGATATCGGCAGGCGCCGGCGTGAGGTCAGCATCCGCCTTGCCCTGCCGAGCCCGCTGGCGATTACGCAGTCATCGTCGGGCAAGGTCGAGGAGCACAATGTTAGAACGCTCCTGCACGCGCTCTAAGATAACTTCACGGCCGTCTGCGGAGATGTCGAAGTCCCGAATGTCAAAATCGTCAGCAAGGGTGGTAACCTGCCGCTCGGCGCCGGTCTCCGGGTCCGCCAGCCAGAGATCTTTGTGATCAATCCCTCCCCGCAGGAGCGCGAGTCCACGTCCTCCCAAAAGGAATTTCACGTGTCTAGCGCCCCGCGTCAAGGTCGTAATGCGCGGAAGCGGATGTGCGATGCCCTCGGGCGTCACGGCCTTCACCGAAAGCGTCGTGCCGATGTCGGGTCCCGAGTAAACGACGAAGCGACCGGAGGGTTCCCATGCCGGATCGACCGAGTAATCGCGAACAAGGACAGTTGGGGGGGCACCATCAGTCGGCACCTGGAAAAGGTGTGGCACACCATGATCGTTGGCGGCCGAGGTAATGGATCGGCCATCCGGGTTCCACGCCGGAGAGCCTTGCAACTCGAGTGAATCGGCCACGACCCGCCTGTTACTTCCGTCCGCTTGCATCACATACAACACGGCCTGCGAGCCTTGATGGACCGAAAATGCAATATGTCCGCCATCGGGGGAAATCGCGGGGCTGCCAATGATGTGAGCTCCGTGACCACTCCACAGCTCCGTGTCCGTTCCGTTCGCCTGTTTCCAAATGCTTTCGCTGGTGGCGGCCGCGGAGACACATATAAGATAACCCGGCCCCAGTCGTGCAGAAAACGCGGTCGCGGGCGTCAGGGCGATTCGGGCTGGAGCCGACACCTCGGCTCGTGAATCGCCGATCCGCATTCGCCAGAGGGATCTCCTTGGACTTGCGCGTGTGACAACCAGGAGTTTTCCGTCAGCCGCAGCGGCCAGCGACGTGTACCGGTCCGGACCAAAGGTAAGCCGGTGAGGACTGCGGCGCTCGACGTCGATGCTGTACAGCCACGGACCTGCGCCGTCCGAATCGTTGGCGAGGTACATCAGCGTTCGGCGGTCCAGCAGCACGGGATGACTCACATGCCCATTGTGTGCCGTAATCCGTTCCGGTTGGCCGCCGGCCGGCTTGATGCGCCAGATGTCCAGTTTGTCCGGAAGCACGCCGCCTACGAAGTATATGAACCCATCATCGGGCGCCCACACGGGAAAATGAGAATGCAGGCCCGCAGGCGCGGTAAAGATCGGTGGTCCGTGAGCATGCGGAGCGCCGTCTGAAACGAAAAGCGGGTCTCCCGGAGCAGTCGTGTGGTAGGTAAGCCGTGAACCGTCGTGCGACCAATCGAACTCCGCCGCGTCGTCCAAATAGGGCTTGGGCTGTCCGCCCAGCGTTGGCACCGCCCATACGCCGATCTGCCCGCTGGCATTGGCCGGCTTGCGCGTCCAAAACGTGACCAATGCGCCATCGGGCGAGAATCCCAGGGTCCGCACCGAAGGATTGACGAGTTCCAGAGCCCATCCGTGGGTAAGGTTGTGGAACTGTCCTGAACCGGGTTGCGTGACCCAGACATCGGTATGTCCGTCGCGGTCCGACAAAAAAGCTACAAACTTCCCGTCACGCGATATGGCAGCCGCCTGCTCGGTTCCATCGAAATCGGTGACGCTCTGAAATCGCCCGCCCTCAACGGGGTTTCGCCAGAGGAGTTCCGTCTTCTGCAACCAGACGATTCCGGCGATCGCCAACGCGATCGCCACCACCGCGGCGGTCAGCCGCAAGCGCCAGCGTGTCTGCTTTCCAAGGGTCTGTTGAGACGAAAGGTCCCGCGACTGAAAGGAGGGTGCGTATCCGCCCTTTGGCAACCGGATTATCACCGCGTCCCCCATGCCGTCGCCCACGTAGTATTCGGCGAGCCGAGCGCGCAGCCTGCCCGCCTCGGTCCGCACGATAGAGTCCTGCGAAGGATCGTGATCCGCTCTGCGCCTAAATACCTCAACGGCGATTACAGACTCTTTGAGCTGACTGTCGTTGCCTTCCAGGTGTTGTTCGGCGAGAAACCTCAGGAACCGGCTCATCCGCTCATTCCGGACAAAACCCGGGCTGGCCAGGACCCGTTCCAACTGCCGGCGCGCGGCGTCAACATCTGTGGGCGCCATGCGCATGTTCCGACAATACCAATTGTTTCAATAATGTGCAAATGTATGAAACACGCTTTCAACCTGTACGGACTTGCTCTTTTTCCCTCCCAGGTTCATCGTGGATTCCAGACTGGATCGAAACGAAAGATCCACAAGGAGGATTCATGAAGATGAAAAACGTAGTGGGCTTCTGTGCGACCGCGATAGCTTTCGTAGGATTCGTACAGGCTCAGGATCTGAGGCGCGTGACGTTTAGCGGCACGATCGGCGATTATACACCGTCAACGGTGTCGGGGGGGCCATGGGAAATGCGCGGTGAATGGTCGTTGGACGTGTTCGGCACGGCCAATTTTTCCGCCGCCCTCACGATGGAGACTTCCGATTACGGGATTTCGGATAGTACTAAGGTGGATCCCACTAACCCCGCGACGCGAAGTCCTCACAGTCACCATATTGTCATGAACAACGCCACGGTCAGCTACGACACGAGCGCCTGCCCCGCCAACAAGCCCGCGTCCACCGGTTACGGCATGATGCTCACGGGCACGGCTACTACTTCGGCAAATGGAAGCCCCGCGCCCTTCGAGAGTATGGGACCATCAACCCTGCAGGTCTGTATCATTGGAGGGTCCGAGATCGAATGGTCGAACGTTACGCTGGTGTACACCGGCCCTGCAACCGGCCACTTCGGAACGCAAGCGATCCATGGCGTCGTCAGAAAGATTACCGCCCAGTAGGAAGAGCAGGCGGCCATCACCGAGGAGGCCGGGTCTGAACGGCCGTTTGATCGAATCCCGGCGCGCCCGGCTGGTGTTGCGCAGATAAGCATCACGCGCTCTTCGACGTCCCTGGCGGTTTCTGCGGCGTTAACTGCTGCCGCGGCTTCCACGGTAGGCAGCGATGTTAACCACTGGGGCATGTTAACCGGAGAATGTGAGAGTTCGACGCCACAAAACGCGGGTAGCGATCGCAACCTTGACGGTAGGAGGGTGCGCATTCCGGGGGGATTCAGACTGTCCGTGTTGCAATCCCGGGGACGCTGATGCCGGATAGCGAGGTGGTAACTCGCGTACAATCCGATAAACAGCTACAAAATCGTCGGACTCGAACCGGCGACCCTCCGCTTAGAAGGCGGGAGCCGGAAGACCGAAGTCACCAGCGCCGGTCAGGCGGCGGCAACCGCGGTCTGCTGCCTGGCGCCCGCGCGCGCCGCCAGCCACAGCCACCCGAGCGACACCGCTTGAAACGCCACGACCGGAACGACCACGCGCGGGTCGCGCACGCCGCCGAACCAGGCGCCGGCCGCCAGCACCAACAGCGCCGTGGCCGTGAGCCGCGCGGCCTCCGCGATCAGGAACTCGCGCCGGTTCTCCAGCACGCCGCCGAGACACACCAGCGATCCGAGAATGAATAGGAAATACGCAACGTTCAGCGCAGCCGCCTGCTTCGGCAGCAGCGCCAGGAACTGGCTATTGGCGGCGATCAGCGCCACAAACTGCACCAGTCCGTAAGCGCTGAGCGCCACGTTGCGCGGTGGATCGAACTTCACGAAATCCACGCGCGGATCGTAAGGGCGCTTGGGAAAACGCGCCGCCACATCCGCGGGACGCCATCCCGGCGGGGCGAACCAAACCCTGACTTTGTCGGACCAGGAGCCGGCATGCCAGGAGTCCTTGGCCATCGCCACGTAGTAATGCAGGTTGGCCCACACCGGGTTCCAACTGTTCAACTGCCCGCGGATGCCGTAGATGCACGGCTCCTCGTCGCGCTCCTCCTGATAGCTGCCGAACAGGCGATCCCAGATCAGGAACACACCGACATAGTTCTTATCCAGGTAGATGTCGTTCTGTGCGTGATGCACGCGATGGTTCGAAGGCGTTTGGATCCACCGGTCCAGGAAGCCCAGCCGGCCAATGAGTTGCGTGTGCGGCCAGAACTGGTAAAAGAGCTGGATCACGCCGACCAGCAGCATCACGCTCACGGGTATGCCGCACAGCGCCATGGGCAGATAGAAAATCCAGTTCAGGAATGCGCCGGTGCCGGGCTGCCGCAGAGCGGTGGTGAGGTTGAACTCCTCGCTCTGGTGATGCACCACGTGCGACGCCCAGAAGAGGCCCACGGTATGCCCCCAGCGGTGCTGCCAGTAATAGCACAGATCGTAAAATACGAAGGCGAATACCCATGTGCCCCAGTGCTTGGCCGGCAACTGAAACGGAGCCCAGTGCAGCACCACCCATTCGTAGAAAAAGATGCCCAGGAAACCGAAGAACACGCGCACGCCCGTCGAGACCACGCCGCAGCTCAGACTGTTGATGCCGTCCGCCAGGTGATAGTAGCGGGTGCGCTTGACGCGGTCCACGATGAATTCCAGGGCGATGAGTGCGAGAAAGACGGGCACTGCCAGCGCCACGGCTTTCGAGTAAGTTGTGTCCATATTCTTGCAGGGATTGCTTGATCTTACCGCATCCGGCTCCGTCGCGGCACTGATGCGATACTGATAGTTTGCCACTACGCCTGCCATTACTGTTCCGCCGCGCCATGTACAACCTGCGTGGAGGGTTCCTGGTGCGCCCGTTCTCGATCGCGTTGGTGCTGGGATGCATCGGCGCGGCGCTCTCCGAATTGGAAGAATCCTTCCCCGCCCTGGGCGGCTGGACACCCGGCGTGCTGTTCCCCTCGCACGCGGACCCGCAGGTGGCGCAAATCATCCTGGGGGGCATCGCCGCTTCCATCATGACGGTGGTCTCCATCGTCTTCGCCATCCTGCTGATGACCCTGACGCTGGCCTCCATGCAGTTCTCGCCGCGCATCATCGTCAGCTTCGTGCAGGATCGAGTGACGCAATGGACCCTGGGCATCTTCCTGGGCACGTTCCTTTACTGCATGGCGGCGCTGCCCGCGGCGCGCTCCCTGCCGCACCCTTTCGCGCCGGTCTTCACCGTGATGGGTGCGATGCTGCTGGCGGTGGCCTGCGTGGGATGGCTGCTGTTCTTCATCCACCATATCTCGCGCGCCATCAGCGTGAACCATATCGTCGCCCGGATCGCCGCGGACACCATCGCTATGATCGACGAGACGATGCCGTGGCCGCATCGGCACGATCGCCTCGCCAGCGCCCCCACCGCTATTCACAACTGGGAAACGACGGTTTCGAGCGATGTGTCCGGCTACATCCGCTTCGTCGATCGCAAGCGACTGGTAGGGCTGGCGAAAGCCCACCGCGTGAAGATCGACGTGCTGCGGCGCGTGGGCCACTTCGTGCCGGCGGGAGTCCCGTTGCTGGCCGTCTCCAAGGAGGGCCGGCTCACGCCCGAAGCCATGGACGAGTTGCGCGGCGCTTTCGACTTCGGCCCCACCCGCACCTTGCAGCAGGATGTAGAGTTCGGCGTGTTGCAGATTGTGGATATCGCGCTGAAAGCCATCTCGCCGGCGGTTAACGATCCCTCGACGGCCATCAACTGCGTCGATCAGTTGAGCGCCATCATGATCCGCTTCGCCTCGCGCGAACCGCCCGAAGCCGTGCTCTACGATCCGCCCGGTACCGTGCGGGTCATCATTCCGTGGATCGGCTTCGACCGGCTGCTGGAGGCTGCTTTCGAGCAAATACGGCTGTACTCAAAATCGGATGTGGCGGTGAGCTTGCGGCTGCTGCGCGCTTTGGGCGATATCGCCGCGACCACGCCGGACCCGGAGTATCGCGGCACGCTCGCCGAGCGGGGACGGCGGGTAGTCGCCGGGTGCGCGGAAAAGCTAGGCGAAGAAGAGCTGCAATCTTTACGCGCTCGCCTGGAAGCCCTTCTGACTCCAGACTCCTGACTTCTGGCTTCTGGTCTGTGACTCCCCTCCAACTACTAATTCCACTCGAGGCTGGCTGTGGGGCGGCCAANNCGGCTGCGGGCAGAATTGCCCGCCCCACAATTCTGACAAGTCACATCCACTTTCAATCCGTCGCCGCCGGTGGCTGGGCTGACTTCTACCTTCTGCCTTCTGAGTTAAGATAGTGCGAACCGCATGGCGATTCTCAACTTCCTGTTCGGATCCCCGCTGGCCACCACCGACGAAAGGGCCGAACGTATCGGCCCGACCGCCGGCATTCCCATCTTCGGCCTGGATGCCTTGAGTTCCGCGGCCTACGGACCGGAGGCGGCGCTCACGCTGCTGATCCCCCTGGGAGCGGCCGGCGTCGCCTACATCCTTCCTATCAGCATCAGCATTATCGTTCTGCTGTCCATCGTCTTCTTCTCGTACCGGCAGACCATCGAAACCTATCCCGGCGGCGGGGGCTCGTATACGGTCGCGCGCGCCAACCTGGGCGTCTTTCCCGGCCTGCTGGCCGCGGCGGCGTTGATGATCGACTACATCCTGGTGGTGGCGGTGGGCATCTCGGCGGGCGTAGGCGCGCTGGTCTCGGCCGCGCCCGGCTTGCAGCCGCACACGCTGTTGTTGTGCCTCGCGATTCTCGCCGCGGTCACCTTGGTTAACTTACGCGGTGTGCGCGAAACCGGCATCGTGTTCTTAGTCCCGACTTACCTATTTGTCGGAACTCTGTTGATCGCCATCGCCATTGGCTTGGTCAAGACGCTCTCGAGCGGCGGCCACCCGGTTCCCGTGGTGACGCTGCCGCCCGCTCCGCCGGCTCTGGCGGCCGTGAGTGTCTGGCTGCTGCTGAAGGCGTTCGCCAGCGGCTGCACCGCCATGACGGGCGTGGAGGCGGTCTCGAACGGCGTGAAGGCCTTCCGCGAGCCGACCGCCGAAAATGCGCGCCGCACGCTGGGCGTCATCATCGCACTGCTCATCTTGATGCTGGCTGGCATCGCTTACCTGGTGCGTGCCTACGGAATCGCCGCCACGGACCCCGGCGCGCCCGGATATCAGAGCGTGCTTGCGATGCTGGTGGCAGCGGTGGCCGGCAAGGGACTTTTTTATTACGTAACCATCGGCTCCATCCTGCTGGTACTGGCGCTGTCTGCCAACACCGCGTTTGCCGACTTCCCGCGCCTGTGCAAGACCATCTCGCACGATGGATTCCTGCCGCGCTCGTTCGGATCGCGCGGCCGGCGCCTGGTCTACTCCCAAGGCGTGTACGTGCTGGCGGCGCTCGCCGCCGTGCTGTTGATCGTGTTTGGCGGCGTAACGGACCGCCTGATTCCGCTCTTCGCGGTGGGCGCTTTTCTGGCGTTCACGCTCTCGCAGGCCGGCATGGTCTTCCACTGGAAGCGGATTGGCGGAGGCGGCGCGCGCCGCAGCATGCTGGTGAACGGATTGGGCGCGGTGGCCACGGCCGTCACGGTAGTGGTGGTGTTGGTGGCTAAGTTCCTGGATGGCGCCTGGATCACCCTGCTGTTAGTCCCTGGCCTGTTGGCCGTGATGATCGCGGTGCGCCGCCAGTATCATCACGTGCGCATGAATGTCGGATGCCAATCGCCGCTGGAGCTCGATACCTTCAAGGCGCCGCTGGTGCTGGTGCCGCTGGATCACTGGAACAAGATCGCCAAGCGAGCGCTGACCTTCGCCTTGACGATTTCGCCCGATGTCACGGCGCTGCACATCGATTCCGGAGAGCGCACCACATACCTGCGGGAGGAGTGGTACGGCTTCGTGGATCAGCCGGTTCTGCAGCTTGGCATGGCGCCGCCGAAGTTGGTGATCCTGCCATCGCCCTACCGCTTCGTGATCACACCGATCGTGGATTACGTGCTGGAGCTTGCGCAAAAGAATCCGAGCCGCCAGATCGCCGTCGTCATTCCGGAGGTCGTGGAGCGGCGCTGGTACTACCACATGCTGCACAACCAGCGTGGGACGGAATTGAAATCGATGCTCTATTTCAAGGGCAACGGACGCATCATCGTAGTCAACGTGCCGTGGTATGTCGAAGGGGATTAAGAAGACGGAAGAAGAAGACAGAAGTCAGAAGCCGCAACTCGAACACTGTTGCGCGCTTCTGTCTTCTGACTTCTGTCTTCTGTCTCCTCATTTCACATAGAACGCGATGGGCACGCTGGCTCCCGGTCCGGCCACTATCTCGATGAAATTCTCACCCGGCTGCGTGCCGACGGGCACCACCGCATCGATCTGGCAAACACCCGCCGCCAGCCCCGGAGCCGGCCCGGCGTACAACACCTTCATGGTCACAGGCGTGGAGAAGAGCGGGCTCTGGGCGATGGTCAATTTGACCGGATATTTCTGCGTGGGATAGTTGGTCGTTGGTGTCACAGTGCCATCCACGCCGGACGGAACGGTCTGCCCCAGGCCGGTCCCGTACATCGTCACGTACGTTCCCACGGGAGCGGGATGGGAAGGGCCGTTCAGCGAACCATCCTCGTTCACGATGCCGTATGCGAAGATGGCGGGCGCGGTCGCGGTTGCGCCGATGCCGGTGCTGGAAACCGAGCCTCCAGCCGCCTGGATACGCACCGTGGAAAGGCCGTTGGCCACCGAATAGGGCGCGATGGCGTTGATCTGGCCCGCGGAGATATAGATCAGGGGAGCCGGCACATCGTCGAAGAAAATCTGCACATTCGCGTTCGGAATGCTGAGCAGGCCGTTGGAGCCGAGTTCCCATTGGGCTGGCGTGGCCGGGCCCAGGTAATGTCCGAACAGGGTAACCAGCTCGCCCGGAGCGACCGGTCCCAACTGATAGCTCGCGGCATTCCCCAACGCCTCCAGGATTGGCGTTCCGGGCAATGTGGGCGGTGTGTCCGGAGTCACGGCACGCACCACCCGGGCGGTTCCATCCGCGACATACAGGGTCGTCCCGGATAGCGCGATCGCCGAGACGGACCGAAGCTCTGCCTGAGTGGCCGGTCCGTTGTCGCCGGTGTAACCCATGGTCCCGTTTCCCACGACAGTCTGGATAATGCCGCTGTCCGCTGCGATCCTGCGAACGCAATAGCACGCCGCGTCGCCTACGAAGATGTTGGCGCTCGAATCCAACGCAATGCTGGACGGGCATATGAATGCCGTGGCAGCAGTTCCGCCGTCGCCGGTATAAGCGCATGCGCCCACTCCGCCGGCGATGGAGACCGCGCCCGCCGGCGAGATCTTGAGAATGAGGTAGGTTGTGCCGCCGATGTAGATGTTCCCATTGGAATCGACCGCCACCCCCGCTACATTGCCGATACCGGTGGCGGTCGCGGGTTGGCCGAGTCCGGTGAAGGTCGCTTGGCCGTTGCCGGCAACCGTGGCGATTATGCGAGTTCCGGTGTCGACCCGGCGCAGACGGTTATTGCCGGAATCGGCAAATAGCACTCCGCCCGACGAATCGACGGCCAGCGCGGCGACGTGACCGACTTGGGCCTCGATGGCCGGACCACCGTCGCCGGAGTAACCCACCACACCCGTGCCGGCGATGGTGGTGACTATACCGCCGGCATCGATGCGGCGGATCAGGCCGGCTTCCCCGACCATCAGGTTGCCGGCGGAATCGAAGGCCAGGCTGATCGGGGCCAGCTTCGCCTGGAGCGCTGGAACCCCATCCTGCGTGCTGGCGCCGCCTCCGGCGAACGTCGAGATAATGTGGGTCGCCGCGTTCACCTCGCGGATCAGACTGCTCTCGGCGATAAACAAATCTCCCGCGGCATCCACGGCCACGCCCTGCGGAATATTCAGGACGGCGCCAGCCGCCAGACCCCCGTCGCCATTCAGGGATGTACCCGCGATGGTAGAGATCGCCCCTGTGGCCGCGGTCACCAGGCGGATACGCCGGTTTCCAGTATCGGCAATGTAGAGGTCGCCCCCGCCGTCGAGCGCCAGGCCTACTGCCGCGTCGAGCTCTGCCTGCGTAGCGGGCCCCCCATCGCCGGCCAGCGCCGCCGTACCGTTGCCCGCCACGGTGGCCATCGCTCCGGTCGCCGCAGCGATGCGCCGCACGCGGTCTCCATCGATCGAGAACAGGTTATTGTGGCTGTCGATGGCGAGTTCGCCGAGGGTCAGGAAAGAAGCCTGCAAGGCGCTGCCGCCATCTCCACCTTCCAGTGCCTGCCCGGTCCCCGCAATAGTTGCGATTGTCCCTTTGGCGCTGTCGATCTTACGGATCCGCAAGTCGCCCGCATCGGCAATGTATAAGTTGCCGGACGAATCCACGGCAATACCCGCCGGACGAACCAGTGTAGCCGCCATCGCCGGGCCGCCGTCGCCGCCGAAAACCGAGCCGCCATCGCCGGCGATGGTGGCGATCGTGCCTGTCTTTGCATCAACCCGGCGCACGTATCCGGCCAGCTCGACAATATAAATGTTTCCGGCGGAATCCAGGCAAAACTGCCGCGGTGCGTCCAGCGACGCTGCGGTGGCGGGTCCGCCGTCTCCGGTCGAGCCACCCGTTTCAGCTTTCCCGGCGATGGTGGTGATAACCTCCTGCTGCACGTTGAGCTGGCGCAGCAAGGAACCGTCGAGAAACAGCACGTTGCCGGCGGCGTTGACTACCAGATCGGTGGGCGCGATGGTCACGGAAAGCGCCGGACCGTCCCCAACGTTGACCACCGCCGGCCCGGCTCCCAGGCGGCCTTGAGCAAACGGACCCAAGGGAGCGTAGCCTGCGGCCGGAACTCCCGCCACTGCGGCAAGCACGCCGGTGGCATGATCCACCCGCAGAATGCGGCTCGCGTCGGCGATGTAAACGTTCCCCGAAGCGTCCACGGCGACTCCTTGGGGATTGTCGAGATAGGTCTCGACTGCCGGCGCGTTGTTGATGAAGCCGCCACCGGCCGCGGTGGTCGCGATTGCCTGTCCATAGGCGGCGCTGGCGCACGCCATTGCGCCGGTAGCGCATAGAATTCCGATGATCTTTTCGTAACGTAACGATAGTGTGGGCATATTAGTCCCTATCGATCTTTCCGATGACCGCCCCGGCCGGCCCGCCCTTCGTCTCCAAAACATTTCCGGCCGTTTCTGGTCAATGCCCGTCGGGCAATCTCCCTGCCAAACCCTCGGGTCTTGTTCTCCGCACGCTCTGATCGGCTTAGGGTACGAAACTCAGTCCAACTCCTGCACGCAAAAGCTGCGGTAGTGAGTCAAATTGACCCACTTGCCCTTCGGCCGCGGGCCTCCTCGCGGTATCTTGAGACTATGCATTATCGCGCGCTAGGCCGCACCGGCTGGAAAGTCTCCGAAATCAGTTTTGGCGCATGGGCCATTGGCGGCGCCTGGGGCAACGTGAGTGACGCCGAATCCATGGCCGCCTTGCACCAGGCCATCGATTCCGGCGTGAACTTCATCGATACCGCGGATGTCTACGGAATGGGCCGCAGCGAACGCCTCGTCGCGCAACTGCGGCGCGAACGAAGCGAGCCCATCGTGGTGGCCACCAAGGCCGGACGCCGCCTGTCGCCGCACACCGCGGATGGCTACAACGCGCGCAACCTTACCGATTTCGTCGAGGACAGCCTCCGCAACCTCTCCACCGAGTGCCTGGACCTGGTCCAACTGCACTGCCCACCGACCGACGTCTACTACCGGCCGGAGGTCTTCGGCGCACTCGACCGCCTGGTGGAGGCGGGCAAAATCCGCAATTACGGCGTGAGCGTGGAGCGCGTGGAAGAAGCTCTGAAGGCCATCGAGTTCCCCGGCGTCCAGAGCGTACAAATCATTTTCAACTGTTTCCGCCACCGCCCTGCGGAGCTGTTTTTCGAGCAGGCCCGCAAGCGCCAGGTGGGGATTCTGACGCGCGTGCCGCTGGCTAGCGGCATGCTGACCGGAAAGCTCACGCGCGATTCCCAGTTCGCCGCCGACGACCACCGTAACTTCAACCGGCACGGCGAGGCGTTCGACGTCGGCGAGACGTTTTCCGGCGTCGACTATGACACGGCGCTCGCAGCCGTCGAGGAACTGCGTCCGCTCGTGCCGGCGGGGGTCAGCATGGCGCAATTCGCGCTGCGCTGGATCCTCGCGTTTGACGCCGTCACCTGTGCCATCCCCGGCGGCAAGCGCCCCGCCCAGGTGGCCGACAACTGCGCCGCCTCGGACCTGCCGCCGCTGCGGGAAGACACTCTGCGCGCCGTCCGTGCCATTTACGACGCGCGCATCCGTCCGGCCGTGCACCAGCGCTGGTGATGGTACAACCGGTGCCTCAGCCTCTCAGGCCGCCCAAGCATGTATAATAGGAGAATCGTATAAACGCTGGCCGGCAAGGTCTGCCTTGCCGCCCGCGCGAGTTTCCATGTTCGATAATCTATCCGACAAATTGCAGCGGGTTTTCAAGAACCTGCGCGGCGAGGGCAAGCTCACGCCCGAGAACATGGAAGCCGCCCTGCGCGAGATCCGCGTGGCCTTGCTGGAGGCCGACGTCAACTTCCGCGTGGTCAAGCAGCTCATCGAAAACATCAAGGTGAAGGCCATGGGCGAGGAAGTGCTGATGGCGCTATCCCCTTCCCAGCAGGTCATCAAGATCGTCCGCGATGAGCTGATCAAAATTCTGGGCAGCCACGAATCCAAGCTGCGATTCGCCAATGAGCCGCCCAGCGTGCTGCTGATCGTCGGCCTGCAAGGCTCCGGCAAAACCACTTCCACCGGCAAGCTGGCCCGCTGGCTTTCGAAGAACGGCCACCGGCCGCTGATGGTGTCGGTGGACGTCTACCGTCCGGCCGCGCGCGAGCAATTGCGTGTGGTCGCGCGCGACGTCAACCTGCCCATCTACACCGGTACGCCGGAAGAAACGCTGCCCGCCGACCTGGTCCGCTCCGCGCGCAAGGAAGCCGTCAACACCGGACGCGATGTGCTGCTGGTGGATACCGCCGGCCGCCTGCACATCGACGAGGATTTGATGACCGAGCTGCAGCAATTGAAAGAGCAGCTCTCCCCGGTCGAGATCCTGTTCGTGGCCGATGCCATGACCGGCCAGGACGCCGTGAAATCCGCCGACGAGTTTCACAAGAAGCTGGGCATCACCGGCGTGATCCTCACCAAGATGGATGGCGATGCGCGCGGCGGCGCGGCCCTGTCTATCCGGCACGTCACCGGCCAGCCGCTCAAATTCGTGGGCGTGGGCGAAAAGTTCGACGCGCTGGAGCCGTTCTTTCCCGACCGCGCCGCTTCCCGAATCCTGGGCATGGGCGACGTGCTCTCGTTCATCGAGAAGGCCGAGGAAGTGATCGACAAGAAGCAGGCCGTCGAGATGCAGCGCAAGCTCATCGACAACGAGTTCACCCTCGAAGATTTCCGCGACCAGATGAAACAGCTCCGCAAGCTGGGGCCGCTCGAGAGCGTGCTGTCGATGATGCCGCAGGTGGGCATTCTGAAAGACCTCAAGAACGTGAAAGTGGATGAGAAGGAAATCACGCACGTGGTGGCCATCATCGATTCGATGACCCCCAAGGAACGCGCCAACCACATGCTGGTGAATGGCACGCGCCGGCGCCGCATCGCCAAGGGCAGCGGCACCACCGTGCAGGAAGTGAATCAGTTGCTCAAGCAGTACGCGCAGGCCAGAAAGATGATGAAGAGCTTCTCCGGCGGGCTGCTGGGCAAGAAAATGGGCAAGTTCAAATTACCGAATTTCTTAGGAGTATGAATGTTGATGATCCGTTTGGCGCGTTTTGGCGCCAAGAAGAAGCCGTTTTACCGCATCGTGGTGATTGAGAAGGAGCGCGCCCGCAACGGCCGCAACCTGGAAGTGGTGGGCCACTATAACCCGTTGACCGACCCGGCCAAAGTGGAGCTGAAGCGCGAGCGCATTGCGTATTGGACCAAGAACGGGGCCCAGGTTTCGGAAACCGTCGCGCGTCTGATTAAGAACAACCCGGAGCCGCTTGCTGAAGCGATAACCGCGCCGGCAGCCTGAAGCGGTTGTTAAGTGTAAGAGATGTAACGATAAGGATGGCCGAAACGGGCTGGTCCGCCGCGCGTCTCTGTTACCATAAGAGGCGGAGGGAGGCGGGGTGATGAAACAGTTGATTGAAGATATCGCGAAGGCTCTCGTGGACATCCCGGAAGAAGTTGCCGTGAGCGTGGTGGAGGGCGAGCAGGTCACCGTGCTGGAATTGCGGGTCGCCCAAAGCGATCTGGGCAAGGTGATCGGCAAGCAGGGCAGGACAGCCCGCTCCATCCGCACCATTCTGGGAGCGGCAGGCATGAAGTTGAACCGGCGGTTCACTCTGGAAATCCTCGAGTGAGCTCCGGCTCCGCGGATTGGGTGACGGTCGCCGTTCTGGGCCGCGCGCGCGGCATTCGCGGGGAAGTCACGGCCATCTCGTTCAGCAAGCCGGAGCGCTACGAAAGCCTGCGCGAAGTTTTCCTTTTTCCGGAAGGCTCGCGGCGCGAAGTGGAGTCGGCTTGGTTCCACGACAACCGGCTGATCTTGAAATTCCGCGGCGTGGATACCATGTCGGACGCGGAGCGGCTGGCGGGGTGCGAAGTGCGCGTGCCGCTGGGTGAGCGCATACGCCTCGAACCGGGCGAATACTTCGAGTCGGATTTGATCGGGTGTGAAGTGGTCGAGCGGGATGGTGGCGCGTCGCTGGGGCGGGTGACCGCTCTCCAGGATGCCGGCGGCTCCGGAGTGCTGGAAGTGGAAGGCGGGCTGCTAATTCCGTTTGCGCGCGCAATTTGCGTGGCCATCGAGCCGGAAGCGCGCCGCATCGTGGTGGATTTGCCCGAGGGATTGAAGGAACTGTACCAGACGTGATTTTTCATGTGCTCACGATCTTCCCGGAGTTCTTTGACGGACCGTTCGAGCATGGCGTGATCAAGCGGGCGCGCGATACCGGCGCGATCGAGATTCGCATACACAATCTGCGGGATTGGACCAGCGACCGGCACAAGACCGTGGACGACCGGCCGTTTGGGGGCGGCGAAGGCATGCTACTCAAGCCGGAGCCGCTGTTTCAGGCGGTGGAGTCGATCTCTGGCCGGTCCGGAAGAACAGTGCTTCTCTCCGCGCAGGGCCGATTGTTCGATCAGAAGGCGGCCAACGAGTACAGCCGGCTGGCCGATCTGTTGTTGATTTGCGGGCGGTACGAAGGGGTGGACGAGCGCGTGGCTGAGCACCTGGCCGACGACGAGCTATCTATCGGGAATTATGTGTTGAGCGGCGGCGAGTTGGCGGCGGCAGTGGTTGTGGACACCGTGGCGCGCCTGCTGCCTGGAGTGCTGGGCAACGAATCGTCGGCCGTGTTCGAGTCTTTCCAGGATGGCGGACATGCGGGCGCCATGCTGGATTGCCCGCAGTACACGCGTCCCGCCGAGTTTCGCGGATGGAAAGTGCCTGAAGTTTTGTTGAGCGGCAATCACGAAGAAATCCGCCGCTGGCGGCGGCGGGCCGCATTGGAGAAGACCGCGCGCCTGCGTCCGGACCTGATGGCGCCGTCACCGAACCGCGACTGACGTTATCGCACCGACCCGCGACCGTAAGGGAGCGGTATCAGGCTAGAATATAAGATTAGGATTTGAAATGACCAACTCCCTGTTGACAAAAGTAATTAACAAGAACAAGCGCAGCGACACCCCCGAGTTCCGTTCGGGCGACACCATTCGCGTACACGTGAAGATCAAGGAAGGCGACAAGGAACGGCTGCAGGCCTTCGAAGGCACGGTGATTGCGCGCAACCACACCGGTATGGGCGAGAGCATCACGGTG
Source organism: Bryobacterales bacterium (assembly GCA_003166475.1). Taxonomy (GTDB): domain Bacteria; phylum Acidobacteriota; class Terriglobia; order Bryobacterales; family Bryobacteraceae; genus Bog-159. Next base: position 7,100 of record PMVV01000370.1, on the reverse strand, counting down.
CGCAAGGTCAGCTTCGGCCAGGGCGTGGAGCGTATTTTCCCCATCCACGCCCGGGTGATCGACCACATCGACGTAGTGCGCACCGGGCGCGTGCGCCGCGCCAAGCTATACTATCTGCGCGGACTGAAAGGCAAGGCCGCACGCCTGCGCGAACGCCAGTAACGGAGCCGCGACCGTGAGGGAGCGGAATCCGCGCCCAGTCACTCATTTCCGCTGCGAAGGAACGCTGGAGCGCGAACTCCGCGCCCGTGGATTTGAAGCTGTGGCAGGTGTGGATGAAGTCGGCCGCGGCGCATTATTTGGCCCGGTGGTGGCCGCCGCGGTGATTCTTTCGCCCGGCCGTCCGGTGCGCGGCCTGAACGACAGCAAACAACTCGATCCCGAGCGCCGCACGGTGCTCGACGGGCGCATCCGCGAGCGGGCGGTGGCGTGGGCGGTAGCGGCCGTGGACGCGGCCACCATCGACTGGGTCAACATCTACCAGGCCTCCAGGATGGCCATGGAAATGGCGGTCGCGCAACTCACGCCCGCGCCGGATTTTCTGCTGACCGACGCCATGCCGTTGTCGCTCCCCACTCCCCAGCGCCCGCTGATCAAGGGCGACGCGCAGTGTCACGCGATAGCCGCGGCATCCATTGTCGCCAAGGTCTGGCGCGACGAGCGCATGCGCGTGTGGGATGCGATCTTCCCGCAATACGGCCTGGCGAACCACAAAGGATATTTCACCCCGGAACATGCCAAAGCGCTGGAAGAGTACGGGCCGACGCCTTTGCACCGGCTGAGCTTCGAACCGGTGCGCGCGCGCGCGCTGTTTCCGGTGGACTTCGACCAGTGGGCCGGCGCGCAACTGGATCTGTTTGCGGAACTGGGAGCCGCATCGTGACGGAGCCCATCCCCGCCCCCGCCCCGGAAGTCCCCCGCCATCGCTGGTATCACATCGTCGCGGCGCTGATCTTCATAGTATTCTGCATGGAACTGGGGATGTTTCTGGTAATCTTCCCGTGGTCGGATTTCTGGGAACGGAGCTTCTTCTCGTCGCTGGCCCCGCAGTGGGGCCTGTATTGGGACAACGCCTACCTGCGAGGCGCAGTCAGCGGCCTGGGAATCCTGAACGTCTACATTGCACTGGTCGAAATCTTCCGCCTCCGCCGCTTTGCCCGGCGGTAACGGTTAGCCCGCACCTGTGGTGCGAGCCACACCCTGTAAAGTAATACCATATAGATATGATCCAGTCGTTCAAGGATGCGCGAGCCGCGAAGCTAATGGGCGGCCGGCGCGTCCTTGAACTTGTGAACATCGAGGAACAGATTCGAACTCGCCTGATCCGGCTCGACTCCGCGGCTTCCCTTGAAGACCTGCGAGCGCTTCGCGGCAACCGGCTGGAAGCGCTGAGTGGCAGCCGTAAAGGCCAGTTCAGCATTCGGATCAATGACCAATTTCGAATCTGCTTCAAATGGAAAGTGAAAGGACCGACCGATGTCGAAATCGTCGATTACCACTGAAAAGAAGCTGCCGCCGATTCACCCTGGCAGAATCCTGCTTGAAGACCTGAAGGATGAAAAGATCAGCATCAACGGACTGGCGCAGGCGATCCGCGTGCCGGCGAACCGCATCAGCCTGATCGTGAATGAGAAGCGCGGCATCACGGCGGACACGGCCGCGCGGCTGGGACGGTACTTTGGCACCTCGGCGCAATACTGGCTTAACATCCAAAACCGCTTCGATCTCGATTGCATCGATTGGGCCGTGATTGAGCGGGACGTTATTCCGAAGCAGGCAGCCTGAAACTTCGCTCCGGCGGGATGATAGGTCAAAGGTTGGCGACGGTTTGCGTACTCCACGGCCGCCGCGAGGCGGGAAACTGAGGTCCGCATGAATCGCGCGACGGGTCGCTGGACCACATGAGAGAGACGTCCGGCTGAGGCGTCCACTCCGGCCTTCTGGAGCGAGGTTGCGGCTTCGGGTGGAGACGAAGCTGCCTGGCCGTGTGCCAGAGCACATGATGAAGACGGACTATGCGAGGACGAGCGTGACCTGCGTGAGTACTGGCGCGAGCAGTCTGACTGACAGCAAGTCGTTGCTTTCAGCCTCCGTCTAATGTACGTTCAGAGCTGCGAATCGTCACGACATAGCTATCGTTCGGCATCTGTATAGAGCCGGAGTGAATTCCGAGTACCGTTCGATGGCACTCTCCATCTGGTCGTAATGTAGCGGTCTTTCAGACAGTCATTCTTGAACCAGGCATTTGAAACACCTCAAAGCGCGCGATTTGCCGGGCCTTCACCGATTCAAGACCTAACCAATTCACAACGTCACGGCTTGGGGTCGCCACCGTTCTCTTTCTTGCCGTACCGCTCCAACATGGCACTTGATATCTCCGGCGACGACGGCCACACACCGCCCCGTGCGCCCGCGTGGCGCCGATACTTGCCGAGAGCTTCAACGTCGGGTTGCACAGGCTTTTCGCCCTCCAGAAAAACGAAACCAACAGCGTCGCTGGGAATGCGGCTGATGAATCGCTCCGCGTCGTCGAGCATGCTTCGGATGCGCCGGTGGAGGCCGGGCACATCCATGGGCCGCTCCGTCGCCAAGACGCGAAATTCCTCCGCCGTGAACCGGCTGTGTCGCACGATGTCGGCCAGCATTTCTTCCGGCGACTGTCCGGGAAAGCGTCCCACGGCGGCCGAGATAACGGCCCCAAGGGGAAGAATGTTTTCATGGATGGTCACCAGATCGACGACGTCGCGGGGTTCGCGCCGGTCGGCGGCGGCGGCCGCCTTGTTTGTCGCCAGGTCCACGGGGTGAAGCACATAACCGAAAAGCTCGTCCCGTTGAGCGGGGAAGAATCGAAAGGCGCTGTCGGCGACCCATTCAAGCTGCATGGTCTCGCCGAGACCGGCTACCTCGGTCTGCCGCTTGCCGCTTTGGATTCTCCCCCATGACAGCTTAAGACCGGCCTCGGCCAGCGCCCCGGCGTCGGCTTCAGCGGCTGCCGCAAGGCGATCTTCCGAGTCCTGGAAAATGTCGATATCGCCGGAAAAGCGCGGCCCTTCCCGGTTGATGGCGACGCCGCCCGCGATATAACTGTCGAGGCTGCGTCCCGCCGCGAGCACGCGCAGCACGTGGGATTGCAGTTTAGTGAGGGGCACGGCACAGTCTTTCAATGTGTTCCGCCAAGCGCCGCCCGTCCATGCCGCCGTGCGTTCGCAACGCCTTCGCGATCGCCAATGCGTCGGCGGGGGTAGGGTCCTCGATAGGCCGCATGTTCCAAAGCGCCCGGCTGCCGTAGTCTTTGAAGGCGCGATGGTAAAGACTGACTAGATCCTCTGGTTCTGTCGCCGGATCGGTCATCGTGCCTCCTTGTCCATCCGCCAATTTGTAGCACGTCTTAAGCGTACCCCAGCTTGCCACGCCTTCCCACATAGGCCGCCATCAGCAGCGCCAGCGTAGCCAGCAGATAGAACGAGGTCCCAAAGCGCGCGGGCGCCATGCCCATGAAGTCCAATCCGGGCACGTGATTCATGGGACCGGCGTACCACCACAGCGTGTACAGCGCCTCGAAAAGCCTGCTCGATCCGCTCCAGACACCCAACGCCAGCGCGAAGGACGGCACGAACAGCGCTCCCGCCAGCCACGCGGCAAAGCCCGGCCAGTCGCCTCCCATCAGCAAGCGAATCCCCAGCCCGCCGCCGGTCGAGATCGCCACTGCCACCCCAGCAACCCAGACCGCGGGCAATTGCCGGTCGAGTGCGTGCGCGCAGGAAAACACCAGCTTCCCGGTGTCGTTGCGGGCCTCCCGCGCGCCCATCTGCGACCAGATCAGCACCGGCCAGAGCCAGGCGAATGCCGCGACCGCCTGCCGCGCCTGGACGTCCGGCACGGCAAGGCTCGCCGCGAACAAGCCTGCCGCAACCAGGTACCACCACCAGCCGCGCCCTTTCAGCATCAGGCGCAGTTCGGAGACAACCAGGCGCAGGAACCGGCTGCCGCGCGCGGTCCGCGCGAGGGGCGTCAATTGGACGGCGGCTGCACGGGAGGCCGGCGCGCCATTCGCAGTGGCCGGATCTTCAGCGGGTTGGGGCGCTTCCTTTTTACGCCGTGAACGCTCGCGCGCCGGATCGAAACGGTGGAAGAACAGGGCCGCCAAACAGGCGATGGCGATGGCGATGGCCACCCATTGCAGGCGGCCGAGGAGCACTTGCGGAGTCCAATCGACGCCGTTCCAGAGAAATGTTTTGGTGGTGTGCACGGTGGGTCCGGCCTGCAGCGTGAATTGCTCGTCCCTGTGGGACGGGTCGATCAGCTTCAGCGCCGCCGTCATGCTGCGCATGAAGAAGCCGAGTCCCAGATAGTCGTTCACACCCGCGACCCCGCTCGCGCCCAGGTAGGCCGCCCACGCAAAGAAGTAGATCACGTTGCCGGCGCCGCTACGCAGCACCGGCAGGGTCTCGAACAACACGGCGATCGCCGCGGTCATGGCCATCGCCGGCAGCGCCACCCAGATGAATGGAGCCAGCAGCTTGCCCGGTTCCAGGCCGCCGCCCTCCGCGCGCACCAGTTGCAGGATCACGGCACCCACGGCGAGCACGGCAACCATGACGGCCAGCACCGCGAAGTTGCTCAGCGCCTTGCCCAGCGTGTAGAGACTCCTGCTCATCGGCGTGGTCGCCAGCACTAACCCCACACGTGTTTCCTGGTCGCGCTGGATGGTGTTCCTCACTATGTAGAAACCGGCCAGGGTGATGAACGTGGTCGAGACCAGCGTCATCATGCTCCCGACCCAGGCGGAGTTGTAGACGCCGCGGTATTCACCCAACTCGAGCGCGATCATGCCCGAGTAAGTGAGAAAGGCGAGGCCGGCGGCGAACGCCAGCGTGAGCAGGAAGCTATACCGGCGGACGCGCTCCAGAAAATCGGCGCGGGCCAGGTGATACAGCACGCGGCCGGGCATCATCTGGCGTTGGCCTCCGCACGCTGGGCCCGGTGCGTCGAGAGACAATGCAGGTACGCGTCCTCCAGCGTGGCGGCCACCGGCACGGCGCCCGCCGGCGCGCATTCCGCCAGCAGCCGCACGTGCACGCCGTCCGCCCGCCGCACGGCGCCGCTGATCTGATAGCGCTGCTTGGCGGCGCCCAGTTCCGCGCTGGGAATGACCCATTCCCAAACCCTGCCCTCGGCTGCGCGGAGCAGGTCTTCGGGCGGCGCGTGAGCCACTAGCGTGCCGCCTGAAATAAGCGCGATCTCGGTGGCGGTGGCTTCCACGTCGGACACGATGTGGGTCGAGAGGATCACGATGCGGTCGCCGGAAAGGTCCGAGAGCAGATTGCGGAAGCGCACGCGTTCCTCGGGATCGAGGCCCGCCGTCGGCTCATCCACGATGAGCAATTGCGGATCGTTCAGCAGGGCCTGCGCAATGCCGATGCGTTGCCGCATGCCGCCCGAATAACCACCCAGAGGCCGCTTGCGCACGTCGGCCAGGTTGACCAGTTGCAGCAACTCGTCGATGCGGCGGCGCGCGCTCGACGCATCCAGCCCCTTCACCGCGGCGAAGTATTCCAGAAATTCCACCGCGTTCAGGTTGGGATACACGCCGAAGTCCTGCGGCAGATAGCCGAGCACGGCCCGCACCGCGTCGGGCTCGCGCGTGAGATCGGCGCCGTTCCAGGTCACCGTGCCTTCGGTCGCGCGCGTGATAGTGGCAACGATATTCATCAGCGTGGTCTTGCCTGCGCCATTCGGCCCCAGCAGTCCCAGCACGCCCGGCCGCAGTTCCAGGCTGAAATTCCGCAGCGCCCATACCTTGCCTTTATAGAGCTTGCCGGCTTTGTCGATGATTAGTTGCAACGGGTTCCCCGCCCCTCTCACATGGCAGAAACGAGAAGCCGCCCGCCAGAGTTCCTTCGAATGTGGCACCGGCTGCTGCGCAACGCCCCGGGGCCGGCACGCGACCGTTGGGTTCTTCAACGATCCAGGTAGTACGCCGCGCAGGTACCAGTACCAAATTAGTGCTTGCGTCAGAGCCAAATGGCGTTAAAATTCCATAAGGATATTAAGATCTTTATCCCTGGATATGGCTTTGCCGGCCCGGCTCGAATCTGTTCCGGAACGGCGTGCCGTAGTTTCAGTCAGTCGGAGGATGACGATGATACGCAGATTTACGTGGTGCGTTTTACTTTCCCTGGCGCTTACCGGCAGCGCTTTCGCGGGCTTCCTGAATGGAGGCTTCGAGAGCGGCGACTTCACGGGTTGGACGCAAGGCGCCGGATACTGGTATGGCGGCATGAACAATCTGGATCCGGTGAACTACTTGCCGGGAGGCCAGTTCTACGACATGTCGGCCAACGCGAGCGCGGTGGTGGGCCCGGGCCTGGACCCTAACACCGACAACAACCTCAACATGGTTTACGCCGACAGTTATGCGGCGCGGGTCAACGACTCTTACAACGACTACAGCGTCTCGGTAATCAGCCAGACGGTCGCCAATTACACCGATCCGAGTATCTATTTCGCGTGGGCGGCGGTGCTGCAATCTTCGCACGGTCCCACCGATTCGGACAACTTCGGCCTAAGCTTGATCGACGATACTACCGGCGCGACGCTGTATTCGGTCTACTACAATTCGGCGAACACGCCGCCGGGCTTGTTCACGCAGTCTTCGAGCGATTGGTTTTACACGGCGTGGCAAGTGCAGCAACTGGATGTGTCGGCGATGGTCGGCGATACGTTCACTTTAACCTTGTTGGCGTCGGATTGCCCCTACGGCGGTCATGCGGGATACGTCTACCTGGATGGGTTTGGCGCGGCCCCGCCGCCGCCCGGAGGCGCACCCGAGCCGGCCACCATGGCCCTGATCGGGCTGGGGTTGAGTGCGCTGGCGGCGATCCGCTTTAGGAAGCGCTAGAGCTTGAGTATCGGAGGAGAAAGGGCGCCCAGATCCCACGATTGGCGGTGTCCCTTTCAGGCCCGGACCTGAAAGGGAGAACTGTCTTCGACGCGGACTTGGACGCCTTCTTTCTTGTAAGGTCAACTCGCGTCTCCGGGCTGAGATTCCGGTAGTGGATCAATTTGCGTAGCACCGGCTTGGAGGGCGGCCAATCTTG
>PMVV01000488.1 GCA_003166475.1 Bryobacterales bacterium | reverse complement strand
ATAGCCGCGGTGGGGGCGTTGCGAAGCTGCATGGGGACGGGTTCCGCCATAGTCTCCTGCACGTCCGCCTGCACGGCGCCCAGCGCGCGATAGGAGGCGTCGGACTTGGGCGCCACCGACAGATAGATCGCCGCCTGCGCCAGCGCCAAGTCGCCTTCGCCGATGCCCAGGAAGTGTACGGCCTGCATCACCGCTACGGCTTGCTCCAGCGCGCGCGGGTCGGCGAGGCCGATGTCTTCAATGGCCATGCGCATCAGGCGGCGCGCGATGTACAGGCGGTCCTCGCCGGCCTCCAGCATGCGCGCCAGCCAGTAGAGCGCGGCGTCGGCGTCGCTCGACCGCACGGATTTGTGGAGCGCCGAGATCAGGTTGTAGTGCTCCTCGCCCGATTTATCGTAGAGCAGCACCTTGCGCTGGATGGCGTCCTGCACGGCCTGTTCGGCCAACTCGTGCGGCGGCGAGGCGGCTACGGCGGCTTCCAGCGTGTTGTAGGCGGAGCGCGCGTCGCCGCCCGCGTAGATGGCGATCTGCTCCAGCAAGGCGGGCGGCGCGGCGATTTCCAGTTCGCCCAGCCCGCGCTCGCGGTCGGCCAGGGCGCGCTGCAACAGCTCCACGATTTCCTCGGCCGTGAGCGCGCGCAGCGCATACACGCGCGAGCGGGAGAGCAGCGCCGCAATCACTTCGAACGACGGGTTTTCCGTGGTGGCGCCGATCAGGCTAATGTCGCCGCGCTCGACATACGGCAGAAAGGCATCCTGCTGCGCCTTGTTGAAGCGGTGGATTTCGTCGATGAACAGGATGGTGCGGCGGCCCAGGCGGCGCAGGCGCTCGGCATCGGCCATCACCGCCTTGATCTCCTTCATGCCGCTGAGCACCGCGCTGAATGGGATGAACTCGGAACGGCTGAGCCGCGCGATCAGGCGGGCGAGACTGGTCTTGCCCACGCCCGGCGGTCCCCAGAGGATCACCGAGCTTAGCTCGTCGTGCTCGATCTGCCGGCGCAAGGGCTTGCCGGGACCCAGCACATGGTCCTGCCCGGCGAATTCGTCCAGCGTGACCGGCCGCATGCGATCGGCGAGCGGGCGCTTCTTGTCCACCTTATCGGGATCGCCGGACGGAGATGCGTCGAACAGGCTCAAGCGTGGAGCGACCTCTGGCGCCGGGCTTCATAGAGCAGGATGCCGGCCGCAACCGCCGCGTTGAGGGACTCGACGCCGGATGTCGGGATGGAGATATCGATGGCTGCGGAGCGCAGTTGCGGACTCACGCCGCGCGCTTCGTTGCCGACCACGATGGCGCAGCGGCGCGAGAAGTCCACGTCGCCGAGAGGCTTCGACGGCTGGCGCGAGCTGGAGGGCACGCCCGCGTAAACATCCAGCTTGTTCTGCTGGAGCGCCGCGCGCGCCAGCGCCGAATCCAGGCCGTAGGCGAAGGGCACGCGGAACAGCGATCCGGCGGCTGCGCGCAGCGCTTTGGGATTGAAGGGGCTGACGGTGCCCTTCAGAAACATGATGCCGGTAGCGCCGAACGCCTCGGCGGCGCGGGCGATGGTGCCGGCATTGCCGGGGTCCTGCAAGCCATCGAGCACCACCACCAGGCTGCGGCCGCGAAACAGTTGCGGCAGGTTCCAGATGGGCGGCTGGACCAGCGCGATCAGGCCCTGGCTGGCTTCGGTGCCGGAGATGAACGGGAAAAGCTGGTCGGCGACGACGGCCACGCGCATACCGGCGAGGCGCTTGACGTGGCTTTCCACCGCCGACTGCACGGACTCCGAGCACAACACCACCTTGACGGCGCAGCCGCTGCGCAGGGCTTCTTCGAGCAGGTGGAACGTCTCCGCCACCAGGTAGCCTTCCTGCGTGAGGCCGCCGCGGGCGATGGCGCGGCGCACGTCTTTGAGCAGCGGGTTGGCGGCGCTGGAAATCGTTTCGGGCTTAGGCATCTTACAATGTGTCTGGGATCAGAATAGCGCAGATGAACCTAAATCCGGCAGCCTGTGGGGCAGACCATCGTTTTTTGTGGTCTGCCCGCCTGCGGAGCAGGCGCCGCGATCAGGCATGGATTCTCTGGCGCGCATCCCTGTAATCCTTTAACACGTGGCGAGGCGAGCCGATTCGGAGAGCTATGAGAAGGGAATATGACTTCAGCAAGGGCACGCGTGGCGCGGTCTTGAGAGTGCCGCCGAAAAAGACCCGCATCACAATCCGGCTCGACAACGACATTCTGGACTGGTTCCGCCGGCAGGTTGACGAGGCGGGCGGCGGGAACTACCAGACGCTCATCAATGAAGCCTTGCATAGCTTTATGCTCCAGAAGCAAGAGCCTCTGGAGAGCGCTTTAAGGCGCGTGGTCCGGGATGAGATACGCCGCGCAGTCTAGCCGTTCGCAGTAACCAGCCACCTTCATCAGGCGCCCCAGCCCGGAAATGCGGCCACGCGCACGCCGCCGAGGCTCTTGACCGCTTCAGGCTTACACACCTTACAATGTGTCTGGGATCGGAATAGCGCAGATGAAACGCACCGTACTGAATGTGGTGGTGGCGGCGTTCTCGGCGGCGATGCTGGCGACGGCTTGGATTGCGATCCGAGTCGAGCGGCAGGCAACGCGCGACGAGGCGCAGCCGGCGGACGTGATCGTGGTCTTGGGCGCGGCGGAGTATCGCGGGCGGCCGTCGCCGGTACTGCGGGCGCGCCTGGATCACGCGCTGGATCTGTATCGCAAGCGCCTGGCGCCGCGCATCATGACGACGGGCGGGGCGGGCGGCGATCCGGTATTCACGGAGGGCGACGTGGGGCGCGACTATCTGACCAGCCAAGGGGTGGCGCCTGAGGCGATTGTGGTGGAGAGGGAGGGCGCGAGCACGGTGGCTTCCACGGCGTTGGCTGGCGAGATCATGCGGCGGATGGGGTTGCAGTCGGCGATCGTGGTGAGCGACGGGTATCATATTTACCGGGTGAAGAAGATGCTGGAAGGCAGGGGACTGACCGTGTATGGGTCGCCGCGGCCGGAGCGCGCGCGGGACAGTTTGCGGGTGCGGTGGAACTATGTGAGGCAGGCGGTGGGGTATATGTTGTGGTCGTGCGGTGTGCCGGTGTAGGGCTCGCTGGCTGGGGGTTGGACGTCGGGGTCGAGATGAGGTAGGTTGGGGACACGAATTGCGTATCAGTTGGCTAACCGAATTGTAGATGGTGACCATGCGGGGCGCCGGTGTGAGGTAGACTCGTGCTTAGGAGCTATGACCGGCACTTGAATGACGTCCTGGAGACGCTGCGGACCCACGAGAGCGAGTTGCGGCGATTAGGCGTGTCGCACGCCGCGGTTTTCGGTTCCGTGGCGCGCAGCGAGGCCCGGGAAGACAGCGATATCGACGTGCTGGTGGAACTGGATCCGGACCAGCCCATGGGGATCTTCGAGTACGCCCGCCTGAAGATCTACGTCAACGAGATGCTCCATGGCGCCGGAGACGTGGTGAACCGCAGGACGCTCAAGCCGCTGCTCCGCGATGACATTCTGAACGACGCAGTGTGTGCCTTCTAAGAACCCAACATAGCGTTTCCGCGACATTGTGGAGAATGTGGACGCAATCGCGGAGTTCACGGCGCAAATGGACTTTGCGGCCTTCGTCGCGGCGCGCGAAGAGACTGATGGACAGTAGTACAAAATCGGGTCAGATCGGAATGCCCGGATCGGCCTCCTCGATCACACGGCGAGATAATAAATCGCTTCCCCGTACCTCACTCTAACCAAACCACTTACTAAGCTGCCACCCTCCTCGGTAGTGCATTTCCTCAATGCCCGCCCGCTAGTATGGAATTGGAAGGCGGGGTTTACCCCGCGCGGGACTTCAGTCCCGCCACTCCCTCCCGCGAAAGGATAGATTCCGTATGATAATCTCAGAGAAACAACAAGAAGCCAACCGAAAGAATTCCCAGCACTCTTCAGGGCCAAAAACTCCAGCAGGGAAAGAAGCCATCCGCTTCAACGCCCTCACCTACGGCCTGCGAACCCGCGTCACCATCCTCCCCGACGAAAACGCCGCGGACTATTCCCAGCTCTGGGACGAGCTCGATGCCGACTGGCAGCCGAAAACGCGCACCGAACGCTGCTACCTGGAAACCATGGTCACCTCCCAATGGTTGCTCCGCCGCGTTGCCGAGAGCGAGCAGCAGATCTACACGTTCATCGCATTCGGCGAAGAACAATTCAGGATGCTGACGTACGTGGCCAAACAACGCGCGCAACTGGAACGCTCCTTCCGCACCGCTATCGCGGACATGAAGCAGTC
>PMVV01000406.1 GCA_003166475.1 Bryobacterales bacterium | reverse complement strand
GGTGGCCAGGGACGGAATCGAACCGCCGACGCCAGCCTTTTCAGGGCTGCGCTCTACCGACTGAGCTACCTGGCCGCCAATCGGCTATTGTAACAGACCCATGCCGCGGCCTGCCCTGCTTACCGCGTTGCGAGCGCGGCGAGTTCCTCGCCCGTGGCCTTCTCCACATCGGCGTGCAGGCTGTTGCCGTGCGCGTCCATCGTGACGATGGCCGCAAAGCCCTTCACCTTCAGGCGCCACATGGCTTCCGGAATGCCGAATTCCATCAGGTAGACGGCGGGCACGTCCTCAACCGTGCGCGCATAATACTGCGCCGCCCCGCCGATAGCATTCAGATACACCGCGCCGTACTCCTGCAGCGCCGCCAGCGTCTTGGCACCCATTCCGCCCTTGCCGATCACCGCGCGCACGCCGTAGCGCTTGATGACCTCCGCCTGGTACGGCTCTTCGCGGCTGCTGGTCGTGGGGCCGGCCGCCTTCACCACCCAGTGCTCGCCCTGCTTCAGCATTACCGGGCCGCAGTGATACAACACCGCGCCGTGCAAATCCACCGGCGGCGCGTTCTTCATCAAGTAGGCATGTACGTTGTCCCGCCCGGTGAACATTTCCCCGTTGATCAGCACCACGTCGCCTACCTTGAGCGCGCGCACGGTGGCCTCGCTCAGCGGCGCGGTCAACACCACCTCGCGTCCTGTCAGAGGGAATCCTTCGGCTTTGGCCATGCGCTCCACCGGACGGTTGGGATCGCGATACAGCCACTCAGTGATAGCGCCGTCGCTTGCATCGAGCCGCACACCCAGGCGGCGGAACGCCCAGCATTCGTACGCCACCGAGACGAAGAAGCTGGCCGGCAGCCGGTTGGCCGCCGCGATCTTGCAGCCGATCAAGGACGCCTTGCCGCCGAATCCCATCGCGCCCACGCCCAGCCGGTTGGCTTCCTCCATGATCTCGCCCTCCAGCTTCGCCAGCGCCGGGTTCGGATTCACATCGTCGAGCGTGCGAAACAGTTGGCCCTTGGCCAGCTCGTAGCCATGCGCGCGATCGCTGCCGATACACACGCCCAGCGCGCCCGGAGCGCAGCCCTGGCCTTGCGCCTGCCACACGGCGTGCAGCAGGCACTTGCGCACGCCCTCCAGGTTGCGGTCGGCGCGGCCCAGACGGTCCAGTTCGCAGGGCAGTGAATACTGGATATTTTTGTTCTCGCAGCCGCCGCCCTTCAGGATCAGCTTTACCTCGATCGAGTCCCGCTCCCACTGATCGAAGTGCATCACCGGCGTCTCGGCCCCCAGATTGTCGCCGCTGTTCTTGCCGGTGAGCGAGTCCACCGAATTCGGGCGGAGCTTGCCCAAGCGGGTCGCTTCGGCTATGGCCGCCCGGATGGCGCGCTGGATCTCCATCTGATTCACACCCACAGGCGTGTGCACCACAAATGTGGGCATGCCGGTGTCCTGGCAAATCGGCCCTTCGTCGTCCTTCGCCATGTCGATGTTCGACAGAATGATGTTGAGCGCTTGCGAGGATTGAGTGTGGGGCGTTTCGGTGCCCGCGGACAGGGACATGGCCGCGCGAACGTCGGGCGGCAGATTCGTGGATGTCTGGGTGATCAGCTCCAGAAGGCTGCTGGTGAGGAGTTCCATATCAATATCTCCGGAACTTCTATTCTATCCAAGTTCGCCGCCGATCCCTTGTGGGGCAGGCCCACGGCCGGCTGCTTACCGGACGTCCGCCCTACAACTACAGTTTCCGAATCTGTCTTTGCGCCAGCCGGCTCCACTTGGCAATCGCTCGCCTGCGGAAGCGCGGCGCCGTGCTGACGGCTTCCGCCGCCCGCGCATACGCCTCGCGCGCCTCTCCGGCCCTGCCGAGCCCTTCCAACGCCTGCCCCAAATAATAGAGACCCTCCGGGTCGTACGGCCGGCGATCGATGTATTCCGCCAGAAACCGCCGCGCATCTTCGTATTGCCGCGCGGCCAGATACACCGCGCCCAGTTCCCGCAGGATCTCGTTCTGGCTGTGTTTGTCGTTCTGGTCCGTCACCGTTTGGAAGTGGGCCACGCCATCGGCGAGCCGGCCCTGCTCGCGCGCGATGCGTCCTAATTGGAAGTGGGCGTCGGTCTCGCCCGCATCGATCGCCACTGCCTTCCGGAATCGCGCGATGGCTTCGGTGTAATGGCGCCGCTGCTGGTAGATCAATCCGAGCTGATATTGCGCCTCGCCATCGTGCGGGTTCAGCGCCGCCGCGTTCAGCATCCGGCGGAAGTTCTGGCCGCGCCGCAGGCCCGCGCCCAGATTGCCAATCTCGCTGCCGAGATAGTAATACGCGAAGAACAGGAAGAATGGCGACGCCAGCCATCCCAAAAGGAAGTGGAGCGGTCCCCACAGGAAAGAAGCCGCCACCACCGGAATCCAGGACAGGCACACCACGGCCACCGCCGTGCCGTTGCCGGTCCCGAAAACGGTGCGCACCACGAAGAACATCAGGACCAGGAAATAGAGTTGCGCCGCGGCGGCAAGAATCAGGAACACGGGCAACGGAAGCATCCAGCCTGCCAACGCCAGGGGAATGTTTGCGGCGGCCCACGCCATCGCCGTCGAGGTGAGCAGCGGTGCGTAGTCGCGCTGGAAGACGCTGCCGAGGCCGCCACCCAGACGCGCCAGCAGTCCGCTGAGCAGCAGCACGCCCGGAACGTAAGCCACCGCCAGCACCAGCAGCGGCATGTAAAAGCTGATTGTCAGCCCGGATTTATAGAACAACGAAACGGCCAGCACCGCCACGCTGGCGAAGAGGAGGCTGCCCTGATCCAGGATCGCGCTCATCGCCGCCGCCGGCTGCCAGTACACGCGCAGGAGGAGCTTGATGTTGTCGACCAACACAGCAGCATAGCAACTCGGATCGCCCTCTCGCCCAATCGCCCCCTCGCCCTCTCGCCTGTGCCATAGTGAGTCTAGTTATGGAACTTGAAACTCTCCGTTCCCCAGTCAACTTCCTGCAACACATGCTCGGGGCGTTGCCCCACGAGCGCGCGCTTCGTGAATACGAATCCTGGTGGGAAACCGAAGGCAAGCACATTTCCGAAGCGACCGACCGCGCCGGAACACCCTGGCTGCGCATGTTCGATCGCGGCGGGCGGCGCGTGGACGAGATCCTGTTCGCGCCCGAATACTGGCGCGGCCTGCGCCAGGGATACAAAGCCGGCGTGGTGTGGCGCGCCTTTGCGGACCAGTCGCTTTCGGCCAGCGCGCTGCTCGACTACATCACCTGCTTCTACGATCCGGGCTTGACCTGCCCCTATGTCATATCGCTGGCCACCGCCGTGGCGCTCGACCAGCATGGCACCGAGGCGCTGAAGGCGCGCTTCCTGCCGCCGCTCCTGCGCCGCGACGACACGGTCTGGCAGGGCGCCACCTGGATGACCGAGATCAAGGGCGGCTCCGATCTGGGCGCCAACGTCGAGACCGTCGCGCGCCCGGCCGGCGACCGCTGGCTGCTCACGGGCGACAAGTATTTCGCCAGCAACGCCGGCGCGGACTTGGCGGTGGTGGCCGCGCGGCCCGAAGGCGCGCCGCAAGGCGTCCGCGGCCTGGCTCTGTTCCTGCTGCCAAAGCGCCGCGAAGATGGCCAACTGAACTACACCATCCGCCGCCTGAAGGACAAGGTGGCCACGCGCTCGGTGCCCACGGGCGAAGTCGAATTGCGCTCGAGCGAAGCATGGCTGCTCGGGTCGCCGGACCGCGGCGTGCATCTGATTCTGGAAGTGCTGAACCTCTCGCGCGCCACCAATGCGCTCGGCAGCATGGCCATCGCGCAGCGCGCCCTGGCCGAATCCGCGGACTTCGCCGGGCAGCGCATCGCTTTCGGCAAGCCGGTCTTCGACCATCCGCTGATGCGCAAGCAGTTCGACGAACGCATCGAGACCCTGCAGGATGGCTTCGCGCTGGGCTGGGAAAGCATCCTGCGCCTGAACGAAGTGTGGCGCGAAAAGCCGCCTTATTCGGACCGCTATCATCTGTTCCGTCTGGTCGCGCACCTGGCGAAATACTGGACCTCGGACGTCGCGCCGCAAATCGCGCGCTGGGCCATGGAAGTCCACGGCGCGCTGGGCATCCTGGCGGAGTTTCCGGTGGAGCGCTGGTTCCGCGAGGCCATGGTGCTGACGATCTGGGAAGGCACTTGCCATCGCCAGATTCTGGATGGTCTGGAGGTGATGGAGCGCAAAGCCGCGCATCGGCTCTTGTTCGAGCAACTGCGCGAGGCCGCGGATCCCATCGATCTCGCGGAGATGCGCCGCCGCGTGGACGTTCATCTGGCCCTGCCGCAGGCGCAGCGCGAGGCCGGCGCCGAAGAGATGTTCCGCGCCCTGGCGATATTCACGGCTCGGACGGTCCGCCACGCCGCCGTGCCCGCTGGGGTCTGAGACATTAATGGCCGCCGATAAACGCGGATAGAACCGGGAGAGAAGGTTTCTACGACCCAAAAGGAACGGTAGAGGTCACTAAAGGTCACTAAATGACGACAGCCAAAGTGCTCATCGCGCTCGGGCTTGCTGCGCTATTTGTCCGGGCTCAGGTTTCTGAAACGTCAACCGCCTCGTCGCGCGTTATTATTGTGAAAGGAACAATCAAATCCAAGAAAGTGTGGGGGCCTCCGAACTTTGGCGAGACGCCGAAGCAAGATGCACGATATGTTATTTATGT
>PMVV01000018.1 GCA_003166475.1 Bryobacterales bacterium | reverse complement strand
GGCCGGTATAAAAGGACTTCCGGCCAGCGTGGGCTCATTTCGATGAGTCGCGCGTTACGCGGTCGGGCGGCGGTTGCAGGCACTCCGGCGTGGCAGAAGGCCCTTTCCCTCGTAGGGCTAGCCGGTCCGGCTGCGCGTAAGGTGCGAGGTCAGAGGCTGGGTAAGGCGCACAACGCGGAGCTTGCCTCTTCCATGAACTGGTACACTCGGTTCACTAGCCTTGGGCAGAACACCTCAAGGGAGCGCTCGGACTCGTCTATGGTGGGCAGGAGGTCGCGGCTAAGATATGGCGCGCAGGCTCGGCCAAAGTCGCTCTTGAGTATCTAGGTGGCGTCCCGATGTTGACTTTGATTCCTTACTTCCCTTGAGACGGCGAGCCAGGAGGTTCTGCCCGTTACGAGCGGGGCAAACAGAGCGGCAAGGGGGTGAGAGCTGTTTCGTTGGAGGATAACCTTGTAGACATTTTCTAGGTTGGTTTGTGGTGCACTTAAACGCAGTGACCATAGATCGTTCAAAAGCCCAGCCAACACATCTGTGACGTTTTTCGCGTTACTTGCGAGGTGCTCGACTAATATGACTACGAAAGCCCTGGCGTCCCTCGCGTTAAGGTGGATGAGAAATATTCCGTCCTCCATGCGCGAAACGGCCAGGCCCTGCGGGAGGCTCGGGGTTAAACCTGTCCAGAACTTATCCCACTCTATAGCCGACAGAAGCCTCAGACAAAATTCGAGGGAGTCTATCTTGCTCCGCATGGAGTGGGAGAAGTTCTCGATCGAGGTTGATGCCTGGGCCGGCGCGCTGCAGGCCTGTAGATGGGCGAACAGGGCGGCATGCATCCTGCGGACAGCCTCCTGAACTCGCCCGTAGTCACTCAATCAGGTACTCCTGCGCGTGCTCAAGCATACGGTCGATCATTTCCTGCGCATATTTGGCAACGTCCCGGAAGAACGTCGCCCCGGCCGGCCTGCGGTCGAGGCGCCGAGCCGCCTCATTCGCTCGGTCCCGAATCGACTCGTGGGCCGCCGACGGCTGCCCCAAGGCTCCGGAATAGCTTCCGGACTGGGTGCTTGTCAGGAGTGCCGCGTGGATGGCCCGGTGCGCCTCGAAGGAAATGTCCTCCGATCGCTCCAGGAGCGTCGCGCACAGTTCCTCGTTTGCAAATGCAAACCCTCTTGGTGCCTCACCGAGGACGGTCGCAATTAGTCTGTAGGTAGCCTCCTCCCGCTCCTCAGACAATTCGGTTATCAGTCGTAGCGCGGGCGGGCCGAATCCTCCGGCAACAAGCGCAAACAGTTGGGTGAGCCAGTACCGCCTTGTACCGCTCGAGCGGGATAGCTCAAGCGCAACTTTCCGGAGCAACGCGTCATGGACGCCTGCGTCCTCGACTCCGCTAAACAGGCCCTCAAGGCCAAAGGGTATCGGCGTGTAATCCCGCGTCTTGTTTTGTCGTTGAGCGGCACGCCCAACGCGTTTTAGAAGGTAATCAAGCAACTGCTCTGGGGCGCGTTTCGCGACGTAGCTTAGAAAGCGGCCTAGGAAGTACGCTCCATGAGTTATTTCCGTTACCGGTTCCAGCCTTTTGAGGATGCTCCTGAGCTGTTCCCCGGAAACGAGATCGGGCGGGATGCCGAATTGATCATCAAGGCTCTCGAGAACGGCCTCGGCTAGCCCGGGATCCTCGCCGATATCGACGGTAAGCAGGATCTCAATGCCGCTTCGCTGGAATTCGAGCCTGCGGTCCGCTGGTTCCGCTTGCGCCAGCCATCTCAGGGCGTGGGCCGCGCGGTACTTGATCCCCGCGTTACCCGTTCGGATCAGCTCGCGCAGGCACGCAAAGTCATCTTCCGCCGGATGATTAAGCCATGGTGCGGAGGCGTATGCGCCGGCGAGAGAGGCGCGGACGTCCTCCCGGTCATTGTGAGCCATACGCAGAAGTAGGGGCAACGTTTCGTCGGGCGTCCCTGACCTAAGAACCTGTAAAACTGGCGAGGCAAAGCCAATCAACGGACAATCCACGTGTTCTAGCGCATGCTCGACCAAGCTCCGGCCTCGATCGGGACTCTCCTGAGCCAGGGTAAAGAAGAACAGTCCCGCGTTGGTCTTGATGTTCGCGCGGTCAATCTCACGTAGCATGTTTTCCAGCTTGTCAAGACGCTCGCCCTTGTACAATGCGAGCATGTCTCGTGTGACCTCTGTCAGAAGTGCCGCCTGCCGGGCCGACGCGGCGTCGATGTCGTCCACGCCAAAGGCGGAGGTCCCCCCCGTCAGTGCAACGACCAACCTAAGATCCGGCGACATAGGCACGGAGCTCAAGGTCTCGGCGACCCTTTCTCTCGCTTCCTGCGGAGCACCCTTCGCGGCGAACCAACTGAATTCGTGCAAGACGAGCGCCAGCAGGACTGCGCTGTCGGTGCTCGCTGCGAAGTCCTTGATCAGGTCGGCCGCAGCAATTTGTTCGCTCGCCCAGCTTTGGCGCTCTTCCGGCGTGATCTTCCGACCGTAAAGGCCGATCGGCGGAGTCAACATAGTGCGCACGCTCTCCAGCGCGCGCTTCGCGATCCGGGCATGAGGGTGTTTCAGGCACAGCGCCACAAGTTGAGTCGCGCGGTCGCGCAGGGACTGGACGGCTTCACGGTTGAGCGGGAGGGCTGCAAGCTTAATCTGATGTCCCTCGGCCTCCTGGTAAGAGACCTGCTTCTCCAGTAACTGATCGGTTACGTCGAGAACGGAGTAACGGTAGGTAGGAAGGGCCGAATCTTTGGCCCATTCTTCAGCGCAAGCTAGGACCTTTTCGCAGTAATAGATCGGCTTTCGATACTCGTAGCTAGCCAGGTCCCGGAGGACCCGAACGGCGTGATCTGGGTGAGGGTTTAGTTCCCGTGCATCGGATCGCCCGAGTTTCCAGAGGAGATTCATAGACATCGCCGCATAATCTGGACTCAGCGCCGTCTGGCGGAGCACTGCTGGCAGCGCCTCGATGACGTCCCTCCCCGAGAAATCGAATATGCCCGCGTCCGCCTTCCGCGTCGCTCCCGCTTCCCTGGATATGGCCTTCTGCACCAACTGGAGGGCAGCCCTTGGCTGATACGCCGCCGCCCTCTCGATAGTCTTTAAGATTTTTACCTTTCCTGCATAGTCCGCGGAATCGAAGTCGCGATTGACCGCCTCCCAAATCGAGCCCAAGACGTCCGGCTTGCCGTGTGTCACGTCAATCCGCCATTGCATTTCGGCAAGGTTCCGCAGAAGGTTAGCGCCGTAGCTTGACCCAAATGCCGTAAAAACGCTAGCCGCGTATGCCGTCTCATCGCCGCTTGGAGTGACACAGGCTACATGAAGCAGGTGGTCGCCCAGGACGTCTGGCGTTATTCGGGCCAGCCCCCCTCGTCTAAGGAGAAGGCCGTGTTCTTCGAGCGTCGCTACTCGCTGGACGAACTCCAAAGGTTCCGACTTGAGGAGGTCGCCCGCTCTCTGTCGGAATTGAAGTTCGCCCGGTCGGATCGGGCCCAGCGCCGCCACGAGTGCGAGGAGTTGGCGCCAAGATCCGTTGTCGCCGGGGAGTGCTTTTGTCAGCTCGTCGGCAAACCGATCTAAGACGGCCCTTCGGAACTCCTCCTCGGTCGTGAAGAGCTCCGGTATGACGAATCCGTCGCGGACGAGCCTCCCGCCGACGACCGTCACCAAAGGACACCCGTCCGATACCTTAACGAGCCTCTCGGCATAATGTGCGAACTCTGGGCCAAGGACATCGGTCGCGAGGTGGCGGACATCCTGCGTTCCCATAGGCTGGAGTGTACCGATCTCCTTCACCATAGACGCGTCGACCGAACGAGTCAGGGCGGAGCTGACGGCCTCCTTCCCGCTTGTCCGAGCCGTTAATAAGAGCTTAGTGCGGCTAACGTACTGGTCAGAACGCAGCAGAGTCAGCAAGGATTCCAACTCGGCGAAGCGGTGGGCGTCATCGACAACGATGAGGCAAGGGTGTGCCGGCAGCGCGCGCGGCGAGTCCCCCGACCATGGCAGCGTCTCTCTAAGGAAGCGAAGGTCCCAACCAGCCAATTGTTCGTCAAACGTGCTGGCAAATTCCACGAGTAGCCTCGACTTGCCCGACCCGCCGGCGCCATAGAGGACCGCCACGAACCCCTCGCCGGCTGCAAAGTCCCGAAGGCCGGCCAAAACTTCTGCTCTGCCGACTAGCGGCCAGGAGTGATTCAGGTACTGCTGGCTGTTGAGCAGGGGACCGAAATATTCCCGCCACGTGACAAATGGACTCATCCTTCGCCCGAGTTCGCCTTGGGCCTGCTTATGATTGTGGATCGCCGTAACGACGAGACGTGCAAGCTGATCTGAAGTTTCAAACGGCTCGGATGCGTACGTGACTGACGAGCTGACAAGTTCAACGAACTCGCTGTACTTCCTTGCGCTCTCTGGAGAGTTCTCCGACGTAATGGCTTCATCCAGGTTCTTTATTCTGAACGCCAAGACCGGGATCTTACGCTTCCGTGCATACCTGAACTCATTTTCCGTGTATGACAACCCCGTGCCATCGTGGATGCAGCCGTAAGAAGGCCCGAGGACAAGGACCATAAGGTCTGCCTCGTCCAACTGCGCGAAGCATTCTTCGAGCGGCGGGGTTGGGTTTGCCCCGAAGTGCTCCATTGCGATCGCGCGGTCACCAATGTCCGCTATCTGCCTGATGAGAGCTTGACGCTCGTGCTTGAGACCGCCGACGGATGAGACAAATATATTCATGGCGCAAGCTCAGGGGCCAGTCGCCGATCTACCGTTTGCCAACTCCCATGGCCGGACTCCTTCAGTTTACACCTGCGATGGGCGCGTCTTACGGGGAGGATGGTCCGACAAGCTGGCAGCACTGGGGTTTCTAGTGGACGGGTTGTCGACCCGCTGAAGTGGCGGCCCGCAGCCAAACGCCCGAGATACGGCGTTGTAGGAAGCTGGGGCCGAACGGGGCCGCGACTGGATCGCGTAGCCGGGGTCATCATGGCAATGTGCGTTATTTTAATGCCTCTGCCTCGGCCACGGGGCTGCCCCACGAATCAGGAACTCTCCGAATCGGCTCCCAGTTCGTCCTGGAGCAGCCCCATAGCCTCCAACGCTTTGTAGGTTCGCTCGGCTTCCTCAGGGTCGACACGGCTGAGCGCGAAACCGACGTGGACCAGCACGTAATCGCCGACCGACGCTTCGGGAACAAAGTCGAGACATGCCGTGCGACTAATACCGCCGAATTCGACCCGCCCGACGCGAATCCCGTTCTCCTCTTCGCTACTGACGATCTTCCCGGGAATTGCCAGGCACATCTTACGCGCTCTCTTTCCACTGCCGCAACTGTGCCACGGCCGCATCCACCAGCCACGTGAGCGAAGCTTCCACGCCGGGAGATAAAGACGTACCCCAGTCCGTGTTGGCGGGCTGGACGCCGAGTACGACAATATCCTGGGGTCCGGCCGACGCCAAGGCCAGAGCCGCAATCAGATCGGCGACGCCCAACTGATGAACGCTGCATCCGCCCGATGTTTCGAGCAGATCCTTCCCCGTCATCCGGGTGCGTGTTCCGGGAGCTTCCCCCGAGTTCACCGCATCGAGAAACAGCACGCGGGATGCGTCGGAAACATAAGGCAGCAGTTCCAGGCCGAGCGTGCCGCCGTCGAGAATCGTCACACCCGCGGGCACCCTCGGGTCGCCCTGCAGCAGCCGTGCGGCATGCACACCGGCGCCGTCATCGGAGAGGATGGTGTTGCCAACCCCCACCACCACTGTATCTGAAGAAAGCGAATCGCGCATTACCGGTCAGGCTTCCGCGCGTCCGAGCATCCGCCCGCGCGCGTCGACCATGTGGACGGCGCAAGCCAGACACGGGTCGAAGGAGTGAATGGTGCGCAGAAGTTCCAGCGGGCGTTCGGGGTCCGCGACCGGCGTTTTGATGAGCGCGGCTTCGTACGCGCCGCGCTGACCGTGGGCGTCTCGCGGCCCTGCATTCCATGTGGAGGGCACCACCGCCTGGTAATTCTTGATCGCCTCGTTTTCGATCTCCACCCAGTGTCCCAGCGACCCGCGCGGGGCCTCGAAGAAACCAAATCCGCGGGCTNNGCCAGCGTGGAGCCGACCAGCGCCTTGACTTCCGGATGGCCCGCAGCGTAGGCCACCAGGAGCCGGGCTAGCGGGCCCACCTCCATGGCTTTGTCTTCATAGCGCGGCGCTTTCAGCCAGGAATACTTCTGGTCCACTTCGAGAAACTCATAGGGAGGTTTGGGGCCGGTGTATTTCGGATTGGTTTCGCCCTCGTACGGGTGTAACGCAGCCTGGTCTCCTTCGCGATAGTTGTACCAAGAATGAGCTATATACTCGGTGATGTTCCCTGGCTCGATGGGGTACACTTTGGACAGGTCGCGATTCAGGATGATGCCTCGAGGAAGAAAGAAACCCGCGGGATCTTTAATGCTGCGCTGCGGATAGGC
>PMVV01000452.1 GCA_003166475.1 Bryobacterales bacterium | reverse complement strand
ACTTCGTGGTCTGCCGCCTTCGGGGAGGCTAGCCGCCGATCGAGTACATAGGCCGCGGCGGCGCCACGAAGCGCGACGTATTGATCTCGTGGCCTTCCCATTTGCCGGCCACATTGCGGCGAATCAGCGCCGCGATCTCCGCATCGGGGGCGCCGCCGCGCAACATTCGCTTGACGTCGTCTTCTTCGATGGCAAACAGACAATTCCGCAGTTTGCCATCGGCCGTAAGCCGCAGGCGGTTGCAGTTCAGGCAGAACGGACGGCTGACCGAGGCGATGAAACCCACCTGGCCGACGCCGTCGGCGAAGCGGTATTCCAGAGCCGGCGCGCGCGGGTCCGTGTCCGGGATGGGAATTAGCGGCGCGATCTCCCGCGAAAGCAGATCGATGATATCGCCGGCCAGCAGCACCTTGCCGCGGTCCCAGAGCTGCTGCGCGTCGAGCGGCATGAACTCGATGAAGCGCACTTCGAATCCGTGCTCGCGGCCGAAGCGCGCCAGCGGAACGATATCCGGTTCCACCAGATTCTTCACCGCCACCGCATTCAGCTTGATGGGGCCAAACCCCAGCCGCTTGGCCACGGCGATGCCTTCCAGCACCTTCTCCAAATCGTCGCGGCGCGAGATCTGGCGGAAGCGCTGGCGGTCGAGCGTATCCAGATGCACATTGAGGCGCCGCAAACCGGCCTGGTACAGCGGTTCGGCAAGCTCCGCCAGCATTACGCCGTTGGTGGTGAGGGCCAGGTCGTGGATGCCCGGAATCGCGGCCAGGCGCCGGATCAGCACCGGCAGATCGCGCCGCACCAGCGGCTCGCCGCCGGTTACGCGCAGCTTATCGATTCCCAGACTCACGGCGATGCGCGCAAACCGCTCGATCTCTTCGAAGCTCAGGATCTCGTCGCGCGGAACGAATTTGACGCCCTCCTCCGGCATGCAGTAAAAGCAGCGAATATTGCAGCGGTCGGTGACACTAATCCGCAAATTGGTATGGATGCGGCCGTACGAGTCGATCAGTGGGGAGGTGTCCACAGGCACGCTGTCTCGGTGTCTTGATTCTATCAGACGCGGCCGATGGACAGATGGTGGAACAGGGCGCGCAACGCCGCGCCACGATGGCTGACGGTCAGCTTACGCTCCGGCGCCGTTTCGCCGAAAGAGCAGCCAAACGGCGGATAGTAGAACAGCGGGTCGTAGCCGAATCCATGCGGGCCGCGCGGCGCTTCCAGGATCGCGCCTTCCACCGCGCCGCGAAATGTGCGGACCAGGCGCCCGCCATCCGCCAGCGCGATCACGCAGACGAACCGCGCGGAGCGGCTATGGACGCCGCGCATTTTCTCCAGCAGCAGTTGGTTGTTGGCGGGGTCGGTGGCGTCAGGCCCGGCGAACCGCGCCGAGTAAACTCCGGGCGCGCCGCCTAGCGCGTCCACTTCCAAGCCGGAGTCGTCGGCGAAAAGCAGCCCCGGCGCGAGCCGGCCGTAATACTCCGCCTTCAGGATGGCGTTGGCTTCGAATGTCGCGCCGGTTTCGGCGCAGGGCGGCAGATCGGCGAAACCAGGCACAGTCTCCACCTGGATGCCATCCTGCCCGGCAGCCAGGCGGAATTCGCGCAGCTTGCCGGGATTGCCCGTGGCACAGTAAACCATCACGCGATGCGGACCACGCGCTTCTGGATTTCGACCAACTCCGCGATGCCGCCCCGCGCCAGCGCCAGCATGCGCGCCATGTGATCGTCGTCGAAGGCGTGGCGCTCGGCGGTGGCCTGCACCTCCACGAAGCGGCCCGCCCCGGTCATCACCACGTTCATGTCGACGGCCGCCTGGGAGTCTTCTTCGTAGCACAGGTCGATGATCGGCTCGCCGCCGAGGATGCCCACGCTGGTGGCGGCCACGTAGTCGATCAACGGCAGGCGCTTGATCACGCCATACTTGACGCACTGTTGGAGAGCCAGAGCCAGGGCCACGAAGGCTCCCGTGACGGAGGCCGTGCGCGTGCCGCCGTCGGCCTGCACCACGTCGCAATCGAGGGTCACGGTGCGTTCGCCCAGTAGCGCCGTGTCCACCACGGCGCGCAGCGAGCGGCCGATCAGACGCTGGATTTCGTGCGTGCGTCCGGAAGGACGGCCCTTGTTCACTTCGCGCGGTGTGCGCTTCATGGTGGCGCGCGGCAGCATGGAGTACTCCGCGGTCACCCATCCCTTGCCGCTTCCGCGCAGGAATTGCGGCACGGAATCTTCCACCGAAGCCGCGCACAGCACGCGCGTGTTGCCGACGGTGATGAGCGTGGAGCCTTCCGCGGTCTGCAGGTATCCGGTGGTGATTTCGACCGGACGCATCTGGTCCGGCGCGCGGTTATCAATTCGCATATTTCATCACGAAGTAGAGAAAAAGGAGCACGAGAACGAAGCCCGAGCCCAGCAGGATCATGCACGGCAGGCCGCTTTGCAGCGAGGCGCGGTTCTTCGATTTGCCTTTTGCGAGTTTGAACTTCGCCATTCTAAGCTGCCATCCTAAGAGATGGTAGCATCCGGCGGATTCGCGCCGCGTGCGGGTAGAATGTGTAGCAGATGACACGCCGCTATTGGATTGCTCTGGCGCTCGTTGGGAGCGCTTGCAGCCGGCCTCCCCGCAGTGCGGAGAGTATGCTGCCCGCCAGTGTAGGCGGAGTCTGGCAAAGGAAGTCGCTACGCGGCATAGCGCCGCCGAAGCCGGCGATCCTGCGCGCGTTCGAAGCCGGGTACGAGGGTGACGGCAAGCCGGCCGGCAAATTGACAGTCACACTGTACGAAGCGAAAGTCTCCGGCACAGCCTTCGAGATGACGCAGCATTGGAGAGCGGCGCCGAACACGGTGGTCTTCGATAAGGGCCGGTGCTTCGTGGCGATGAAGTGGGAGCAGGCGGATCGCAAGGCGCTCACCGCGTTTGTGCGGGCGTTGCAGAAGGGGTTGGAGGAATGAGCGCACAGACGCGGGCTGGCGCGGTGACGGTTGCGCATCAGACGCCCGCTTGAGACACAATGAAGACGTGGCGCAAGCTATCACGAGAGATCCCGAGACGATGCACGGCGCTCCCGTGTTGGGCGGGACGCGCGTACCGGTCCGGACGCTGTTCGACTTCCTGGAGGGGGGCGACACGCTGGAAGATTTCCTATATGGATTCCCGAGAGTTCCCCGTGCTCTAGCATTGGACGCGCTGGAAGAAGCCAAGCAACTACTACTGGCGAGTGGTTGATGCGGCTTTTGATCGACGCGTGCGTTGACGAGCGCCTACGGTCCAGGCCACGGATTGGGAACCGCCCGATTCGCCAATATGGCGGGACTGAAGAACGGTCAACTTCTGGACGCCGCCGAAGCTGCCGGCTCTTGTGCGCACATCTCGATGCGCGGCACGTCTGCGCCGATTGTCAATCGGCGCGCAGGATGCCATCCAGGATGCCATCCTGCCCCACAGCCTCACCCGGCCTCAATTTCTGGGATCCGTGTCGATCAATTCTCCCCATCCGAGCGCATATCCCAAGGCGCGTTTCGCCTCGCGATGCCGCGAAGGCGCCAGCGCGCCTGTGCGGGAATCGAGCCACTGGCGCGCGACGGTGCGGATATTATCGAAGTTGGCGACGCACGGCGAGGGCAGCCCCTCGCGCCGGCCCACTTTCACCTCCACTGGAATGGCGCGGATCGTAGTGGTGATTTCGGCGACGATGAACTTACTCAGATATCGATAGGCGTCGTTACGGCTCAGCAGCAGCACGGGACGCCGTGGCCTGCGGTCGCGGGCAGGTTCGCCCACCAAATCTCGAACTGCCTCACGGTTTGTAATCCTCAGCCGTCGACCAGTCGTCGGCATCCGAGACCGAATCGGGCTGCTTGCGATAGGCTTCGCGCATGGCATGGTACTCGGCTTGACGGAGGGCCTTTCGAATGGCTTGCCGCACGAACTCCGACCGCTGGCGTTTTCCTGGGGCGGCAATGCGGTTCAAGGCCGTCAAGGTGTGCTCGTCCACTTGGATCAGGAGCGGCTTCATATATATCGATTATATCAATCGTCGATATGGTCGTCTATCGCGCTCGGCTCGATGTGCGGCAGGTTCGCGCCAGTTGGCAATCGGCCCGGAGAATGCCATCCTGCCCACAAAAGAGGCGGCCTGAGAGGCCGCCGCAGGCCGAGGGCCTGCCCCACAATTCGTCGGGCCGCGCGAAGAAAAACTGATGGATAGTAGTGCAAACCTCAGCCCCACCACGTCTCGCCGGGCGCGAGGTGGGCGCGGGCTACGTCCGGGTTCAGCTCGATCCCGTAGCCAGGCTTGTCCTGAATCGTCAGGTAGCCGTTTTCCCAAATCGGCCCATCGTGGACGACCAGGTCGGGCCACCAGTCCACATAGTTCGCCAGCTCGTGAATGCGGAAGTTGCGCATGGACGCCGCGGCGTGCGCGGATGCGATGGTGCCCACGGGGCTGGCGGGATTGTGCGCCGCCGTCCAGATGTAATAGTTGTCGGCGAGGTCGGAGATGCGCTTGGATTCGAGCAGCCCGCCGGACTTGGGCACGTCGATGTGCACGCCATCGCAGCCCTGCAGCTCGATGAGCTTGAGGAAGCCCTGACGGGTGTAGAGGTTTTCTCCGGTGCAGATCGGCACGGGCGATTCGCGCCTGACGAAGGCCATGGCCTCGGGGTTCTCCGGCGGCACGGGATCTTCGAGCCACATGGGCCTTACCTTTTCCAGGGCCTTGGCCAATTCGATGGCGTCGCGCGTGTCATACCGCCAGTGGGCCTCGACAGCGAAGTCGGCATCGGGGCCTAACTCTTCGCGCACCACTTCCATCAGGCGCACGATTTGCCGGATATCGCTGGCCTTCAAATGGCGGGTGTAGGGGTCGTGGCCCGGTTCCTTGGACTCGGGGTCCAGTGCGCGTGGGATGCCGTCGCCCTGAAACTTGAAGGCGGTCCAACCCCATTTTTCCGCGCGCACCTGCTGCACCAGGTCGCGCCACGCGGCGGGATCTTCGACGTGCTGCTTGGGAAGTTGCGTGGTGCGATAGAAGCGCACGCGATCGCGGAAGCGGCCGCCGAGCAGGTTCACGGTGGGCGTTTCCAGGATGCGCCCGGCGAGATCCCACAGCGCGATTTCCAC
>PMVV01000069.1 GCA_003166475.1 Bryobacterales bacterium | reverse complement strand
CGCTTATGAATCGCCTCCCAATTACCTCTGCCCACTGCCCTCTCCAGGCATTGTCGAGGGCGTCCGTCGTCAATATCCACGCGTCTGGACTGGAATTAGCATTCCTGTGGAGGTAAACCAGATTGATCGCGCCGAGCTGACCATGGTCCTCCGGCCCTTGTATGATCTCTACATCGCTGCCTCCGACCATCTGGAGTGCAGCGGACAAGGCCAAATCAAAATTGAGGGTGACAACGCAACTGACGGCACGCTCGATGAGGAGGATCGCCGCGAGGGTATGCCCTTGGTTGGGTTGCGCGGTCTTGAACCGGCCTGGGTGCATGCTCCCGACTAAGGCATCCTGATTGCCGGTTTTCCGGACAACGGTGTCCGCGAGGGCCGATATATCAGATGGGTCCGGACAATCTCCGATAACCAAAATCCCATTGGCTAAGAGTTCGGCGTGGGCCTGTTCGGCGCACTGTCTCGAGAGCGGCAGGCCCGTTGGTGGCTCGAAAGAGCATCCTGCCCCGATCACGAGAACGACACGACCGCCGGCTGGCTCGGCGATAGCCTGTAGGAGGTTAGCAGGTAACACTCAGCGACTCCGGCACGACCGCGGCTCCGTGATGATGCCTTGAACCATATATTTTGTCCACTACAACATGATAGCAACCACCCAATAAAGCCGCCCGAAGCCTTACCCCACCGAACGATTTAGATCCCACACCGGGCCGCCCGTCCGGGAAACGTTGCGATGCCGTCCTACCCGACAGCATTACAGCTAACAGAAGAATATGCCTGAATCCCCCCCGAACGCGATGGGTTCCAGCACAGATCGGCTTCAGCACCTGTTCCCTGCATGCGGCAAGCCTCTATCAAGTGGAGCATCGCGCGGACGGCGTGGGCAAGTTGGTGATCTGCCAATAAAGGGGAGGCAGGTCCTCGTTCGCGCCGTGTCTCCCTATTTCGCTGGCGGCGTGATCTCATCGCCTTCGCGCGGCGGACTCCCGCCACGCCGCCGCATGATCTTATCGAAGGCTTCGAAATCCGCGCGCGCCTTCCGGTCCGCGAAGTACCGCGCTGTCTGGAGCGCGGAAACCTTCTCCGCCACCGCCGTAGCTACAAACTGATTGATACTGGTCCGGTCTTCCCGGCTCAGGCGCTCCACAGCCTCCTTGAGCGATCGCGGGAGCCGCAAAGGATACGTTTGACTTTCTTTCATCGCCTGATCCTCCAGATGGCCTCGCGCGGCAGCAGAAGGTCCACGCCAAAACGGCTGGGCACGTTCCCGTATCCCCGCACATTGAACGTAATGAGGGCGCCTGCCCGGCCGTTGACCGCCGCCTCCAGCACCATCTCGTCGTTGGCATCCCGAAGTTGCGGCCGCCACAGAAAGTGCGTTTCGACCGGCTCGGCCATCGCAATCGCCGCAGTCACGAAAATGTCGACCTGCCGCTCGCTAAGTCCGGCAGCGAGGCGATGCTCGGCCTTCTGGCAAACGGATTCGTACTCCAGGGCCAAGGGAACACTCAGCAACAGCGTAGCCTGCCCTTGGCGGAGGGAGCGGAGAATCGCAGCCGAAGCGCCTGCCGGACTTCGCATTGCGGCAACACCTACGTCCGTGTCCAAAACCAACCTCACATCGAATACGATATCATATCACGGACGATACCAAATTATCTCCGCATCAATTACCTGTAAACTGATAGAGTATGCCTGAATCAACCCCCGAACGCCAGATGGGTTTCAGCACCCGCTCCCTGCATGCCGGACAAAAGCCCGATCCGGCCACCGGCGCGCGCGCCGTGCCCATCTACCAGACCACGTCATTCGTTTTCGAAGACAGCGCCCATGCCGCCGAACTCTTCGCGCTCCAGCGCTTCGGCAACATCTACACGCGCATCATGAACCCCACCACCGCCGTATTCGAAGAGCGCGTGGCGGCGCTGGAGGGCGGCGTTGGCGCACTGGCCACCGCCAGCGGACAGTCGGCCCAGTTCCTGGCCATCAGCAGCCTGATGCAGCCGGGCGACGACATCGTATCCGCCAGCACCCTCTATGGCGGCACCTACACCCAGTTCGATGTCAGCTTCCGCCGGCTGGGCTTCAACGCCATCTTCGTCGAGCCGGACGATCCCGAAAACTTTCGCCGCGCCATCACCCCGCGCACCCGCGCGCTCTACGGCGAAACCATCGCCAATCCGCGCATGAACATTCTGGATATCGAAAAGGTCGCGGCCATCGCGCACGAGCACCACATTCCGCTGATCATCGATAACACTATGGCCTCGCCCTATCTCTGCCGGCCCATCGAGTACGGCGCGGATATCGTGTTGCATTCCGCCACCAAGTTCCTCGGCGGACACGGCAACTCCATCGGCGGCGTCATCGTGGACAGCGGCCGCTTCCCGTGGACCTCCGGCCATTTCCCGCAACTGACCGAACCCAGCCCCGGGTATCACGGCATGCGCTTCACCGAAACCTTCGGCGCGATCGCCTTCATCATCAAGGCGCGCGTGGAAGGCCTCCGCGACTTCGGCCCCTGCATGAGCCCGTTCAACGCGTTCCTGTTTCTCACCGGCATCGAAACGCTCAAGCTGCGCATGGACGCGCACAGCCGCAACGCGCTGGCCGTCGCGCGGCATCTGGAGAAAAGCCCGCATGTTTCCTGGGTGAAATATCCGGGCCTGGAAACCAGCCCCTATCACGAGTTGTCGAAGAAGTATCTGCCGCTCGGCTGCGGCTCCATCCTGACCTTCGGCGTCAAGGGCGGCCTGGAAGCCGGACGCCGCTTCATCGATTCCGTGCAGCTCTTGTCGCACCTGGCCAACATCGGCGACGCCAAGAGCCTGGTGATTCATCCGGCCTCCACCACGCACCAGCAGTTGAACGACGAGCAGCAGCTTGCCGCCGGCATTACCAAAGATCTGGTGCGACTGTCCGCGGGCATCGAAGACGTGGAAGATATCCTCTGGGACCTCGACCAGGCCCTCGAAGCCTCGCAGAAAGCATGAGCGGCGAGGTCGGCAGCACGTCGCCGGTGCTCGGCACGCGCTTCGCCACCACGGCCCAGCAGCACCTGCGCATTCTGAAGCAGTACAAGCGCATCGCCATGGTGGGTCTCTCGGCGAATCCTTACCGCCCCAGCCATTTTGTCGCGCTATACATGAGGGCGGCGAGCTACCAGATCTTTCCGGTCAACCCGCGCGAAAAGGAGATTCTGGGCCGCCGCTGTTATGCAACGCTCGCCGAAGTGCCGCCGCCGCTCGAGATCGTGGATATCTTCCGCGAGCCCTCGGCCGTGCCCGCGATTGTGGATGAAGCCATCGTCGCCGGGGCCAAGGTCATTTGGATGCAGCTTGGCGTGATCCACGAGCAGGCCGCCGCGCGCGCGCTGGACGCAGGCCTGGAAGTGGTGATGGACCGCTGCGTCAAGATCGAGCATGCCCGTTTCTTCGGAGGCCTGAGCACGCTGGGCCTGAACGCAGGCGTGCTCTCGGCTCGGAAGAATCCGTAGCTGGAGGGCGGGCAATCATGCCCGCAGCCGCCTTTCAGGCGGCCACGGCCCGCAGGGCCGGCTCGATGTAGAATGGGAAAAGTGTCCTACGATCTCATCGTTATCGGCAGCGGCCCCGGTGGATATTCGGCCGCCATTCGCGCCGGCCAATACGGCCTCAAGACCGCGCTCATCGAAAAGCAGCCTAAACTAGGCGGCACCTGCCTGCTGGTCGGCTGCGTTCCAACCAAAGCCTTGCTGCATACGGCCGACGTCTGGGACCACTTCCTGAATCCCGAAGCCGACGGCATCCACTGCCAGAACCCGGTGCTGGATTACCCGAAGGTCATCGACAAGAAGAACCGCATCGTCAACAAGCACTCCAAGGGCGTCGAAGGCCTGCTGCGCAAGAACAAGGTCGAATGGATCAAAGGCTACGCCCGTCTGAAGGGCGGCGGGCGCGTCGAAGTCGAAACCGTCGAAGGCCCGCAAACCCTGGAAGCGCGCAACATCATCATCGCGACCGGCTCGGAAGCGCGCATGCTCCCCGGCCTGCAGCCGGACCCGGATTTGATCCTCACCAACATCGAGATTCTGAACCTGACTACGGTGCCCAAGTCGCTGGCCATCATCGGCGCTGGCGCAGTGGGCGTGGAGTTCGCTTCTATTTTCCACCGCTTCGGGACCGACGTCGCGGTCTTCGAAATGCTGCCGCGCGTCGTGCCGGTCGAGGATGAGGAGATCTCCAAGGAGTTGGACCGGTCGTTCCGCAAGGCCGGCATTCGGGTGGAGACCGGCGCCAAAGTGGAGAACGTGCGCCGGGGCGGCAAGGGCGTGCAGATGACGGTCACCCTGGCCAACGGCAAAACGGAAGAGGTCGAAGCCGAGAAACTGCTGGTGGCCGTCGGCCGCAAGCCGAACACCGAAAACATCGGCCTGGAAAATACGCGCGTGGAACTGGACCGCGGCTTTATCAAAGTGGACCCATATCAGCAGACGGGCGAGCCCGGCGTGTACGCCATCGGCGATGTAGTGGCGGGGACGCCGCAACTGGCGCATGTGGCGACCATGGAAGGCATGATCGCGGTGGCGCATGCCGCGGGCAAACCGGCCACGCCGATCAATCGCAACCGCATCCCCGGCTGCACCTACACCGAGCCGGGCATCGGCAGCGTGGGACTGACGGAAGCGCAGGCCCGCGCGCAAGGCTACCAGGTGAAGATCGGCAAATTCCCGTTCGCGGGCAATAGCCGCGCCAGCATCCTCGACAGCCACGGCGGATTCATCAAGGTGGTGGCCGACGAGAAGCTGGGCGAAATCCTGGGCGTGCATATCATCGGCCCGGAAGCCTTCGAGCTGATCGCCGAAGCGGTAGCGGCCATGGAATCGGAAGCCACGGTGGAAACCATCATGCACACCATCCATCCACACCCCACCCTTTCCGAAATGATGGGCGAAGGTTTCAACGCCGTCTACGGTCTGGCCCTCAATGCTTAAGTGCGAATGGCGCGAACCGGGCCGCATCGAGTACGGTGCCGCGTTCGATTGGCAGCAGCGGCTGGTGGCCCAGCGCCAGGCCGGCGCCATCCCCGACCAACTCCTCCTGCTGGAGCACCCCCACACCATCACGATGGGGCGCAACGGTCACATGGAAAACCTGCTGGCCGGCGAAGAGATCCTGACCCGCGCCGGTATCGCTTTCCATCCCACCGACCGCGGCGGCGACGTCACCTATCACGGACCGGGGCAGATCGTCGGCTATCCCATCATGGACCTGCGCGAATGGAAGCGCGACGTGGGTGCGTACGTACGGGCCATCGAACAGACGCTCATCGATACACTCGCGGATTTCGGCATCCAGGCGGGCCGCATTCCGAAATGTACGGGCGTCTGGGTGGGCGGCGCCAAGATCGGCGCGATCGGCGTGCACATCAGCCGATGGGTCACCTCGCACGGGTTCGCGCTCAACGTCTCCACCGACCTGCGCTATTTTGAATACATTGTTCCTTGCGGCCTCACCAAGCCGGTGACTTCCATGGCGCAGTTGGGCTGTGGCGCTTCGTGGGCCGAGGTGGCCGAGAGCCTGGTCGCGCACTTTGGCCGCGTATTTGAACGTGACATAGAGAGGATTCGAAATGACAGACGTAGTGATGCCCCAGATGGGCGAGAGCATCGTGGAAGGGACGCTGACCAAGTGGCTGAAGAAGCCCGGCGACCATGTGGAGCGGGACGAGCCGCTGTTTGAGATTTCGACCGACAAGGTAGACACGGAGATCCCGTCTCCCGCCGCCGGAACTCTGTCCGAAGTCCTGGTCGAAGAGGGAAAGACAGTGGGAATCGCCACCGTGGTGGCGCGCATCGACGAAGGCGGCGGGGCTGCTCCGGCTGCTGCCCAACCCGCGCCGGCCGCCGCCGCGCCGGAACCCGAGCCGCAACCCGAGCCGCAACCCGAAGTCGTCGCGCCCCCACCGCCGCCTGTTGAAGAACCCGCCGAACCTGCTGGTCCCCTCTCACCGCTGGTGCGCCGCATGGCGCGCGAATATTCCATAGACCTCAGCAAGGTGAAGGGCACCGGAGCGGGCGGCCGCATCACGAAGCAGGACATGGAAGGGCACATCGCCCGCCAGCAAGCGCAGCAAACGCCCGCGCCTCCTCCACCGCCGCCACCGGTCGAAGCGGCGCCACCGCCACCTCCGCCTCCCATCGAAGCGCCGCCTCCGCTGCCCGCCGCCACACAAGCTAAAACGCGCATCGAGCCGATGAGCACCATGCGCATCCGCATCGCCGAACACATGGTCGCCAGCCGCCGCACCTCGGCGCACGTCACCACCATACATAAGGTGGACATGACCAAAGTGGCCCGCATGCGCGATCGCCACAAGGCCGATTTCCAGTCGAACTACGGCATGTCGCTCACCTACCTGCCATTCGTGGTACGCGCCACCGTAGTCGGTCTGCGCACTTATCCGCTGCTGAACGCCGCCATCGAGGGCAACAACATCATCCATCACAACGAGATCAACATTGGCATCGCGGTGGCGCTCGAAAACGGCCTGATCGTGCCGGTGATCCGCCAGGCGGATGAGAAGAACGTGCTGGGCCTGCAGCGTTCCATCGTGGATCTCGCCACCCGCGCCCGTTCGCGGCAGCTCAAGCCCGACGAAGTCCAGGGCGGGACATTCTCCATCACCAACTTCGGCGGCTTCGGCAGCGTCATCGCGACCCCCATCATCAACCAGCCACAGGTAGCCATCCTGGGCGTGGGCGCGGTGGAGAAGACGCCGGTGGTGATCGACGATGCCATCGCCATCCGCTCGATCATGTACCTGTCGCTGAGCTTCGATCACCGCCTGATCGATGGCGCGCTGGCCGACCAGTTCACCGCGAAAGTGAAGCAGGTCCTGGAAAATTGGTCCGAAGAAGTCCTGTAGTACCTTTACCACCGGCTGTTCGTCTGCACGAAGCCGAAATCCCGAAATTGTGCCGCCGTTATCGAATAAAGGAATTGTCTCTTTTCGGATCGGCGGCGCGGGGGGAGATGGGGCCGGACAGCGACATCGACCTCTTGGTCGAGTTTCTGCCTGGAACGAATGTCAGCCTGTTGCGCCATTTCGCAGCGGAGCGCGAGCTGAGCGAGCTTCTGCGCCGCAAGGTGGATCTGGTTTCCAAACGCGCCTTGCGAGAGCCGCTCAGGAGAGAAATCATTCCGCAAGCGCGGCTGCTTTATGAGGCGTGACGGGCTTCTCCTTGAAGACATTGTGGCCGCGGCGGATTCCGTTGCGGAGTTAGGGTAAGTTGCTTCTCGCAATAAGGGCACCTGTAGGCATCCCGCTCGTACACTTTGATCCGAGCTTCTCGAACACCCGAATCGCATCGCGCGGCCGGAGCAGCGGCACCGCAGGCATCAGATTGCAACTTCGATTTCGCGCGTCGCTACAGTCGGTGGCAAACCCATCTCAGCCCGAACGGCAAGACACTCTCGAATCGCATCCATGATGTTGGCCTCGGCATCAGCCTCCGAGGCCCCTTGACTCACACAGCCGGGTATCGATGGACACTCCGCAATGAACGTCCCGTCCTCGTCCTGATAGATCGAGATGATCAGCTTCATAGCCAGCCGCCTTCCATCTTACGCGCCCGCTCACTCCAAATGGAACACCTCTTCCAGCGCCAGCATCCCCTCGTCCGGCCGCCGTCCATCCAGCGCCTCAAAGAACGGCGCCATCTCCCGCTGCCATCGCTCGTTGATCTCCCTCCCCGCCATGCCGCGCAGCGCCGCCGCAAAATCGGGCGTTTCCAGATACCCCACCAGCAACCCGTCGTCGCGCAGAAACAGCGAATAGTTCCGCCACCCGGTTTCGCGCAGCGCCGTCAGCATCTCCGGCCACACCGCCTTGTGGCGCTCCTTATATTCAGCGAGCCGCTCCGGCCGCACCTTCAACAAAAAGCAAACTCGTTCGATCACTTCACCTCCACCAGCGGGATCTTCAACAGCGACGCCAGCTTGCCGATCCGCGCCAGGTTATGCCCCACTCCCAGCGCGCAATGGTGCGTCGGACCCTCCATCGACCAGCGGTTGATGAACTCCGCCGGCCCCAGCCCAAACCGCAGGCGCGAATTGGTATTGCCGATGCGCAAAATCGGCCCAGGCAGCGATTCGCCCTCCGCGCCGACCAGTTTCAACCGGCCATCGGCGGTTTGCGTCAGGCTCAGGATCGTCACCGGCCCGGTCTTCACTTTGAACTCCACCGAGACACCCGCGCCGCGCTTGCCATGATACAAGCCCAGCCCGCGCAGCACCGGACGCGCGTCGCTGATGGCGATGTGCCCCGGACCGTCATGCCCCATCAGCACGAAACCGTCCCGAAAGTCCATCGCATAGAACTCGGTGTACGAGCCGCCGGCCCCGAATCGATCCATCATCAGCATCGCCAGGCACGTCTTCAAGTCGCCTTCGCCGCTGGCCGGAATGCCGCGCGCCGTGAGCAGTGTATTGCCCAGGATCAGCCCCGCGCCCAGCCGCTCGAATTCGTTGCCATCGAGGCCCCGGTAGTAATAGGTCAGGCCGTCGAGCGCGAAGTCCGCCACCAGCCGGTCGAGTCCCACCGCCACCCGCGCCGCCCAATCGAGATCGCTCGCCGGCACGTCCGCATCGATGGCGAACACCTCGCGCGCGGTAGCCAGTTTCGCGCCGATCTCGTCCGCGCCCGCGGCCGCCACGCGCTTCGCCAGGTCGTCCATCTCCAGCACTTCGATATGCGCGCCAAGCTGAGCGTGCATCGTGGTGAAGTCCGAATACATGTCCAGCATGCCCGGATAGGTATGTCCGAGGAAGCCAATGCGCGACTGGCGCACGGCGCGCGCTACGACCGCGGCACGGCACCAGTCCTCGATTTCGCCCCACGCGGCCGCATCCTCGTGAAGCTGCCCCGAGACCACCTGAAAGTCGATGCGAGCGTGCGCAAAGGCGTTCGCAATCTCCGGAACGCAGCAGACCGAACAGTTCGCCAGCCATTCCGCCGTGTCGGCGGTCTCATAATCGAGTGCCGCGGAAGGCTGCAAATTCAGCACCAGCACCGGAGCCTGCGACTTCTGCACCACCGGCAGCACCTGCGACGACGTGGCATAGGTAGCCACGTAGCACAGAATCAGGTCCACGTCCTCGCGCATGAAAAGTTGTCCGGCCGCGCGCGCCCCCTCGGGCGTGTCCACCAGCCCGGCGGAAACCACTTCGCCGCCAAACCCGCGGACGCGATCCTCCACCACGCGCTGATATCCTTCCAGCCGCTCCTTCATGCCGGGAAACTGCGGCCAGTAAGCCGCCAGTCCGATGCCGAATACTCCGATGCGTGCGCTCATTGACACGCACATCGTATCGCGATGCGGCAGTTGCCGCTTTTGTCGCCCCCCGCCCCCGCCCGGCCGGCACGCCGCACCCAGAACCCACCCCACCCCCCGCTACAATAATCGTATGTCCTGGTCAACCGTCCGGGTACCCGCATCCAGCGCCAACCTCGGGCCGGGCTTCGATGCCCTCGGCCTGGCGCTCTGCGTCTATCTGGACTGCCGCTTCCGCGCCAGCGACCGCCTCTCCATCGCCGTCACCGGCCGCGATGCCGCCGCCATCTCCACCGGCCCGGACAACCTCATCTGGCAAACCGCCCTCTCGGTCGCGGCCGACGTGTGCATGCAGTTGCCGCCCATCGAACTGCTAATCGACAATCAGATCCCCCTCGGCAAAGGTCTGGGATCGAGCGCCGCCGCCCTCACCGCCGGCGTAGTCATCGCCGACCACTTGCTCGGCCTGGGCTGGCGCCCGCCGCGCATCCTGGATGAGGCTGCGCGCCTGGAAGGCCACCCCGATAACGTGGCCGCCTGCGTCCTGGGATCCATCGTAGCCAGCGCCATCGATTCCGGAGGCGCCGTGCGCGCCGTGCGCCTGGAATTGCCGGAGCGTTTCGGAATGGCGCTGGTGGTGCCGGATTTCGTGCTGCCCACCGCCCAAGCGCGCGCCGTCCTGCCTTCCTGCTACAGCAAGGAGGACGCGGTGTTCAACGTCCAGCGCGCCGCGCTCCTCATCGCGGCGCTGGCGGCCGGAGCCACGTCGGCCTTCCCGGCAGCGCTCGAAGACCGCTTCCACCAACCCTATCGCGAGCCCCTGGTGCCCGGCCTGGCGGATATTCTGAAGCTGCGCGCGCCCGGCCTGTTGGGCTGCGCCCTAAGCGGCGCGGGACCCTCCATTCTGGTTTTCTACGAGCGCGGCTACGACGCGGTCTGCGACCTGGTCCGGCAAATCTTCCAGCTTCATGGACACGCGGCGGAAATCCTGCACACCCAAATCGCCGACCGTGGCTTTGAACTCACTTAACCCTGTGGGGCAGACGATCGCTTTGTGTCGTCTGCTTTATGCGCGAGAGTGACAGACCACAAGAGGCGATGGTCTGTCCCACTAACCACACTCCGCCTCCTCGAACATCCCCGTCTTCCGATTCTTCCGCACGCGGTTCCAAGCGAAACAGCGGCCATTCATCGCCACATACACCCCCGGCGGCAGCGTCTGCGCAAACGCCAGCGCGCTGCCCAAGTTGAACAGTCCGTCCGAGCTGCCAAACTTGTAGGGAATCATGGCGCCGGTCAGGACGATAGTCTTATCCGCCACGCCGCGCGCCAGCACGCCGGCGGTCTCCACCATCGTGTCGGTCCCGTGCGTGATCACAATGTGGCTCTCCGGCGCGCTCCGGCATTGCTGCAGGATGCTCTGCCGGTCGTCGCCGGTCATGTGCAGGCTGTCGATCATCATTAAGGTCCGCACCTGCACGTCCAGATTGCACCTGCCCAGTTTCAACATCTCCGGCAAGTGCGAGTCCTTGAAGAACAGCTTGCCCGTAAGCTCGTTATAAGCTTTGTCGAACGTGCCGCCGGTGATGAAGATTCGAATCGGTTCCATATTATGCGCGGCTCCGTTTATAGCCGGTCTCCAGATTCGGCAGAAACGCGGTCAGCAGGCCGATGACCGGCAGGAACGAGCACACCCGGTAAACGAAGGCGATGCTCGTGGCATCGGCCAGCCACCCAAGAAACGCCGCCCCGATGCCGGCCATGCCAAACGCCAGGCCGAAGAACAGCCCCGAGATCATGCCAATCTTGCCGGGCACCAGGTCGTGCGCATACACAATGATGGCGGAAAATGCCGACGCCAAAACCAGCCCGATCACCACGCTGAGCGCCGTGGTCCAGAACAGATTCGCGTAAGGCAGCGCCAGGGTGAACGGCAGGATGCCGAGAATCGAGCACCAGATCACATATTTACGGCCGATCCGGTCGCCCACCGGCCCGCCGATGAAAGTCCCCGCGGCCACCGCGCCCAGAAACACAAACAGGTGGATCTGCGCCGATCGCACCGGCACGTGGAACCGGCTCATCAGGAAGAAAGTGTAGTAGCTGGTCAGGCTCGCCAGATAGAAGTACTTCGAAAAGACCAGCGCCATCAGCACCGCCAGCGCCACGCCGGTTTTCCGCGGCGATAGTGGCGCACGGCGGTCGAGCAGGGCTGCCGCCGCTTTCGCCCTGACCGCGCCGTGGCTCTTGTACCAGGCCCCGATGCGCGTCAATACGATAATCGCGAGCAGCGCCGCCGCGGAGAACCAGGCGATGCTCCGTTGCCCTGCCGGAACCACGACCATCGCGGCCAGCAACGGGCCCAGCGCCGACCCCGCATTGCCCCCCACCTGAAACACCGATTGCGCGAGGCCATGCTGTCCCCCGGATGCCATGCGCGCCACCCGCGACGACTCCGGATGGAACACCGACGACCCCACCCCGACCAGCGCCACCGCCACCAGTATCATCCCGAACCGCGGTGCGTACGCCAACAGCAGCAGACCCGAGAGCGTGAATCCCATCCCCACCGGCAGCGAGTAAGGCGTTGGCCGATGGTCGGTGTACATGCCCACAAACGGTTGCAGCAGAGACGCGGTGAGCTGCACGCTTAGGGTGATCAGGCCGATCTGCCGGAAATCCAGGCGATACGCATCCTTCAGGATCGGATACACCGCCGGTATCACCGATTGCAGCAGGTCGTTCAAGAAGTGGCAAAAACTGATCGCCGCCAAAACCCTGAATGCCGTGGCACTCGATCTGCTAATGGAAGAAACCCGGGTAGCCGTCTGGCTCGACACTGTTGGTAGTTTAGCAGGGTCGTCGGTTGGAGGGCGGGCAATCCTGCCCGCAGCCGGCTTTCAGCCGGCTTCTGGCCGCCCGCCGTAGCGCTCAACGGCGTGCCTGATTCCAGCGAGGTTGTCGTTAATCCTCGACAGAATCTGGCAGAACTTCCGGACGAAAAGAGGACGATGCTGTAGTAAGCAAGGCCGACGACGGTGAGAAACGCTGGAACTCCCGCACTTACTGATATCGCAGCGCCACCACCGGATCCACCCGTAACGCACGCCGCGCCGGCAAATAGCTCGCCAGAAACGCCACCCCGGTAAACACCACCGTCACCGTGACAAATACCACCGGATCGGTCGGCTTCACACTATATAGCAAGCTCGCCAAAAAACGCGTCAGCCCATAAGCCGCGGCCAGCCCCACCACGATCCCCACGCCGGCCAGCGCCATGGCCTGCCGCACGATCATGTTCCGCAGCGCCGGAAAATCGGCGCCCAGCGCCAGACGGATTCCGAATTCCAGCGTGCGCTGCTCCACCGCATAAGCCATCAGCCCATAGAGGCCAATCGACGCCAGCAGGATGGCCACCGCCGCGAAAATGCCCAGCACCCACGTGTTGAACTGGTCGCGCGCGGTGGACCCCATCACGATCTGCTCCATGCTGCGGATGTGCGCCGCCGGCAAATCCGCGGCATCCTGAAACGCCCGCTGGATCGGCGCCGATACCGAAAAAGGCGCAACCTTGGTGCGCACCACCCAACTCAGCGGCATGAAGCGGTTGTTCAGCGCCATGTACGCGTCGCCCACCTGCGCCAGCGGAACAAACGTCTCCGGCTCAGGGTCGTTGTTCAGGCCGCCATCCCGCGCGTCCCCCGCGATGCCGATGATCTCCCGCGGCGGCTGCGTGAAACCAGGGCCCATGCCGGAGCCGATGATCAGCCGGTGGCCAATCGGGTTTTCATCTTTCTTCCAAAACTTTCTGGCCAGGGCCTGGTTGATCACCACCACCGGCGGCCCGGCGGCGTTGTCCCGCTCGGTGAAAGCGCGCCCGCGCACGATGGGAAGCTTAAAGACGTCGAAAAAGCGCGCCGTGACGTAGTTCCACGCGGCCCCGCCGTGGTCCGTTCCGTTGGTCAGCGGGCGCCCTTCGATGATGAACCCCAGCCCCAGCCCGCCCTGGAGCGGCAGATAAGAAGTGGCAGCCGCGGCCTCCACGCCCGGGATGGCGTGAATGCGGTCGAGCGCCTGGCGGGTCATCAGGTCTATGGCCGCGGTGCGATCGAAATGGCTCCCGGTGAGCGCGGTATCCATCGTCAGGACGTTGTGTGCATCGAAGCCCGGGGCCACGCTGTGCAGCGCCGAGAAGGTGCGGATGAGTAGCCCGGCCCCGATCAGCAGGACCATCGCGAGCGCCATCTCCACCATCACCAGCACCCCGCGCATTTTGTTCTGGCGCATGCCGGAGCCGCCCCGCGCGCCCGTTTCCTTCAGGGTGATGTTGAGGTCCGCTCGCGAAGCCTGCAGCGCGGGAACCAGCCCGAACAGGATGCCGGTGACCAGCGACAGCAGCAGGGTGAATCCCATCACGGTCCAATCCAGCGCCACCGCGGAGCCGTCCGGACCGATACGCGGAATGTTACCCGGGTTCACGGCCAACAGCGCGCGCACTCCCAGCGCGCCGATCGCCAGCCCCAGCAAGCCCCCGGCCGTCGAGAGCAGCACGCTTTCGGTCAACAGTTGGCGGACGATCCGGCCGCGGCCGGCGCCAATGGCAGAGCGGATGGCGATCTCGCGCGCGCGGCCGGTGGCGCGCGCCAGCAGCAGGCTGGCCACGTTGGCGCAGGCGATCAACAGCACGCAGCCGACCGCGCCCAGCAGCACGAAGAGCGCGGTCCTCACGTTGCGGACCAGAAGTTCCTGCATGAGCTCCGCCGAGAAGCTCATTTTGGGATCCATGCTGCCTGGGTACCGGCGCTTGAACTCCTCACCGGCCAGATTGAGCGCGGCTTTGGCGGAGCTTAGCGAAACGCCCGGCTTCAGGCGCGCGGAGGCTTGAAAATAGTGGCCTTGGTTGGTGCTCTCCGGATCGGCCTGGAACGGGAGATACACGTCCGGTAGCGGATCGAAGGTGAAGCCGGAGGCGAGCACGCCGACCACGGTGTAGGACTCGCCGCCTAGCGTCAAAGCCTTGCCCACGATGCCGGGGTCGGAGCCGAACCGGCGCTGCCAGAGGCC
Source organism: Bryobacterales bacterium (assembly GCA_003166475.1). GTDB lineage: Bacteria > Acidobacteriota > Terriglobia > Bryobacterales > Bryobacteraceae > Bog-159. The sequence continues at coordinate 10,812 of PMVV01000069.1, read as the reverse complement.
GTTCGAGAGCACTATGACGTTGCCGCCGCGGGGGCGGTCTTCCGCTGCCGTGAACGTGCGCCCGATGGCGGCCTGCGCGCCGAACAGACGGAAGAATTCATACGAAACGTGGATGCCCTTAAGCTGCTCCGGGCGGTCGCCGCCGGCCAGATTGAGGCCCGGCCCGCCGGGATCGTAGGCGCTGACGTCTTCGAGCACCTGGGTTTGCCGCCGCCAGGCGTTGTACTTCGGCAGCGAGGCCCCCGGAAAACCGCCCTGGGGCATTTTGGTCATCAGGGTGACGATGCGGTCCGGTTGGGGGAAGGCTAGAGGCTTGAGCAGAACTGTATTGACCACCGAGAAGATAGCCGTGTTCGCGCCAATACCCAGCGCCAGCGCGGCGATCGCGGTCGCCGTAAAACCGGGACTCTGCCGCAGCAAGCGGAAGGCATGCTTCAGGTCCATCCAGAAGGTTTCCATGAGAAGATTAGACGCCGTAGCCCGCCTTATGTGCCGCCTTTCATCCTGTGCTTTAATGCTCCATATGCGCTCACCAATTCGCCTCGTGGCCGCCTTGGCCGTCGTCGTACTAGCCGCTTCCGCAGGCGCTGCCAAACGTCCCATCACCGAGACCGATCTGTACGCCTTCCGCTGGATCGCCTCGCCCCAGATCTCGCCGGACGGCGCGAAGATCGCCTACGCGCTCGTTACCGTCAATGCCAAGCACGACAACTACGAAATGTCGCTGTGGATCATCCCCGCCCGCGGCGGCGCCGCGCGCCAGCTCACCTCCGGCCCGCGCGACTCCGGTGCGCGCTGGTCGCCGGACGGCCGCACGCTCGCCTTCCTCCGCGCACCCGAGCCAAAGGACAAGGACGGCAAGCCCCAGCCGGCGCAAATCTATCTACTCTCGATGGAAGGCGGCGAGGCGCGCCCGCTCACCGATATTCCGAAGGGCGCGAGCGGCTTGGCATGGGCGCCCGGCGGCCAGGCGATAGCTTTCCTCTCCACCACGCTGCCCAAAGACTTCGACAGGAAGAAGGATGAGAAAGACGATCCCGAGAGCGACGTTCGCGTGATCGTTAAGGCAGCTTACCGCATGAACGGCGAAGGATACTATGAGCCGGACCGCCCCAGTCACATCTGGACCGTACCCGTACCCGCAACACTCGCCGGCGCGCAGAAGGCCACCGCAGTCACCACCGGCGACTTCAGCGAATCCGACATCGCCTGGTCGCACGATGGTTCGAAGATCTACTTCACGTCGAACCGCGTGCGCGAGCCTTATTACGAGCCGCCGCACGACGAGATCTATGCCGTCAACGCGGCGGGCGGGGATATCGCCAAGGTCGCCGGGATCGATGGCCCTATCCACGCCATCTCGCTCAGCCCCGACGGCAGCCACATCGCCTTCGTCGGTTCCCTCAATCGCGGCGATGGCTTGCCGCAGCGCTCCTACAGCCAGCCGGATCTCTTCATCGCCTCCACCCAGCGCGGCGCAACTCCCCGAAATCTGACCGCCGCTTATGACTTCGATATTGGCGGCGGCGTGGGCGGCGACCAGGCTCCGCCGCGCGGCTCGGGTCCGTCGATGCCCTATTGGAGCGCGGACGGCCGCAGCATCTTCGTCGATTCCGCCGCAGAGGGCCGCGCCAATCTTCAGCGCCTCGACGCCGAAACCGGCAAAGTGGAACCGCTCACCAAGGGCGATCAGAACGTCGTCTCCTATAGCGCCACGCCGGATGGATCGAAGGCCGCGGTGCTGGTTTCGACGCCCACCAATATCGGCGACCTGTACCTGCTCGACGGCGTGTCCGGCCGCCTCGATCGCCTCACCCACATCAACGACGAATTGTTCGCCAAGCTCAACCTGACCGAGCCGGAAACGATCTGGTACAAAAGCTTCGATGGCCGTCGCATCCAGGCCTGGGTGCAGCGTCCGCCCGACTTCGCGCCCGGCAAGAAGTACCCTCTGATTCTCGATATCCACGGCGGCCCGCACTCCGCCTATGGCTACACCTTCGACCACGAATTCCAGTGGATGGCCGCCAAGGGCTACATCGTGCTCTATCCCAATCCGCGCGGCAGCACCAGCTACGGCCAGGAGTTCGGCAATCTCATCCAGTACGCTTATCCGGGCGACGACTTCAAAGACCTGATGGCGGGCGTCGACGAACTCGTCGCGCGCGGTTGGGTGGACCCCGAGAAGCTGGGTGTCACAGGCGGCAGCGGCGGCGGCGTCTTAACCAACTGGACCATCGGCCACACCACCCGCTTCAAGGCCGCCGTGTCCCAGCGATCCATCGCCGACTGGCGCGACTTCTGGTACACGGCCGACTTCACCCTGTTCACCCCGTTCTGGTTCCGCGGCGCGCCCTGGGAGCAGGAGGCGGATTTCAAGGCACGGTCGCCCATCACCTACGTGGACAAGATCGTCACGCCGCTGATGCTGATCGAAGGCGAGTCCGATTTCCGCACTCCGCCAGGCGCGGGCGGCGAGCAGATGTTTCGCGCGTTGAAATACCTGAAGAAGCCGGTGGTGATGGTGCGTTTCCCCGGCGAGACGCACGAGCTGTCGCGTTCCGGCAAGCCCGTCCATCGCATCGAGCGCTTGCAGCACATCGTCGCCTGGTTCGACAAATACCTGGAGGGCCAGGAAATCCACACCTACGACATAAATTAGCCGCTTGACCTAACCAGATCGCATTTGGCATAGTCTAACTATGTCAGAGATGTGGCGACGATTGCGGTACCTCATTAACCGGAAACAGTACGAGCAGGATTTGGCCGAGGAGATGCGCCTCCATCGGGACCTGGTAGGACAGGCCTCCGGCCGGTCCTTCGGCAACGTGACCCAACTCCAGGAAGCCAGCCGCGCGGTCTGGATCTGGCCGTTCCTCGAAACCCTCGCTCAGGACGCGCGCTACGCCCTGCGCACGCTGCGCTCCAATCCCGGCTTCGCCGCGACCGCGGTTCTCTCCCTGGCGCTGGGCATTGGCGCAAACACCGCCATATTCAGCATCCTCAACGCGGTGATGCTGCGTTCGCTGCCGGTGGAAGATCCGCAGCGGCTCGTGCAGTTGGACTGTCCGCAAGCTGGCGACTATTTCACCAACCCGATCTGGGAGCAGGTGCGCGATCATCAACAGTCCTTCTCGGGAGCCTTGGCCTTCAACACGGACCGCTTCGACCTGGCCGCGGGCGGCGAGAGCCATTTCGCGGAAGGGGTGTGGGTCAGCGGCGATTTCTTCCGCGTCCTCGGCGTGCCCGCCATGCGCGGCCGCGTGTTTACCGCCGATGACGATCTCCACGGCGGTGGGCATGCCGGTCCCGTGGCGGTGATCAGCCACGGCTTCTGGAAGCGGCATTTCGCAAGCGATCCCGACATCGTCGGCAAGACTATCCGGCTGAACCGGCACCCGTTCACGATTATCGGCGTGACGCCGCCATGGTTCACAGGCCTCGATGTGGATACGCGCTTCGACGTCGCCATCCCGATTGGGTGCGAGCCGATCCTGCATACCGACCACAGCGCGTTGGCCGCGCGAAGCTGGTGGTGGCTGCGCATTCTGGGGCGCCTCACGCCGGGCGAGACACCGCAGCAGGCGGAAGCCAGGATGAAGGCGTTGGCGCCGGAACTCAATCGCGCCACGCTTCCCACGAATTGGGACGCGGACGGCCAGCGCCAATACCTGCAGCGATCGTTCGCTCTGCGTCGCGCCGCCACTGGGTTCTCCGACACAGGCCACCAGTACCGCACGGCGCTCTTCACCCTGATGGCGGTTGTCGGCCTGGTGCTCCTCATCGCCTGCGCCAACATCGCCAACCTGCTGCTGGCCCGCGCGGCTGCTCGCCAGCGGGAGATCTCCATCCGCATGGCCATCGGCGCGGCGCGCCGCCGCGTCATGCGCCAACTCATGTCGGAAAGCCTGCTGCTCTCCGTCTTAGGCGCGGTGGGAGGCTTGCTCTTTGCGGTCTGGGGAAGCCGCCTGCTGGTCCGTTTTCTGTCGAAGACCGGAAGTGAGCTCCAACTCGACACCGCGCCGGATCTGCGCGTGCTCGCCTTTACCATGGGCGCGGCCGTTCTGACGGGACTGCTCTTTGGATTGGCGCCGGCCCTGCGCGCCACCAGCGTATCGCCCAACAACATCCTGAAGGAGCATGCTCGCGGCATGGTTGCGGGCCGCTTCGGTCTGGGCCGGGCGCTGGTCACCGGCCAGGTCGCGCTGTCGCTGATGCTGCTGGTAGGCGCCGGCCTGTTCCTGGGCACGTTCCGCAATCTGTTGAGTACGGACCTGGGCTTCAGCCGCCACAATGTTCTTCTGGTCCGGGCGGCCATGATGCAGACCAACGTTCCCATAGTGCAGCGCCCGCGCGTGTACCGCGAGATTGTGGAGAGTTTGCGCGCCATCCCCGGCGTGGCATCGGCTTCCAGTTCCATGTTGACGCCCATTAGCGGCGATGTCTGGAATAACGCGGTTTCGCCAGAGGGCTATTCGCCGAAGGGGAAAGACGACACCCTGGTGTACTTCAACCGTGTTTCGCCCGGATACTTCGCGACCATGCGCACGCCCTTGTTGATCGGCCGCGATTTCTCCGAACACGACGATGCCGGCGCGCCCAAGGTGATGGTGATCGGCGAGTCGGCGGCCCGCCGGTTCTTCGGGAAGGCCAATCCCATCGGCAAGACCATACGGGCGGAATCACCCGGTCAACCCGGCAAGCAGGACGTCTACCAAGTGATTGGCGTGGTCAAAGATATCAAATACGAGGCCGTCAACGAAGATCCGCTCCTGTCGGCGTTTGTCCCCTGCGCGCAGGACCCGGAGCCGTGGGCCGAAGTCACCTTCGAGGTTCGTTCCGAGCGCCCGGTCGAATCGTTCATTCCGGCGGTTCGCGCCGCCATCGGCGAAGTGGATCGAGGCATTTCGCTCGAGTTTCGCAACTTCGAAACGCAGGTGAACGACTCGCTGCTGCAACCACGGATGGTGGCTCTGCTCTCGGCGTTCTTCGGCGGCCTGGCCCTGCTGTTGGCCATGATCGGGCTGTACGGGGTGACCGCATACGGAGTGGCGCGGCGTCAGGCCGAGATCGGTATCCGCATGGCGCTCGGCGCGCAGCCGGGATCGGTTGTCTGGCTGGTGCTGCGCGAAGTAGCCGCGATGCTGGCCATCGGCACAGTGCTGGGCTTGGGCGCGTCGCTGGCCGCCGGACGGCTGGTCGCTAGCCTGCTTTATGGCGTGAAGCCGTACGATGCGGCGCCGCTGGCCATCGCGGCGGTGGTGTTGGGAATCGCGACCGGAATCGCTGCTTATCTGCCGGCGCATCGCGCCGCGCGCCTCGATCCCATGGCAGCGCTGCGCGAGGAGTGATCGCTTTTGTGGGGTAGACCATTGCCTTTCGTGGTCTGCCGCGTTCTTGGAGGGATGGCAGACGACATAAACCGATCGTCTGCCCCACCATTATATCGCACGCCTCCGCCTTCTCTCGGTCAGCATCAGCAGTGCATACAGCGCCGCGAACAGCGCCACCGCGCCGCCCACCAGATGCCCGGTGTGCGCGCGCAAGTATGGCCCCGATCCCTCGCCGAGCACCACCCCCAGGTACGCTTCGCCGCCATAGCGGATCGCCCGGCCGAGCAGGATCACCAGCACAAATGTGCGCAGCGGCGTGCCGATCGCCGCGGCCGAGATGACGAACACCTTCAACGGAAGCGGAACGGGCAGCATGCACGGGATGAAGATGGTCAGCAAGCCATAGCGCTCGAACCATTTGCGGAAGCGCTGCTTGTCTCCCGGCTGCGCATCCTTTACGAAGCGCCGCGCGCCGGTCCGTGCGGCCACGAAAAGCACCACGTTTCCGATCAGCGATCCGAGCACCCCCATGGATGCCGCGAGCAGCGCGCGCGATGGCGCTTTGGCGGCCACCAGGATCACCAGCGCGTCCATGCCCGAAGCCACCGGAATGCCGGCCGAATCGATGAATGCCAACACCAGGATGCCCAGGGGTCCATACGCGATGAGAGCGGCGGTCAGCTTGGCCAGCATGGGTCGGCGGGTCAGTTGTGTCAGCGGTCCAGGAGGACCGTATAACCCTCCCGCCGAAAGTGATGGTCGAAGGTAAGGACCTTGGCAATGTCCATTGCCCGCATCGTGCGCATGGAGATACAGTCGGTGAGGTTGTATCCTTTGTCGAGCCGCTCTTCAAGCAGAGCCAGACCGGACAGGAACGATTCGTGGGATTGCGGAACGACTGCGACCGTCTCCGACTCCAGAATCTTTCCGACCATGGCTGCGGCGGCGCCACGTACTGCCGTCGAAAACTTCGCAACTGCGGCCAGGACTTCCACCAGAACGTCCGCGGTGGTCACCAGCTCGGCATCGCCGAGTCTGGCCAGGGCCTCCAGCGCGGCATGCCTGGATGAATCCGAGGGACACGCCATCGCGAGCCATAGCGGCGAGTCGACGAATATTCTCACTTCTTTGGGCCTGGATAAAGGTAGTCGTCCAAATTCACCGCGAGATCCGCCGGCAACTCGTTCCAGTCTTCATTCGGAACCGCAGCCGCGATCCGCTTCAGCTCCCGAAAAATCGGAAACTTCGAAAAGACGAGTTCTTCGATCCCCCCGTCCGAGCCGTGCTGGGCACCGTGGTCCATCTCAGTTCTCCGCCTGGAATTGAGTATAACAGGGCCGGGTACAAAGGAAAGCGGACACCGGCGCGTCAGATGATATCGGCGAACGACCGGCGCAGCTTGTAGAACCAGGCGTGTCCCAGGATGAAGACGGCCGCTGCGGCGATCCACAGCTTCCACAGCGAGGCCCACACGGGCGCCTGGCCTTCCAGAAAGATGGCGCGATAGCCGCGCACCAGCACGAACATGGGGTTCTTCGCCAGCAGCGGCAGCGCGGCCGCGGGCAACGACGCCTCCGGATAGCAGATGGGGGTCAGGAAAAACCAGAGCGTCAGCAGGAAGCCGATGACCTGTCCCAGGTCGCGCACGAATACACCGAGCGCCCCCAGGAACCAGCAGACGCCCGCGGTGAAGAGCACCTGCGGCACGATCAACGCGGGCAGCCAAACGACCGAAGCCGGCACTTTCCCGTGCGCCAGAAACACGCCGATGGTGAAGAGCAGCAGCGCGAAAGTCTCGGTGACCAGACCCGATACCACCAGGTTGATAGGCAGCGTTTCCACCGCGAAGACCAGCTTCTTGATGAAGTTGCGGTGTTCCAGCATGACGGTGGGGGCGCGTCCGGCCGCCTCGCTGAAGGCCAGCCATGGCAGCATTCCCGCGAGGAAATAGAGAGCAAAGCTGGTTCGGCTGGGGTCCGGACCGATGCGCGTCCGCAGCACCACGCCGAAGACGAAGAAGTAGGTCAGCATCAGCAGCAGCGGGTTCAGAATGGTCCAGAACACGCCGCCAAAGGAACCGCGGTAGCGGCCCAGAATATCGCGGCGCACCATGGTGCGGATCAGGCTGCGGTTGCGCGCGATGGTCGAGACCGGCAGGGTGAAAGCCCGGCCCACGGCGCGCACCAGGTTTTCGCGGCGAATGGTGCCGAGCGTCACGACACGCACGCGCTCCAGCCGCGCATGCCCGTCTTCCACAATCGCTTCCACGCGCAAAAACGGCCAGCCCAGAGTGTAGAACCAGCAGACGTCTTCGCGCATAGGCGAGATGAAAACGTCGTAGCGGCCGGGTTCGGGCGGCAACGCGAAGCGCAGCTCCACCGGCACGGAACTGCCTGGCGCGACATCCCCTGGCAGAGCCTGGCGTTCGCCATCCACGACCAATGTTCCGGTTTCGGAGTCGTAGATATGGAAGCCGGCGGCGAATCCTTCGTCCGGACGCCAGGAATCGCGGGACGTGTTCCGCAGGTTGAAGCGCGCTTCCACTTGCAAGTCGCCGGAGAGTCGAACGTCGGTATCGTCGTAAGCGGCGTTCATGCGTACGGCGTTCATGCGTACAACCAGTCCGGATAGCGCTCGCGGACCGCGCCGGTCTTGCGGCCCACCGCGTAGATATCGTCGCCGCGCAAGTCCTTCGGCAGGTCGAAGCGTTCGAGCAGATTCAGCACCCAGCCTTCCTCCGGGCGCGGAGTCTGGCGGAACGGTCCGGTCTCCAGCAGTGTGACCGTGAAACCGGAGTTCAGCAAGAGCCGCTCAATCTCTTTCGGAGCGTACTCGCGGTTGTGCCGCGCTTCCACTTCGCCATCGGCGCGCGGCCGGATGTAGGCCGTAAAGACGCCTGGATGATAGCCTTCCAGAATGGCGGCTATGCCGCGCAGGCTCCCGATGTTCGGCGTGGTCAGCACCAGGTGTCCGCCGGGCTTCACGATGCGATTGATCTCGCTCATCAGGTGCATCGGATCTTCCGTCAGATGCTCGATCAACTCACAGCAGAGCACGGTCGCAAAGTGCCCGTCCGGGTAGGGAAACGGATCTTTCTCGGCGTTGAACAGATCGATCTCGCAGTCGAACGATTCGCCTTCGGTCGATGTCGCGCTACGCCGGTCGATCTTGCCCGCGGGTCCATAGTAGCAGCCGCGCACGCAACCGTAGCCGAGCTTGGAGCGCAGCGCCGGGGTGATCTGCAGGTACGCACCCATTTCCAGGATGCGGTCTTCGGCGCCGCCCGGAGGCGTGATTTCCAGCGTCTTGACCAGCCGCGTCAGATGCGTGTCCACATACCCGAGGGCTTCCGTGTTGGCTGCCCAACTCGCGACGTACGCGGGGGCGATGGGGGCTGGGGGCTGATCGCCCGTGGCTGGGGGCTGATCGCCCGTGGCTGGGGGCTGATCGCCCGTGGCTGGGGGCTGATCGCCCGTGGCTAGTGGTTGGTGGCTGGTGGCTGGTGGTTGTGTTTTGCACTGGCTTCCTTCGACGACCGACCTTAAGAACGAAGCATACAGGCCCGCCACCCGATCCCAGTTGCATTCTTCTTTCACGTAACGCGCGGCGCGGTCGCCCAGCGCGCGGGCTACGTCCGGGCGCGAAGCCAGCAGGTTGAGATACTCGAAGATGAGGTCTTCTTCGCCCGCGCCCACAGGCACTTTGAGGCATACGTCATCGGGAAGTTCCTGAAATGCGCCGACCCCGGAAACCAGCACGGCCTTGCCCAATCCGAACGCGCGGAGCAGGCTGCCGGAACTTTCGCCTACGGTCGGATAGCGCAGATTCAGCACGATATCGCAGGCGGCCATGTAGCCGGTGAAGTCTTGGATGGGTGTGAATCCCATCACGCGCACCGCCGCCGAGAGCCCCAAGGTGTGAATCAGCGACTGCAGCGGAAACTCCGGGTGCGGCTCGCCCACCAGGATCATTTTGGCGGCGGGCACTACACGAAGCAGCCGCCGAAACGCGCGCAACGATTCGGCGATGCGTTTATAGGGCTTCAGAAAGCCGAAGACGCCGATAAGGGGCGTGGTTTCGTCCAGCCCCAAACGATAGCGCCACGCGTTGCGATCGGCCTGGGGAATCCAAGCGCCATGCGGAATACGCGCGATGGGTCCGCCGAAACCGGCCGCGTGCATTTCGTCCACCATGAACTGGCTGTGAACGACCACGGCGCGGGCCGATTCGAGCACGCGGCGAAGCATGCGCACGCCTTCGTAATCGGGTCCCACCTCGAGCGCTCGCACGCGGCGAGCATGGGCCAGCGCTGGCGGGCCGCCCTCGTATTCGCACGCGCGGAGGTAAGCATCCCAATCGTTGCGCCGGATGGTGAGCTCCGCAATCAGGTGATGCAGGTTGGATTCATGCATCACCACCACGCCGGGATGGCGCAGCGCGGCTTCGTAAACGAAACTGTGGTGCGGGTTGTTCCCCAGGTGATAAAGCGCGATATCGAAGCGGGACGGATCGAAGGGCCGGTCCGCATCCGCGAAGACCTCCAGATCCACCAGGGGCTTCAGATGTTCGACCAGGGTTTCGGAATAGTCGGCGATGCCGCTGCGGCAGGGCGGCAGCGGGGAAAAGAACGCCACGCGCATTCAGCGCACAAGCTCCATCGACAACGTGCCGACTGGGAGCGGCGCCTTGATGATTAAGGGCGTACGGGCCGGGTCGCGTTCGAAAAAGATCTCGAGCTTGGAGTCGGAGGCGGGACCCTTCAGGTAGAGTATGACGTGGTCGGCCTGCCGGCGCTTGCCTGACACGGTCACATCCTGCACGCCGGCGAATTCCATGCGCACGGAGTAAGATGCGCCGAACAACACATCCTCCCGCTGAGGAACGCCATGGCCCAGCCCCAGTTCGCGGCGCGCATAGAAGACGTAGTCCAGGCCGTCGTGCGCGCAGTTATTGATCTCGATGTCGGTATGGCCGCCGCCCTCCACCAAGGTGGTGCGTGTGGCGCTGCCTTCCTTATAATCGAAAACGGTCTTCTCGTGGGTATGGCGCTGGCCGTGCGTGGTTTCCTTTTCCAATTGCAGCGAGCAAAAGTCGGCGTTGGCTCGGGAACGGTAGTGGTCCGAGATGGCAAATCCGGGCACGGAGGCGTCGAGGGAGAAATCGAACGTCCAGCCGTTGTCGCTTTTGCCGGCCCGCAGATGGGCCTCGCCGAGACTCGCGCCGCCCGGCCATGTCAACGAGTAATTGAGGGATTCGCCGGTGTTCGGAAAGCCGGTTGCTTTGGCCGGTGCGGAGTCCTTTGGGGGAGTGGTTTCCTTGGCTTTTTCAGCAGCCCCGGCGGTCTGCGCGGACTTAGCGTCCGTCGGCGGATCCGCCGGTTTCTGCCAGGGCCTCGCCGATGCCGCCAGCAGCAGCAATCCCAGCGACACCCGCGTAGCGGCAATCCGCAAACGGGCGGCGGAAGAGGCGGCCTGAGAGG
>PMVV01000398.1 GCA_003166475.1 Bryobacterales bacterium | reverse complement strand
CTGATGGTGACGCCGGAGGCGCGCCGCAACGCCAAGGCGGTGAATTTCGGCATCGTGTACGGCATCAGCCCGTTTGGGCTGGCTGCGCAGTTGGGCATTACGCAACGCGAGGCGCAGGAGTACATCGAGAGCTACTTCGCGCGCTACGCGGGCGTGCGGAAGTTCATCGAGGCCACCAAAGCGGAAGTACGGCGCACGGGTGTGACGCGCACGCTGTTGGGCCGCGAGCGGCCCATCCCGGATATCAACAGCCGCAATCCGAACGCGCGCGGGTTCGCGGAGCGCACGGCGGTGAATTCCCCGCTGCAAGGGACCGCGGCGGACCTGATCAAGCTGGCCATGGTGCGCATCGATCGGGAAATGGAACGGAGGGCCGGCCGGGCTGCGATGCTGCTGCAGGTTCACGACGAGCTGGTGTTCGAGGCTCCGGCGGACGAGGCGGCGGCGGTCGCGGCGCTAGCGAAGCGCGAGATGGAGCAGGTCTACCGGCTGGAAGTGCCATTATTGGTGGATGTGGGAATCGGGGATAACTGGCGCGACGCGAAGTAGCAGCCGTGGCGGTGGAGCTTGTATCTAATGGCGAAGGACAAGGAGATCCACAAGAAGAGAGCCAGGGCAAAGAGAGGGTCGAAGAAGGCGAAATCCATAGCGAGCGGCAACATAGCAGACAGGAAGACGCGCTGGGGGAAGAGGGCCTGGGGGATAGTAGTCGCGGCTCAGTGCAATTGTTTCATTAATTGGTCTTCTGGCCCTGAAGCCGGCCGTTGGGATAGGCATGCCCCGGTATCTTGATGAATCGGATCCCATCTCTGCCCGCTTCGATGTTTCCAATCATAACAGTCTGTTCTCCATGGAGGAAGTGCAGATCATATGCGGTCTGGATAAAGTGATCACAGACCGGAACATCGGGTTTGACCGTTCGATGGTGATTGACCGCAGGAATTATCGTTATAAATCGCTCTCACCGGGAGAGACGGTCACAGTGCCGTGCCCACTGCGAACAGCGATCCGTCTTCCTGGTAGCATAACAAGAGCCGAAGTAACACTGTGGGTGGAGTACCGCTGGCTGTTTTGGCCGAAGAGACTCGCCGCCGGACAGATGTTTGTCGGGGAGAGAGACGCTCAGGGCAGCTTGCAGTGGAGTGCCAGGCCATTGAGCGGCAGGCTGGAGTAAGTCGTGATCGGTTGGTACCGCCGCCCGAATGCGCGCCAGTCTGGAGCAGGTCTACCGGGACGAGTCTGGGAATCTCACTCGCTCGGTTCGTCCAGCTTGGCGAACAACTCGCCGAAATCCAAGCGGCCGGCTAATTCGGTCTCGACGATGAGATCGGGCCGGTCGTGGAGACCATCGCGGTCGGCTACCTGAAGCCGTTGACGGTACGGGTCGGGGATCCATACGTGCGGGACGCCGAACTTAAGATAATCGGCGATCTTCTCCAGCATGTCGGCCGGCTCGTCATCCGGGGACAGAATCTCGATGACCAGGTGGGGCGGGTGGGTGAAGACGGATTCGCGTTGATACGGCAGGGCCATCACACACAGATCGGGAACCCGATACCTGGGGTGCGGCGAAACGCGCAGGCGCTGTTCGGTATAGGTGTGGAACCTCCCCGGCTCGCGGGGGCCAAGCTCAAGTCCAATCAGAAACTGCAGACGGCTGCGCCGCCGTTCACCCACATGACGCTCCAGCAATTGCCCATCCACGTACTCCAGGTCGGGGTCGTAGCTGGTTTGCAGGTATTCTTCCATCGGCACGATGGTTGTTGCTGCCATGCAATTCTTAGTTTAGCACCGCTATCCTGCCGGCTCGTCGCCTGGGGCACCAGCCTCACGATCCGGGTGAACACCTGCGGCGAGTGCCTGCGGGCTGGCCCGCCTTCGATCGGCGATTTGCGCCAGGTGCGACGCTCGCAAATAAAATTTCCTTTTCTTATCCGCTGAGGCGTCATTTCTATCGCCGGAGAAGGCCCTGCGGTAGCCCCGGCTCGTGGCAGACTCCTTGCCACAGGGCCGATCCGGCCTAATTCGGAGTTTTTAGTCAAATTTAGTTATCTTTGGTTAATCATACCTATTGAACTTGAATTTTCTTCGGGATATCATTATCGAGTTCACGGTTAATTATCTGCTTGGCCGGAGGAGGTTCATAGTTCCGATGGTTAACGAATCGATATCACTTCAGTCAGCGGGTTTGGAGTTGGCCAGCTTTGGCGAGGTGCTATACGCCTTCAGCACGCTGCGTTCGACGTCCGGACACCGGCGCGGGGCGCGCGCCGCGAGCGAATTGCTCCCTTGGGAAGCCGTGCCCGGCGTCGCGCCAGAGTGCGACGCTCCCCCGGAACCGCGAAAGCCCGCGGTTCCCGCGCCGCCCCGGGTGGACCCCGTTCCGCAGGCCCGTGCGGCCAAATCCCGCCGCGCTTCGGGACGCTGCCATTGCGGCCAGTGCCGCAACTGCCAGGAGAACGCCCGCTGGGAGCGCATCTTCCAGGAGAAGTTCGCCAATTCGGATTATTATCACCACGACATCCGTATCCGTTACGCGTCCCCGCTCAGCAGCGTGTGAACGGCCGTGCCAGCTATACTGGGCAGATGGCAAACACAATCAACCTCGTCGAACCGGCCCAAAACGAATACCTAGCCGAACTCGAACAGCGCGCCAAGCGCCCCATTCATTTCTTTCGCCTGATGGCCAACCGGCCCGAGGTGCTGAAGAACTTCGTGCCCCTCTATGGCTCCATCGTGGGTCCGGGGTCCGTGGACCAGCGCACCAAGGAACTGGTTTACCTGACCGTGTCCTATACCAACAAGTGCGCCTATTGCACGGCCGCGCACACGGCATCGGGGCGCAAAGCGGGCGTCACGGAAGAGGAAATGCGCGCTCTCCAGGCCGGTCAGGATGACGGTTTCACCGCACACGAACGCGCCGCCATTCAATATGCGCGCGAATTGACGCGCACGGCGGACGGCGCGCAAACGCGCGATGCGCTGAACCAGCACTACAACGATGAGCAGATCGTCGAGATCACGCTGGTCGCGGCGATCGCTAACTTCACCAACCGGCTGAACAACGGCCTGCGCCTGCTGCCCGAGCAGTAAGGCGAATGGCTATCCTCAGCGGCATCAATCCGGTGCTCGAAAGCCTGAAAGCGGGCCGCCCGCTCGACCGCATCTTGGTCGCCAAAGGCGCGGCCGGCGCGCGCTTGCAGGAGATCATCGACCTGGCGCGCCGCGCGTCGGTGTCCGTGCGCTTCGAGGAGCGCGGGGGGCTCGACCGGTTGGCCGGCACGCCCGCGCATCAGGGGGTGGTGGCCATGGGTGCGCCCCAGCGCTACGCCGAACTGGACGACGTGGCGCCGGCCGCGCAGTTGTTGGTGGTGCTGGATGGCGTCGAAGATCCGCACAATCTGGGCGCTATCGTGCGCACGGCGCACGCCGCGGGCGCGGGGGCGGTGGTCATCCCCGAACGGCGCGCCGTGGGGCTTACCGATGTAGTGGCCAAGGCCGCCGCCGGAGCGCTCGAATACGTTTCCGTGGTGCGCGCCACGAATATCAATCGCGTGCTCGAACGGCTGAAAGAGCTGGGCTACTGGATCTATGGCCTGGACGAGCGCGGCACGGAAGGGTACGATGCGATCGAATACAGCGCGCCCACTGCGCTGGTTTTCGGCGGCGAGGGCAAGGGCCTGCACGAGCAGGTGCGCAAGCATTGCGACGTGCTGGTGCGCATTCCCATGGAAGGCCACATTCCGTCGTTGAACGTCTCGGTGGCCGCCGGCATCGTGCTGTTCGAGTGTAAACGGCAGCGCGCCCGGAAATAGAAAACCTGCCGCATAGTAGAATCAAGTGTCTATGCGAAGACTGGTGTGGGTGTGGTGGCTGGCTCTGGCTTTGCCCGTGTGGGCGGCGCAGCCGGTACACGCTCGGCACGCCATGGTGGTCACGGTCGAGCAGAATGCCACCGACGCCGGAGTTGCGGTGCTCGAAGCGGGCGGCAACGCAGTGGATGCGGCCGTGGCGGTGGGCTTCGCGCTGGCCGTCACGCATCCTTCGGCCGGGAACATCGGCGGCGGCGGATTCATGCTAGTGCGGTTTGCCGATGGGCGCTCCACGTTCCTCGATTTTCGCGAGCGCGCGCCCGAAAAAGCTTCGCGCAACATGTATCTGGACGCCTCCGGCAAGGCCACCAACGAAAGCGTGACCGGCTATCGCGCGGCCGGAGTTCCGGGCTCCGTGCGCGGCTTCGAGCACGCTTCGAAAAAATACGGCCGGAAGCCCTGGGCGGATGTGGTGGGGCCCGCGGTGGCGCTGGCCGAGAAAGGTTTCCCGGTCTCGTACGGGCTCGCGAAGTCGCTCGGCGGGTCGGCCGGCCGGCTGGGACAGTTCCCCGAATCGAAGCGCATCTTCCTGCGCGACGGCAAGCTATACGAAGCCGGCGAGACGTTCATGCAGCCCGAAATGGCGCGCACGCTCCGGCGCATCCGGGAGCAAGGCGCGCGCGATTTTTATGAAGGCGAGACGGCGCGCCTGCTGGCCGCGGATATGGAGCGCCACGGCGGCCTTGTCACGCTGGCCGATCTGAAAGATTACGCAGTCGTGGAACGTACGCCGCTCACCGGAACTTATCGCGGCAACGACATTATCACATCGCCGCCGCCCAGCTCCGGCGGACCCGGCATCCTGCAGATGCTGGGCGTGCTGGAAGGCTCGGGATACGAAAAGGCCGGAGCGGGGTCGGCCGCCGAACTGCATTACCTGGCGGAAACCATGCGCCGCTATTTCGCCGATCGGGCCGCGTCCATGGGAGATCCGGACTTCGTGAAGGTGCCGCTGGCCGCCCTGCTGGACCCGGCGTACATTGCGCAGTTGCGAAAATCGATCGATCCGGAGCACGCCACGCCCAGTTCGCAGCTTCACGCGGGCAAGCCGCCGGGTCCTGAAAGCAGCGAGACCACGCACTACTCGATCATAGACGCGGACGGCAATGCGGTGGCGGTCACCTACACGCTGAACTTCGGATATGGCGATGGCGTGACCGTCCCCGGACTTGGCTTCCTGCTCAACGACGAGATGGACGATTTCGCCGCCAAGCCCGGCGAGCCCAACGGCTTTGGCCTGGTGCAGGGCGAAGCCAACGCCATTCAGCCGCGCAAACGCCCGCTCTCTTCGATGACTCCTACCATCGTGACGCGCGGCGGCAAGCTCGAACTGGTGCTGGGCACACCGGGCGGACCTACCATTATCAACAGCGTTCTGGAGGTGCTCGTCAACGTGGTGGATTTCGGAATGAATGTGCAGGACGCCGTCGACTATCCACGCATTCATCACCAATGGCTGCCGGATCAACTCGTGATGGAGCGGGGCTTCTCGCCCGACACCATCGCGCTGCTGAAGGCCCGCGGCCACCAGGTGAGGATGGTGGGCGGCATGGGCGAAGTGGCCGCTATTCAGGCGCGCGACGGGTGGCTGGAAGGCGCCGCCGATCCGCGCACCGAGGGTACGGCCAAAGGATACTAAGCATGCATCACGTTCTTTCCACGCACCTGTTCGTCGGTCACCGGCTGACGGTTGCGCAACTCGACAAGGTTCAGCGCGCGGGGATTCCGGCCGTGGAAATCTTCTGCGCGCGGCAGCACCTGGACTACCGCGATCGCGCCCAGATCGCCGAACTGGGCCACTGGTTTCGCGACTCGGACTTGAAGCTCCATTCCATTCACGCCCCCATGTATAGCGACGAAATCTGGGGCCGTTCCGGGCCGCACTCGGTGATCACCATCACCGAGCCGGTGAAAGGCAGACGCCTGGAAATGGTGGATGAGATCAAGCGCGCGCTGGAAATCGCCGAGACGATTCCATTCAAATACATGGTCCAACACATCGGCGTCTCCGGCGAAGAGTTTTCCGAGCGGGCCGTCGACGCGGCCTTCTCGGCGCTGGAGCAGATCAGCCTTTTCGCGCGCCAGCGGGGCGTGGAAGTGCTGCTGGAGAACATTCCCAACGCGCTTTCGAGCGCCGAGCGCCTGATGGTTTTCCTGGAGCTGACGCGCCTGGATTTGAACTTCGTCTTCGACGCGGGGCACGCCAACATCGGCGAGGGCGTGGAGGCGGCCTTCAACGTGATGAAAGACCGCATCCGCTCCACCCATATCCACGACAACGACGGCAAGGCGGACCAGCACCTGTTTCCGCTGTTGGCCGAAGGCGGAAGCATCGACTGGAAGAAGACCATGGACCTGCTGCGCACGCGCGCGGACCAGTATCCGCTGCTGCTGGAGTTGAAAGAGGCGCCGGGATTCACGCTGGCCACGACGGCGGAGTTATTCGATCGGTTGGAGGACTTGTAGGGCGGGCAGGATTGGCCGCCCCACAACACGGCTGAAGGTTTTGAACGCTATGAATGCACCTAGAATCACTATTGCCGACGCCGCGCTGCACGCCGGCGAGACCGTCCGGCTTTGCGGCTGGTTGTACAACCTGCGCAAGTCCGGCAAGATTGTCTTCCCCATCCTGCGCGACGGCACGGGACTGATGCAGTGCGTGGCGGTGAAGAGCGCGCTGCCGGAAGCGCTGTTCGAAACAATCAAGGACCTGACCCAGGAATCCGCCATCGTTGTCACCGGCAAGATCCGCGCCGAACAGCGCGCCACCGGCGGCTACGAAATGGACGTGGAAGATCTGGAAGTAGTGCAGCGCGTACCGGAGTCCGATCCGTATCCCATCACCCCGAAGGAGCACGGCGTCGAATTCCTGATGGACCATCGGCACCTCTGGCTGCGCAGCCAGCGGCAGCACGCCATCATGCGCGTGCGGCACGAAGTGATCCGCGCGGTGCGCGATTATTTCGATTCGCACGGCTTCACCCTGGTGGATACGCCCATCTTCACGCCGGCGGCGTGCGAGGGAACCACCACGCTATTCGAAGTGAATTACTTCGAAGACAGCAAAGCATATCTGACGCAATCCGGGCAGCTTTATAACGAAGCCACGGCCATGGCGTTCGGCAAGGTCTACACATTCGGACCGACGTTCCGAGCGGAGAAATCCAAGACGCGCCGGCATCTGACCGAGTTCTGGATGGTAGAGCCGGAAATGGCTTACGCCACGCTGGAGGACGTGAAGCAACTCGCCGAAGACATGCTGGTGTTCGTCGCGGGCCGCGTGCTGGAGAACCGGCGCCCCGAACTGAAAGTGCTCGAGCGCGATGTTTCGAAGCTGGAGGCGATTCGAGCTCCCTTCCCGCGCATGAGCTATGACGAAGCGGTGAAGACGCTGCAAGCCAAAGGCAGCGAGATCCAGTGGGGCGGCGATTTCGGCGGCACCGACGAAACCCTGCTGAGCCAGGATTTCGACCGTCCCCTGATGGTGGATGGCTACCCGTCGGCGGTGAAGGCGTTCTACATGGCGCCCGACCCGGCGCGGCCCGAAGTGGCGCTGGGCGTGGACGTGCTGGCGCCTGAAGGCTACGGCGAAATTATCGGCGGCGGCCAGCGCATACACGATGTGGACCTTCTGCTGCGCCGCATCGCGGAGCAGAATCTGCCGGCGGAAGCCTTCGACTGGTATATCGACCTGCGCAAGTACGGCAGCGTGCCGCACGGCGGTTTCGGCATGGGCATCGAGCGCTGCGTAGCGTGGCTGTGCGGGCTGGAGCACATCAGGGAGACGATTGCGTTTCCGAGGATGTTGTATAGGTTGAAGCCATGACGGGTCACGTCACCCGGCATCCGGTATGCCGTCCATAAGAATCCAATACTCGCCAACAAGGCCAGCGGCCAAAAGCTGAAGACCATTGGGAATACTTCTAAAATCATCAAGCACCCTGCGAGAACCACTATCCGTTGCCACGAGCGAAGCGTGCCCCAGATCCATCCCGAATCCTCGTCTCGCCCACGTCATTGACCTCTTTGCACGGGGCATGCGCGGTGATGTGAGGACTGCCGGGGTCTGATGCACGCCAGATAACGCAAGGGTTGACGAGGTCGCGGAGAATGAAAGTCGTGGAGCCAATCGCGACGGTGGAAATAGGCGCAGCGAGCAGTACTGCCAGCCACGTTCTGGCTCGCCACGTAGATCCTTCCTATGACAGGTTAGCTCCCGCGGCGCAAGGCGCACGGCGAACTGAAGTCCGCCAGGCCCAGAGGGCACCCCCGGCTAAAGGGTGCGCTACATGGCGGCCAAAAAGCGGCGGGGCTGAAGCCCCGCGCCGACTAAAGGGTAGTGGGGCTTTAGCGTGGATACGGCAGTTTTCGCTCAGCCGTGCGGCTCCTCCGCCGCGAGTCCCAAAGCAGCTTCATCGTCAGCGCGAGGGCCACGAACGGCATGAACGCGCCCACCGTTAGCACTTTGAAAGCGACCACAGGTCGCCGGGAATTTCGCGCATATCGATCTGAATCTGCTCTCGGCGTCCCTCTTCGCTAGACTGTAGAGAAGCGGGGCGTCCAGCCCATGTCCACCCCGCCGATATAGAAACGCGAGTCACGCTCAGCAGGTGCCTTCATGCAGGATTATACCCATGGGCGTAGCGCGGGAAAGCTAGGTTGGGTTTGACGACTCGGAACGAACAAAGGCCGGAGAGGATCCAGTGCCGCATACGCTTTTGTCGCGCGGTCGGTCCTCTCGGCAAATTCGCTACGTGGCCGATTGGTAGATGCTTTCGCTCACAGACCCGCTCTGCATCGAGTTGTCCAAAATGACCGCAACAGTCATCATTTACACGAATCAAGGATTTGCCATTGCGGCGGATGGATTGGAACTTTGGGAAGATCCCGACACGCATCAAAGAAGTCTTCGCCCCGGTGGTGACAGGATTC
>PMVV01000164.1 GCA_003166475.1 Bryobacterales bacterium | reverse complement strand
TCGCCTTCCTGGTAGGTGTAATTGATGTGTTCCAGCCCGAACTGCTTCCCGTTCGCCAAAAGCCGCAGGAAGTCGCCCGAATTCCTACCGCCGGTCACGATGAGGATGTCGCGGATTCCAGCATCCACCAGCGTCTGGATGGGGTAGTAAATCATGGGCCGGTCGTAAATGGGCAACAAATGTTTGTTGGTGATCTTGGTCAGCGGGAACAGCCTGCTTCCCGTGCCCCCGGCGAGCACGATACCCTTCATAGGCAGTCTTCATCATAATACAATACGGAAACCGGGAGCTGAGGTGGCGCCGGCAGCGGAACGCCCGATGCGGGTCTTGCCGCCGGTGGGGTTGCGGGAACTGGAGCACACCGGCCAGGGGGGTGCCCCCTCGACCCGGAGCTACCAGGCTAGGCGATAGCGCTTAAGGCCTTTTGATATGATGGTTTCCGGATCGGGGCGGATTCCACGACGCACAACGATTCGTCACCTCTCCCGACGGCGCGCAGCGACGGAACGTCGTAAATCGCCACGGCTTCACGGCGAGGCCTTACCATCCCGCGCGCTTCCCAGGCTGAGAGCAGCCGGCTTACCGTAAACAACGTCGTGCCCGTCATCTGCGCCAACTCCTCGCGCGAAAGCCCGATTTCCACCCCGCCATCGACTGATTTGCCGACCTGCTCCATTAGTCGCAACACCTGACGGGCTACCCGCGGACCAGCTCTCTCGGTTGCCACTTCCCGAAATCGCTCCTCGAGTTCCAGCAAGTGCCCGCCGAGAATTCGAGCCATGTTCTGGTGCAGAACCGGGAAGCGCTCCACCAGAGCTTTGAAAGAGGATACATCCCAGACGAGTGCCCGGCACTGCCGAAATGCTTGCGCCGTTGTGCAGTGGCTGCCGGCGGAAAACACGCCCAGCGCACCAAGGACGTCGCCGGGCACGCCGAGCCTGAGGATTACTTCCGTACCACTCAGTCCAAGCTTGTTGAGTTTTACCAGCCCCGCGGTGAGCAGCAAAACCTGATGTATTGAGTCGCCCTCGAGGTACAGTACCTCACCACGCGCGAACTCCTTGACCCGCCCGGTGGCGGCGATCCTCGTATAGTCCCCCGGCAAAATGCCGGAAAACAGCGCGGGACGCGTCCCCGCGTCCCCGCCAGGGTTATCCACAATTCTGTGGTGGACAATACTCGAACGACCGGCGCCATTCGACCCGCCATTGTAGGCCCCACCTTGATACGAATTGCTCCCCTTTTCCAGCATCGCTATAATAGCCTCCTGCGACTCGCCACCCCACGCGCTTATACGGCCAAGCGCCTGGTTGCTTCCCATCGGAAGTAAGATGAACCCAGCGCTCGACAAGTTTCAACTCATTTCGCGGCCAATATGAGGCGGCGAGGATGCTAGAATGCTTTCCATGCAACTCTATGATTGGAATAAGCTGGAACAGGAACAGTTGAACCCGCGCGTGGCCCGGAAAGTCATCCACGGCGCCAATATGACCATCGCTCGGCTGGAGATACATAAGGGCGCGGTGGTCCCCGCGCACAGCCATGTGCACGAACAGATCGCCACGGTGGAAAAGGGCGCGATGAAATTCCTGATCGATGGAGGGGAGCAGATCGTGCTCGCCGGCCAGTCGATCGCCATCCCGCCGCACGTGCCTCACGGCGTCGAGGCGCTGGAAGACAGCGTGGTGGTCGATGTGTTCTCCCCGGTGCGCGAAGATTGGATCCGCGGCGACGACGCCTATCTGCGGCGGTGAGGCGTGGCCCACCTCAATGCGTCAGGCGGCCTTTGTCGTCGTAGATGGGGTCCCTGTTATCGATCTCCACGATGGGCCGGTCAGGGAATACCCATTTGCCTTGCCTTGGATATAGAGGATACCACGAGCCTACTTTGCGTCCCGCCAGTTGCTTCCTATCCCCACATCCACCACCAGCGGCACCTTCAGTTGGCAGGCTCCTTCCATCTCCCGCTTCACCAGTTTCGAGACCGCCTCCACCTCCTCTGGCGGGCACTCGAACACCAGTTCGTCGTGAACCTGTAGCAGCATCGCGCTCCGGTATCCGCCGGCCTCGAGCGCGGCATCGATGCGCACCATCGCCAGCTTAATCAGATCCGCCGCCGTGCCTTGCAGCGGCGAGTTCACCGCCGTCCGCTCGGCGAACCCGCGCGCGTTCGAGTTGCGGCTGTTGATCTCGGGGATGGGCCGCTCGCGTCCGAACAGCGTGTGCGTCACCCCCGTTCGCCGTACCTCCTCGATGGTGGTATCGATGAATCGACGCACCCCGGCGTAGCGCGCGAAGTAGTTCTTGATGTACTTTTCCGCCTCGCCGCGCGAGATCCCCAACTGGGCCGCCAGTCCAAACGCGCTGATGCCATACACGATTCCGAAGTTCACCGCCTTGGCATCGCGCCGCGCCTCCGGCGTCACCATCAGCGGCGGCACGCCCATAACCTCGGCGGCCGTGCGCGTGTGGATGTCTTCGCCGTTGCGGAACGCTTCCACCAACACCGCGTCGCGCGACATGTGCGCCAGCAGACGCAGCTCGATTTGCGAGTAATCCGCCACGATCAGCTTCCAACCCGCGCGCGGCACGAACGCGGCGCGAATCTCGCGCCCCAGTTCGGTGCGGATGGGGATGTTCTGCAGGTTCGGGTTCGACGACGATAGCCTGCCGGTGGCCGCGCCGGTCTGGTTGAAGCTGGTGTGCAGCCGCCCGGTCTGCCGATCGATCAGCGCCGGCAGCGCATCCACGTAAGTGCCCTTCAGCTTGGTAAGCTGCCGGTATTCGAGCACCTTGCGCACGATCTCGTGATCGCCCGCCAACTCCTCCAGCACATCCGCCGCGGTCGATATGGTCTTGCCCCTGCCGTACTTGAACGGCGCGGGCAGCCCGAGGTCTTCGAACAAAATGCGTCCCAATTGTTGCGGCGAGGCGATGTTGAACGGCTTGCCCGCGAGCGCGTGGATTTCGCCGGTCAGCCGCGTAATGTCGCGCTCCATCAGCTCCGAGAGCCGCCCCAGTTCGGCGCCGTCGATGCGCACGCCCACGCGCTCCATGCGCGCCAGCACGCGCGCCAGCGGCAGTTCGATTTCCGAGTACAGCTTTTCAAACCCGCGCTCGACGACCACCGGCCGCAGCGACCGGCAAATCTCCAGGGTGATGTCGGCGTGCTGCTCCGGCGCCGCCCCCAGCTTCATGTCGAGCCGCCGGCGCGCCTGCTCCTCCAGCGGGCAGCCCGAGGGATCGGCGTCCAGCAGGAACGCATACAGCATGATGTCGTGCTCGAAACCGGCACCCTGAATGCCCAGCTTGTCGAGCGCCAGCAGTGCGGACTTCACGTCACATGCGATTTTGGGCCGCGCGGCGTCTTCGAGCCACGGCTTAAGAACGCCCATCGATGTCCCCGGCGCGAGCTGAGCCGAGCGCGCTTCGCCGGATTTCCATGCCATGCCGATGGTGGCCTGGGCGATATCGAGGCCGATGTCCAGGGCAAACTCGCCTGCGCCCGATTCCGCGATGGCCACGGCCACCGGCGCGTCCGCGGGAATCGTCTGCAGCCACTCAGCGACCGCCGCGGCCGGCGCCAGCGCCTGGTAGTCCCGCGTGCGCGTGTCTTCGCTGGGCCCCAACTCCTTCAGCAGGCTGTGAAACTCCAGGTCCTTGTAAACCTGCTTCAGCGCGTCCGGGTCGGGCTCCCGCGCGCGCACCGAATCGAGATCGAACTCGATGGGCACCGCCGTATCGATGGTCGCCAGGCGCTTGCTCATCAGGATGCGCTCGACGTTGTTCTGCAGGCTCTCGCGATACATCTTGCGCTCCACCTCGCCCGCGCGCGCGATGGCCGCCTCCACCGAGCCGAAGCGCTCGATCAGGTCCCGTGCGCCTTTGTCGCCGATGCCCGGCGCGCCCGGTATGTTGTCGATGGCGTCGCCCTTCAGCGCGAAGAGGTCAGGCACCTGCGCCGGCATCACACCGAGAAACTCCTTAACTTTTTCCGGTCCGTACCACTCATCGTCCTTGGCGGGATTCAACATGGAGACCCGCTCGCTGACGATCTGCATCATGTCCTTGTCGCTGGAGACGATGACCACCTCGATACCGGCCTGCTCCGCGCGGCGCGCGATGGCGCCGATGACGTC
Organism: Bryobacterales bacterium; assembly: GCA_003166475.1. Lineage (GTDB taxonomy): Bacteria > Acidobacteriota > Terriglobia > Bryobacterales > Bryobacteraceae > Bog-159. Next base: position 11,884 of record PMVV01000164.1, on the reverse strand, counting down.
GTCGGCCTCGAAGCCCGCGAATTCCAGGATTGGTATCCGCATGGCTTCCAGGACGCGGCGGATGTGCGGGATCTGCTCGCCCAAATCCGGCGGCATCTCGGCGCGGTTGGCCTTGTACTCGGCGAACTCGGCCATGCGCGCCACCGGCGCACCGCTTTCGAACACGGCGGCGATGTACTCTGGCGCGTAGCTCTTGGCCAGCTTGCGCAGCATGTTGTTGAAGATGTACACGGCCTCGGTGGAGAGGCCCGCGCTGGTGCGCATGGGAGGCGCGGCGCTCCGCGCGCGCGCGTGGTACGCGCGGAAGATGAATCCGAATGAGTCGATGAGGAAGAGCCGTGGTTGGTGCGCCACAAGGTTATGGTAGCTTACCCGTGGGGCAGCCTCTCAGGCTGCGGACCCGCTCCCAGCGGGTCCCCTCGGCCGAATGGAACTCTGGAAGAGCGGCTCGAAACTGGCTTTGCGTTCAGGCAACATTTCGGATGACGAGGACCGGTCGCGGAGAACGCTCCAACTCCGCGATCCGAACGGCATTCCGCCGCACCAGGCTCTCCACTTGGGATGTCTTGTAATTGCAGTTCTCAAGCCGCACGACCTTGGGCGGTGCGCCCCGCTCCTCCGCGAGATCGAGAAAGTCCGAATCGGCTGTCACGATGACAGACCCATTGGCCCTCGCATACGCCCAAACCGCTTCGCCCGGCGTAAACCGCTCGAGCCCAGTGTCAAGGACATGGATCGAACCGGGGAAGAGTTCGGCAAGGCGGCCAACCAACCGGGGCGAAAGGTTGGCGTCAAAAAGAAGCTTCAACGCGACAGGCGCTCCCGCCCTGCCTGAGAAGCAAAGGCATAGACGGCTGGGAAGTCTGCCTTTTCCAGGTACGGGTAATCGTCTAAGATCTCTTCTTCCGTCATACCGTCGGCAAGCCAATCCAGCACGTCCCAGACTGTCACCCGCAGTCCGCGGATACACGGCTGTCCGGAGCGCTGGCCGGGTATAACAGTGATGCGTGAAAGGTGGGCCTTATCCGTAGTAGCCATCGACAATATTATCCTCCATTTGCGGCGGCAAGTCCGAAGGTATTGCCCGTGCGCCGCCGGTCCTTGAATTCGTCCCGTGCGACGACCGCGATGCTTTCCGAGGCCGACGCTTTCATTCGTATGATTAGAGAACTTCGCAACCGGAATCCATTCTCCACGCGGCCGTGAAGGGGCCAGAGACGCCCCGCCGATTGCCCGCGCCCTCACCGTTTAGGCCGCGTCGCGGACCTCTACGGTCATCTGCTTCCCCAAAGCCGCAAGCGCCGCCTGGATCTTCTCCGCCTTCGTAGCATGCTCAGGATCGAGCATACGGCGGATGACTCGCTCGTGGACCCCAAGGCGGCGTGCCAACTCGGAGTTGTTGACCTCCCGGTCGCGCATCGCCAGATAGAGCGCCAGTTTCGGCGCGAGCCAAAGCGGCACGGGCACCAGCCGCTGACCACGCTTCGCGGCTGAGGACACCGGGATCGCTTCCCGCCGGGACAGGCGGATCGAGAGTTCCGATCCGAGGGCATCCATGGCTTCCTCCATTGCCTCGTGATCGTCTTTGCCGTCGGTCGCGACGCGTGGAAGATCGACGAACTCGACCAGCACGCGACCGTCGCGGCCGGGAGTGAATTTCGCGGGATACGTAAAGGCGGACATTGGTTCACCTCTCACAGGTCATGCGGATCGATCTTCAGATCGCGGCACATCCTTGGCCAATAAGTCGCGGCCGATCTCTTTCTTCCGATCCTTGAGGGTCGTGTATTCTTCACCGAAGTACAAGCGGCCATGGCTGCCTTTTCCTTTGTCCGCCACGAATTGGCAGGCGACTTTCCTATGTCGCGCCAGCTTCTGTATTCGCCGCTCGAATTCGGCGCCTTTCATGATAACATTTTCGGACACATGTGTCCGCACGTCAAGTCCTCCTCGGGGGTCTGCTCGGCGCCTTCCCGCAACGATTCAAGAAGACTTCGAAAGGAACGGCCCGCTGGCGCAATACCTCTGTGACAGCCTCGGGGAACAATTAACCCGATGTCGCGGTCCAATTCCACGAGGCCCGATAGATCGCAATCGCGGAGATACATCATGAAAGCCTGGTTATTGCTCTTGGCGGCGCTCGGCGGCATCGTCTGTCTGACGGTGCTGGAATCCTTCCAGGAAACGGCCACGCCGGCTGGCGAATCGGTTGCCGTTACTTACTCGCACGGTACGGTGCGGGTGTCCATTCCTTATGCGGCGCCGCATGCCGGCGCGGGACAACTCACGGTCGAGGTGCTGGATCCCGACGACCAGGCGCTGGGGCGCGCGGAACAGAGTGTCGCCGTGGGCGCGGGGAAAGGGCGTTGGCAGGAAGATCTCAAACTAACGAAGCCGATGGCCATCGACGAACTGGCCTGGCAGCGCCTGCGCTACCACTTTTCCTACGACGGCCATCAGGGCGAGACCGCCACGTCCGCCGCCATCGAGGGCACGGAATCCATCTCGCAGATCCTGCGCATGCCGGTGGTCCATATCCTGGGCCAGCAATCTTACCTGAGCGGCGGCCAAGCCGCGGTGCGGGTGATCGTCACGGATTCCAACAACGAGCCCATTTCGGGGCCGAGTTCGGTTCGCATCGAATTGACGCCCGAAGGCCGGAAAGTGCGTGCACTTTTCACGGGCAGGTTGAATGCGCGCGGAACCGCGGAGGCGCAGTTCCGGTTTCCGGCCGGCCTGGTGGGCAGTTATCCTCTGCGCTACGTGGCGGAGACGCCCATCGGAGAGGCGGAGTTCACCCAGCAGGTGCGCCTGGAGGACAAGGTCCAGATACTGCTCACCACGGAGAAGCCCATTTATCAACCGGGCCAGACCATACACGTGCGGGCATTGGCGCTGGATCGCGCGCGTCATGCGGCGGCCGGTGGGCGCAACCTGACCTTCGAGGTGCAGGATTCGCGAGGCAACAAGGTGTTCAAGAAGGCCACGCAGACTGACAAGTTCGGCATTGCGTCGGCCGAGTTCGAACTGGCCGACGAGGTGAATCTGGGGACGTACCATCTGCGAGCTGTCATGGGTACAGAGGAGGCCGGCGCCAACACCGCGGAACTGGCACTCAACGTCGAGCGATACGTGCTGCCCAAGTTCAAAGTCGCCGTAGACTTCGCGTCGAAAGACAACCACGCCAAGCGCGGCTACCGGCCCGGCGATCATGTTACCGGCACGGTGCGCGCCAACTACTTCTTCGGAAAACCGGTGGATGGGGCTGAGATCGGCGTCAAGGCGTCCGGTATGGACGTGGCGCAATTCGAGGCGGTGTCCGTGCAAGGCAAGACCGATCGGGAAGGGACGTATCGATTCGACATGCGGCTGCCGAGTTATTTCGCGGGCCGCCCCCTGAGCCATGGGGCCGCCTCCGTGCTGATCGAAGCCACAGTGAAGGACGCGGCCGGCCATGCCGAAACGCGCGACGAGCCGATTACGGTCAGCGAATCGCCTTTGATCGTCACGGCGGTCCCGGAAGGCGGCACGCTGATCCCCAACCTGGAGAACCAGGTCTTTGTGGTCACGGCTTATCCCGATGGGACCCCGGCCATCGCCAGCGTGAAAGTGCATGCGGATGGAAATGCGGATCAGAGCGCCTCCACCGACGACGGCGGCGTGGCCATGGTCAAGCTGCGCGCCGGCGCCGGGCAGGAATCTTTGCAGATCGAGGCCAGCGATAAGGAAGGCAACCACGCCACGACTTCGGTGCGCCTGCAGACCCGCGACGGGAGCGAGCAAATCCTGCTGCGGACAGAGCACGCGGTGTATCGCGCTGGCGACCGCATGGCCCTGCGCGTGTTCTCGACCAAGAGCCGTGGCACGGCCTACGTGGATGTGGTCAAGGAAGGGCAAACCGTGCTGACGCGCGACTTGGGATTAGTGAACGGGCAGGCGGAACTGGCGTTGACCGCGACGCCGGACCTGGCGGGCACGGTCGATATCCACGCGTACCTGTTCGGGCAGGATGCCCGGCCGGTCGGCGACCACCGGCTGGTTTTCGTGCAGCCGGCCGACGAGTTGAAGATCGAGGCCGCGGCAGATGCCACGGCTTACAAGCCGGGCGACGAAGCGCGCATACGCTTCCGCGTGACCAACGGTCGGGGCGAGGGCGTGGAAGCCGCGCTGGGGTTGCAGGTGGTGGATGAGGCTGTGTTCGCGCTGGCGGAGAAACAGCCGGGCATGGCGAAGGTGTTCTTCTACCTGGAGCAGGAAGCCATGAAGCCGCGCTACGAGATCCATTCGCTCGGCATGCCGGAGATTGTGGAACCGGTTCCGGTGGCGCGCGCCGCGCAACGCGATCGGGCGGCGCGAGCGCTGTTCGCCGCAACCGAGATGGTGAGCCGCAACAAGTTCGAGACCGAGTTTGGCCGCACGGTTCCCATGGCGAAATACGCGGAGTATTTCGAGCGTTACCAACAGCGCTACCGCGCGCAGATGCGCCAACTGGCGGAAATCTTCTCGCGGGATTGTGGGGCGGACCTCCAGGTCTGCGCGGGTTCTCCAGAACCCGCTCTTCGCCGCGCGCTGCGCGACGCCTGGGCGACCACCCTGCGCGTGGAAAGCGTCCCATATTACCCGCCAAAAACCTATTACCTGGTGCGCAGCGCGGGTCCCGACAAGCAGTTCGGCACCGCCGACGATCTGACCGGCTATCTGGAAGTTCGCGGGCGGAAGCCGGTGGGGAGTTCCAGTCCGGGAGCCAGCCGAATCGATCTCAACATCGAACATGATCGCGGGCCTTTCAACGGTCTGGCGGAGATTGCCGGATCGGTCGTGGACCAGCAGGGCGGCGCGCTGGAGGGCGCCACCGTAACGGCGCGCGGCGTCTCCAACGGAGCGGCGCGCAGCACCTGGGTGAATACCGATGGACAGTTTAGCCTGGCGGGCATTCCCGAAGGGGAATACGAAGTCAAAGTGTCCAACGGACCGGAGACAGTCTCGCGGCGCGTCACCCTGCAGGTGCGCGACCGCGGCGTCTTGTCGGTCGTTCTCCGGCAGAAGGGCGGCGAAAGCGTGGTAGCGGTCGCCGCCCCGCCAGTCAGGGTCCGCATAGGCGGCAATGTGCGCGATGGCATCGTGCGCGGTTTCGTGGGAGAGCGGATGCTTCAAAGGCCCATGGCCAAGATGATGGCCATGAACGCTCCCGTGCCGGCCCCCCCTCAAGCGGCCATGGCGCTCGCCACGACACGACCCATGGCGGTCGGCACCGGGTCGTTCGCCAAGGTGGAACCCGCCGCGCCCGCCGCTCGCGTGCGCTCGTATTTCCCGGAGGCGCTCTATATCAATCCGGAAATCGTCACGGACCAGAACGGCGTAGCCAGCATCGCGATTCCGCTGGCCGACTCCATCACTACATGGCGCATGGCGATGGTAGCTTCCACCACGCAGGGCGCACTGGGCAGCGCCGTCTCGAGCCTGAAAGTGTTCCAGGATTTCTTCGTAGACCTGGATCTGCCGGTCACCCTCACCCAGGGCGACCGCGTATCCATTCCGGTGGCCGTCTACAACTACTCGGCGGCGCGCGGCGATGTCCGCCTGGAGTTGAAAAAGGAAGACTGCTTCGCACTGGCTGGCGACAACGCCGCCGACGATGCCGTCAAGACCGTGGCAGTGAATTCCGGGCAGGTGGGCGCGTCGCAGTTCACTGTGGAGGCGCGGCGCATCGGTAAATTCAAGCTGACGCTGGCCGCGCATATGAACGGCGGAAGCAACCCCGCGGATATCGTGGTGCGCGAGATCGAAGTGGTTCCCAACGGCCGCGAGCAGAACGTGGTGTTCAACGGGCGCCTGGAAACCGCGGCCGCGCACGAAGTGAGTTTTCCGGCGGCGGCCATCGCGGATGCCAGCAAGATCCTTGTACGGCTTTATCCTGGCCCGTTAAGCCAGGTGGTCGAAGGCATGGACGCCATCCTGCGCATGCCCTTCGGCTGCTTCGAGCAGACCTCCTCCGCCACTTACCCCAACGTGCTGGCGCTCGATTACATGAAGCGCACCAAAAAACTGACTCCCGAAGTACACGCCAAGGCCGAAGGATTCATTGCCAACGGCTATCAGCGCCTGTTGACCTTCGAAGTTCCCGGCGGCGGGTTTTCGTGGTTCGGCAACGCGCCCGCCAACAAGATCCTGACCGCGTATGGACTGATGGAGTTCTCCGACATGTCGCGCTTACACGACGTCGATCCGAAACTCATCGAGCGCACCCAGCAGTGGCTGGCCGCGCAGCAGCAGGCCGACGGAAGCTGGAAGCCGGACACTAACTTCATCAACGAAGGCGCTACCAACCGTTACAACAACGATGTGCTGCGGATTACGGCTTACCTCGGCTGGTCGCTGGAAAATACCGGTCATAAGGGGCCCGCGGTCGACAAGGCCAAGGAGTACGTGGCCGCGCACCTGAACGGCAAAGTGGACGGCTATACGCTGGCGGTGGCGGCCAACTTCGCGGCCGAGTATGGGAGAGACCGCGAGCTTACAAGTCGGGCGATGCACATGTTGCTGGACGCGCGCACGGAAAAAGACGACCAAGCCTGGTGGACGGCGGAAGAAACCGGCGTTTACGGCCGGGGCGCGAGCGCCGCCGTGGAGACCACGGGGCTGGCCGTACAAGCGCTGCTCAAGTGGGGCGAGGCATCCGCCACGGCCGGCAAGGCGCTGCGCTATATCGCTGCGAAGAAGGACGCGGCGGGCACCTGGGGCACCACGCAAGCGACCATTATGGCGTTGCGCGCGCTGTTGCTTTCGACGGAGAAGGGCGCGGCGGATGTGCGTGGCGCGGTGGAGATCTCGCTGAATGGCAAGCCAGTCCAAAAACTGGTCCTGACAGCGGAGAACAACGATCTGCTGCACCAGTTCGTGTTCCCGGTGAGTGCCGGGGCCGCGCACAGCGCGCAGCGTGTGAGTTTCCGGTTTGAAGGGAAGGGCGGCCTGGCGTACCAGGTGGTCGGCCGCTACTTCGTGCCGTGGGGCGAGAAGCCGGCCGGCGAGCCGCTCTCGATCGACGTGGCCTACGACCGCACCCGCCTGGCGCAGGACGACATCGCCACCGCCACCGCAACGGTCAAAAGCAACCTGCAAAAAGTGGCGAACATGGTGATGGTGGACCTGGGCATTCCGCCTGGGTTCGACCTGCTGAGCGAAGACTTGCAGGCGTATCAGGAGAAGAGCCGGGCGCGCAAGAGCGGCCGGCTGGAGAAGTTCAGCCTGACGGCCACGCAGGCCATTCTGTATTTCGACGCGATTGGCGCGGGTGACACGGTAACGCTGCAGTTTCGTCTGCGCGCCAAGTATCCCATACGCGCGCGGACGTTCCAGTCGCGAGTGTACGAATACTACGATCCCGCGGTAAGCGCCGTGGCGCGGCCGGTGGCGTTGGAAGTGCGTAAGCGTTACTGAGCCGCGCGCGTAAGCGAGCGGACGCGGCAAATTGGTATCATGGAGTGGATGAAATCCTGGCAACTCTTCCTATTCCTGACACCCCTGGCTTGTCTGCTCGCGCAGACCCCGCCAGCTACGCAACCAGCGGCCCCACCCGCGCCCGCGGGTCAACCGGCCAGGCCGCCGGCCATGCCGATGCGGCCTCCAGCTCCACCCGCCCTCCCTCCGGTTCCTCCGGAAACGGTCGTGCTCACGATTGGCGAGGAAAAGATGACCGCCGCCGAGTTCGATCACTTGATCCAAACAGTGGTCCCGGAGCGCGCCCGCATGCAGTTTGGCACTGGCGTCCGCCAGCGGTTAGCCGACAGCCTCGTTGATTCAAAAGTGAAGGCGCGAGAAGCGCAGCGCCTGAAGTTGGACGAAACGCCCGAGTACAAGGCCATGATGGCTTTCGCGACCCAACAAATACTCGCACAGCAGTACACCCAGCATCTGACGGCCACCACCAAAGTGGACGAAGCCACCGCGCGCAAATACTACGACGAGCACAAGTCGGATTATCTGCAGTTAAAGGCGCGTCACATTCTGATTCGGTTCAAGGGGTCCGCGGTCCCTCTGAAAAAAGATGCGAAGGAGTTGACCGACGACGAAGCCCTGGCGAAGGCCAAAGAGATCCGGCAGAAGCTTGTGGATGGCGCGGATTTCGCCACGCTGGCCAAGGCTGAATCCGACGACGCGGGTTCCGGCGCCAACGGCGGCGACTTGGGGACATTCGGACACGGCCGCATGGTGCCGGCTTTCGAAGAAGTGGCCTTCAAGATTCCCGTCGGCGAGCTCAGCCAACCGGTGAAGAGCCAGTTCGGGTATCACATCATTAAGGTCGAGTCGCGGCAGGAGAAAACCTTCGTTGAAGTGCGGCCCGAGATCGAGAGGAAGCTGGCTGCGGACATGGTCAAGAAGGCCCAGGACGATCTGAAGGCCGCCACGCCCGTCGTCATGAACCCCGATTATTTCGGACCGCCGGCCCCTGCGCCCATGGCGCCGCCCGCTCCCAGGCCGCCAGCGCCGCAGCCGCAGCCGAAGTAGCACTCTGCGGCCCAGATTGGAGGGCGGGCAATCCTGCCCGCAGCCGGCTTTCAGCCGGCTCTTGGCCGCCTAAAAGGCGGCTGCGGCCAAGGTTGGCCGCCCTCCAATTTCAGCAGCTTACGGTGAGTTTTCGACCGTGCGCGGATCCCCCGGGACCCGCTCTTCAACAGGCCGACGGGGACGCCGGCCGCACTTATAAGCCGCGCGCCAGTTCTTCGAGCACCGAAGGCGCTTGCGGCTGCCAGCCCAGCACACGCTGTGCTCGCTCGCCCGAAATCTGCTGATCCAGGGCCAGTGCATCGGCGAACGGCCCATAGTCTTGCGCGCTTCCTCGATCGGCACGATTTCCACTCTGCCGCCGGCGCCTGCCGCGCGACTGGCAGCCTCGGCTACATCCCGCACGCGGACCGCCGGGCCATGCGCCGCAAATAGCAACGTACCTGCGGCCGCCCGCAGCGCCTGCACATAAAGGGCGGCCAAATCGTCCACATGCACGAACGTCCAGCGATTCTCGCCCTTGCCGATCACGCGCGCGGCGCCGTGCTCGCGCGCCGACTGCACGAAGGAAGCCACCAGGCCGCCGCCGTGTCCATAAACCATGGCCGGCCGCAGCACGATTCCCTGCACTCCCTGTCGCGCGGCATCCGACAGCAGTTGCTCGTTGGCCGGACGCCAGGCCACCAACGGCGTGGGCGCCAGCGGTGCGTCTTCGTCCGCGACCCTATCGCCGGTGTTGCCCAGCACCCAGCAGCCACTCGTATAGACAAACGGCCGGTTGAATTGCGAGAGCGCGCCGATAATGGCTTCCACGGCGGCGCGGTCCACTTGTCCTGCATCGGTGGCCGCGGCCAGCGCCGTATGAATCACGGCATCGGCGTTGCGCGCGCCCTCGGCCAGACTCGCCGGATCCCGCAGATCGCCGCGGTGCGCGCCCAGCCCCTTGGCCGCCAGCAGGCGCGCCTGATCGTCCGACCGCGCCAGGCCGACTACCGCGTAACCCGCCTTCACCAGCGCCTCGGCCACCGCGCTCCCGATGTATCCGGTAGCACCAGTCAGAAATACCTGCATGTTCTCTCCCGCCTCCCGCTTTCCCAGTTTAGAACACGCTCGCCTGCCGAATTGACTCAGCCCTAATGCTCATAATGGCGGACCTGCGCCGCGCGCCACAACCGATCCTACAACGGTATACGGGCCGGGAAGCCGCCGCCGCGTTTCTCGCACGATAATTTCACTCGGCCGTCATCGTTCTGCAACAGGGCGGGCCTTACTCTTGAATAAGAACATTTCTAAGTCGAAATGTTTTGATACGCCCAGAGGAGGCCCTGTGAAGAAAACCTCGCTGCATTTTCTGTGGAAAGACCGGAGCGCGCCCGATCGTTACCCGGCCGCTGTTTCGCTGCACGGCCACACGCTCCATTCCTGGGAAAACCTGCGTTTCCTGAACTCGTTCAAACTCCCTTTACCTTTGATTCCCGCCGTGCTGCGCGTCGCGGGCTGGCAACATCGCCGCGCCACCGGGCGGGATATGGCGCTGGCGCGGGTGCTGTGGACTCCGCCGCTTGCGCCCGATGAGGCCTACCGCCTGGAAGCCCGGCAAATCTCGAATCTCGGCCTGCAGCCCATCGTCTCGCTCACCGATCACGACGACATCGAGAGCGGCTTAGCCCTGCGGCGGACCCCTGTAGCGCCCGCCGCGCCCGTTTCCTTCGAGTGGACCGTTCCGTTTGGCCCGACCTTCTTTCATCTGGGCGTGCACAATCTGCCGGCCGCGCAAGCCCGCGCAGTGTTTGCGGATCTGCGCGACTACACGGCGCGTCCGGAACCAAACCGGCTCCGGGACTTGCTCGAGATTCTCGCCGCGCACGAAGATCTGCTCATCGTGTTGAACCATCCCCTCTGGGACGAGGCGGATATCGGCGCGCGCGCCCATCGCCAAACGCTGGCGGCCTTGCTCTCGGGATATGGCCGATGGATTCATGCCATTGAGCTGAACGGCCTGCGATCCTGGGACGAAAACAACGAAGCGCTGGAGTTGGCGCGCGCGTGGCAACTGCCGGCCATCTCGGGCGGCGACCGTCACGGCCTGGAACCGAACGCCAACCTGAACTTGACGCACGCCGCCAGTTTCGCCGGGTTCGTGGCGGAGATCCGGCGCGAGCGGCTGAGCGCCACGCTGTTCATGCCGCAGTACCGGGAAACGCTCGGGATGCGCTGGTTCGAAACCGTAAAAGACATCGTGCGCTGCCATCCCCAGGCGCAGCGGCCCCGCTGGGTGGATCGCTTCTTCTATGAGTGCGAAGACGGCGTGACGCGGCCCATCGCGGAACTCTGGCCGAATGAAGGTCCCGCGCTGCTGCGCTCGGTCTTTGCTATGTTGCGGCTGTCGGAATCGCACAGCCTCCGCGCCGCGCTGCGCTGGACGGTCCCAGACCCCGCCGAAATGCTGCCCTGACGTGAGCCCTGACGTGGGGCACCCCCCGGTACGTACCCTGCTAGTACCCGCATGACTACGTATTTCTGCAATCCTGCCTGATAATTAGGCTTTCCAGGAGATCCAGGTGACCAAAGAGAAGATCCAGGGCGACCGCCGGCTGCAGCGGCGCTACCCCCTAGAATTGGATTTGGAATTCAGAGTCGTCGACGACGACAAAGTCGTTTCCACGGGCACAGGCAAGACGGGAAACATGAGCAGCGGAGGCGTTCTGTTTTATGCCGCGGAGGGCGTGCCAACCGGACCCCACGTGGAACTCGCGGTCCGCTGGCCCGCGGTTCTGGGGAACGCGCCGTTTCTCGAGTTGCGCATATTCGGGCGTCTGGTCCGTAGCGACTCGCAGGGTATCGCCATGCGCATGAGCCGGTACCATTTTGAGAAGCTGGGCAACCCGCGCGGAGCCTTCGAAGATCTTTTCACCAACGCCGTGATTCAGTAGGTGGGACAGGCTTCAGCCTGTCATTGGGCTTGACAATCGCTGGTGTTCGGGGACAATGGCACTTAGCGGTCAAAATGCCCATTCGAGCCGAATACCGGAAATATTATGGCGCCCGCTGGCAAAAATTCCGGCTGACCATGCTGGAAGCCGCTGGCCACGTCTGCCAGATGTGCCACCAGCCGCACCGCCTGCTCAACGTGGTCCACCTCTCGAACGATCCGGCGGACCGCACGCGCCTGACCGTCCTCTGCCCCAGGTGCCATTCCAAACATAACGCCGCTCACGTTACCGCTATGTCTCGCCGTACGCGCGCCCGGCAGCGCGGCCAACTGTGGCTGACCGATGAGTTGGAAGTGGCGCCGGTGCCCGTGCGCATGTGGCCCATGCGCCTCCGCCAGATGGATCTGTTCTAGAGAGAGCAGGAGACAGAAGACAGCCCAGCCACCGGC
>PMVV01000028.1 GCA_003166475.1 Bryobacterales bacterium | reverse complement strand
TCCGGGTCGATGAGCGGGTTGTCGTTGGCCGAATTGATCTCGCGCTCGACGACGGCGCGCGCGGCATCCAGGGCTTCCCAGGCCGGGCCGAGACCTTGCGGCACGCAGCGCAACGAGTAGCACTTTTGAATATAAGATTCGGTGACGAATCCGCTGCCTTCGAGCAGGCTGAGGACGTGCGCCGCCACGGCAATCTGGCCGGGATGGCCTTTGCTCTCGTGAACCCAGGGCCGATAGGGCTCCGATGGCGCCTGGAGCGCCTCGATGGACAGCGCCACCGCGCCCAGCAGAGCGCGCAGCACGCGCCACGCATCCAACCAGAGGAGCGCGGCGAAAGCGGTCATACCGGTGGTGCCGTTGATCAGCGCCAGGCCTTCCTTGGGGGCGAAACGCACGGTGGCGAGACCGGCGGCGCGCAAGGCTTCCTCGGCTGGTATGCGGCGGCCCTGGTAATCGACCTGGCCCATGCCCATCAGCGCGCGGGCGATGTAGGCGGACGGCATTAAGTCGCCGGAGGCGCCCACCGATCCGTAGCGCGGGACCACCGGGACGATGCCGTGGTTGAGCAAGTCCTCCAGCGCCGAAACCAGTTCCCAGCGCACGGCGGAGGTGCCTCGTGAGAACGTCGCCAGGCGCAGCAGCATGGCCGCCCGCACCACGTCCCGCGACAAGGGAGCGCCAGTGCCGCAGGAAAGGTGATTCATCAGGTTGTGCTGGAAGCGTTCGGTTTGTTCGGCATCGAGCGAAAATTTGATGTTGCCGCCCACGCCGGTGTTGACGCCGTAGATGCGGTCGCCAGCGGCCAGGCGCTCCTCCAGTTTCACGCGGCCCTGCCGGATGCGGGCGCGCGCCGGCTCGGCAAACTCCACGCGCGCTTCGCGGCGGGCTACGTCTTCCACATCTTCGATAGAGATCGGGCGAAGGCCCAGGACCAGGCTGTTTGGCATGATTATATTCGACGGCAGGTGCGCTTATTCGATTGTAAAACTCTGGCGGGCTTCCGCGGTCTGGTTGCCCACGCCGTCATGCGCGGTGACTAGCAAAGTGTAGTCGCCGGGACGGGTGTCGGGCTTGGTGGCCAGGCTGAAGACGGCGGGCACGTAGCGCTTGGGATAAAACGACTGGCTGCGGTCGGCGCCGGCCTGCGGCTGGGTGTAGATGGTCTTGCCGCTGGGCGAGAGCACCGCTACGTCATAGCTGACGTCGATGGAATTGGTCTCGCCGTACTTGAAGCCGATCATATCGAAGCGCGCCCAGACCGCGTCTCCGCGGCGGTAAGCGGCCTTCGACAGAGATTCCCGGTCATCCTCCCCGCGGAGGAAGCGGATATTGCGGATCGCCAGCGTATCGCTGGGGTCCACACGGCGGCCGTGAACTTCGAAGGGGACCTCTTTGGCGGCAGTGGCGTTGGCGATCAGGTCGGTGACGGAGATGGCGATTTTGTAAGTGCCGGAACCGGCCAGGGGCGGAATGACGATTTCCTGGTGGACGGTGGGCTTCCAGTTCTTATCCTCCGGGGCGAGGGTTTCTTCGATCTCGGCCGAGACCGGCTCCATGAGGCGCACGCCGTGGGGGTCGAGGGCGTCCAGTTTGTAGCTGAGGTGCACGCGATCGACGGAAGAGGCGGTAAAGCCGTCGACCTGGAAGCTGAAGAACATGGTTTCGCCGGGATCGTGGGCAAAACTGTTGGGCACGGCGGCGCCGCCGTCGCGATCGGAGACGGTGGGCCGGACGACGGCCAGGGGCACGGCGGCCCCCCACAGGGGCACGGCCAGGAGGAGCAGGAGCAGGGCCGGGCGGGGATGCAGCACCTTATTGATGGATGTCATGATCGTTCTCATTGCGGTGTCGGCATGTCGGGGGTTTCCGAGGCGAAATTGAGGGGGATATCGATATCGTGGAGCTTCTGGCTGGTTTCATCGGCTACGCGCAAGCGATAGTGCTTGGGCGGGACGTCGAAGACCACATTGCCCTGTAGCGTTTCGGCGGGCTTCACGCGCCGCAGATAGCCGGTCCAGTCGGGGACCTGGTCGCCGTTGGAGAGCTCGGCGTAGGTCTGGCCGGCATCGTCCAGCAAGGTCAGAGTGGGGACCATGAGTTCGGTGGAGCCGCCATTGACCACGCTGAGGCGGATCAGGAAGAAGCGGTCTTTGGGCACCCGCGCGTCTGCGCCTTGCCCCAGTTGGGCTTTCCATTGATCTTCGAAGACGTTATAGACCAGCGAGCCGGCGGTCACGCGCTCACCCATGCGGTGAAGCTGGATCTCGGTGGTCGCGACGGGGGCGCATCCGGTAGCGGCCGCGAGGCAGACGAGGGCGGCGGCGGCCGGAAAGGATTGCAAAGTGTGCATAGACGATTCTTGCGCCGGGGAGGTGCCGGGTGTCAAGCGGGCGGGGCTGTTGTGGGGCGGCCAATCTTGGCCGCAGCCGCCTTTCAGGCGGCCAGAGCCGGCTAAAAGCCGGCTGCGGGCATGATTGCCCGCCCTCCAATCAGGCGCCGCGGCTCATCTTCCTGGAAATGAAT
>PMVV01000486.1 GCA_003166475.1 Bryobacterales bacterium | reverse complement strand
TCGAACCGTCACCTTGAATTTGGATTGCCCACTCTTAGTCCCGGACTCGCTACACCCCTCTGACCGCCGGCACGCAAAAACTCATCCAGCGCGACCCCTCAAACCAACCCCGACGTGTGCCTTGCTGTCGTGGTAAACATACTCGTCTGCGAACGTGCTGGTCGCGCCGGGATATACGATGTCCTTAAAGGCTCCGTTGTGAGGAGATACCCAGTCCCGGTTGAGCAACATAATTCCGTGGTACGAAACGTGCCCACGATCTGGCCCCCATTGTTATTCGCGTTGGCGACAGTGTAAGCAGCGCCCGGAACGTTCACACTTCTGAAGCTGTAAACTGTCTGACTGCGGATCTCCGAGCTTGCACAAACGAAGCTAGCTCAGTATCCCCATTTTGGCTTCGCAGGCTTTCTGAAGTATACATCCGAACCACCCGCCCCAACCTTTTCCTTAAAGTCTCTTAATGTCGATTGCTAGCAGTGCGGAAAGAGACCCCAAAGCCTCGGCGGCCACAATGGCTTTGTCCGGACGCCGGAGAGTGCCCGCGAAATCTGATACCTTAGACCCAATTCCCCCATGCGCGAGTTCACCGCCGATCTGGGTTACGCCGCCCGCGCGTTGCGTCACAACCCGGGCTTTGCCACGGTTGCCGTATTGCTTTTGGCCTTGGGCATCGGCGCCAATACCCTGGTCTTCAGCCTGGTGGACAGAATCCTGCTGCGCCCCCTCCCCTTCCGCGATCCGGCGCGCCTGGCGGCCATCTGGGAGACAACCCGCAACTGGGATCCCAAGGTGTTCGCCTGCTATCGCGATGTCGAAGTCTTCGACCGCCAGAGCCGCTCCTTCGACGGCATCGCCGGATGGCAGTGGGTGGAGTATACGCTCACCGGGCGCGGCGACCCGCGCCGCACGCTGGGCGAAGCCGTCACGCCGCGCTTCTTTGAAACCCTCGGCGTGCCCGCCGCCCAAGGCCGCACATTCGGTCCGGCCGACCTGAATCGCGGCACTGCACTGGTGCTTAGCGACGCCGGATGGAAGTCCCTGTTCGGCGGTGCGCCCGGTGCCATCGGCCAGGCGCTGACTCTCGACGGCATGGCTTACACCGTGGTCGGCATCATGCCGCGCGGTTTCGAGTTCTATCCCCGGCAAGCGCTCTTTTGGGCGCTGCTCACGCCCGCCGGCGTGACGCGCCAGGCCAGCGCCAAATTCCATGGGATGGGCACGGTGGGCCGTTTGCGTCCAGGCGTCTCGATGGCCGCGGCCGAAGCCGAGATCGCCGCTTTGCGCGCCGCCCTCGAGCAGACCGACCCCGACGAGATCCCGCATGCGGGCGCCATGGTGCGCAGCTTACAGGACGAGTTCACCTGGCTGGCGGGCCGGGGACTGCGCTCCGGACTGCTGCTGCTGTTCGCAGCCGTCGCCTTCGTGCTGCTGATCGCCTGCGCCAACATCGCCAATCTGCTGGCCGGCCGGGCTCTGGAGCGCCGCCGCGAAATCGCCATTCGCACCGCGTTGGGCGCGGCGCGGGGACGCCTGATCCGCCAGATCCTCACCGAGAACCTGCTGCTCTGCGCGCTGGGAGCGGCGGCGGGCGTGCTGCTGGCATACGGCGGGCTGCGCTATTTTCTGGCCGTGCAGCCTGTGGAGTTTCCCATTGGTGCGCCCGCGGCGAGCGTCTCCTTGGACTGGCGCGTGCTGGCCTTCGCCGCCACCCTGGCCGTGATCGCCGCGGTCCTCTCCGGGTTGCTGCCGGCCTTGCAGGCATCCCGCCTCCAGCTCCACGATCTGCTGAAGCAGGGCGGCCGCGGCGGATCGGCCGGACGCGCCGAGCGGCGCTCCCGCAACTTGCTGGTGGTCCTGGAGGTGGCCCTCTCGCTGGCCTTGCTCGCCGGCGCCGCGCTGCTGATCGAGAGCCTCTTCCGATTGCGCGCCGAGCCGCTGGGATACCCCACCGATGGCCTGCTGATTGCCCGCCTCGATCTGCCCAAGGCCGCCTATCCGGATCTGGCCGGACGTCTGCTGTTCCGCGATCGGCTGATGCAATCGCTGGCCGCGATTCCCGCACTCGAAGCGGCCGTGCGATCGGGCCGGCCGGTGCATGCCGAGGCCGCCGGTGGCCGCGCCGCGCGTGAGACTGGCTTCATCGCCGCCGCTCTCATCTTTCCGGAATACTTCCACGTGACCGGTTTGCCGCTGGCCGCCGGGCGCGAATTCGGCCCACTGGACACGGCGCAAAGCCAACCGGTGGCTATCGTGGATCGGGAATTCGCGCACCGCTATTTCGCGGACCAGAACCCTTTGGGCAAGCCCATCCGGCTCCCCGATCTGGGCAGCAACTCGCCGTGGCGAACCGTTGTCGGCCTCACCGGCAATATCAAGGAGACCAATTCGTTCGACGAAATGCACTGGAAAGTGCAGCCCCACGTTTACGTCCCCTTCCCGCAAAGCGAGCCCGGCGGCGGACGCCAGTTAGTGGTGATGATGCGCGCGGGCCGCCGCTGGCTGGGCGCGGACGATCGGCCGCTGGACACGCTGGTTGCCGCGCTGCGCCGCGCGGTCGGGCAAGTCGATCCCAAGCTGCCGCTTTCCGAAGTCGTCAGCATGCGGCAGTTCTTGAGTGAACAGGCGTTTTCCAAACCCGGTTTCCGCGCCGCGCTATTGGGCGTTTTCGCTGCGCTGGCGCTGCTGATGGCCGCCATCGGGCTCTACGGCGTGCTCTCGCAACTGGTCGCCGAACGCCGCCGGGAAATGGGCGTCCGCATGGCCCTGGGCGCATCGCCTAGCAATGTCGTCGGGCTGGTGGTGCGTCGCAGCCTGCTGCTGACGGCCCTCGGAATTGTATTGGGATCGGTGACCGCGATAGCCGGCATGCGCCTGTTGAGGAGCTTTCTGCTCACCGGTCCGGGCCGCCCGCTGGTGCTTGCGGGAGTGGCCGCGCTGATGCTGGCCATTGCGCTGGTGGCCGCCGCCGCACCGGCCTGGCGCGCGGCGCGCATCGATCCGGCGGTGGCCTTGCGGGAAGAGTGATTGTATCTGAGTGGTGGGGCAGGCTCCCAGCCTGGA
>PMVV01000458.1 GCA_003166475.1 Bryobacterales bacterium | reverse complement strand
CTCCCGTCTTCCCGCTTCTGCGTTATCCTGGAACTATCCATGCCGGTTCCCACCCCGGGGCGCGAGGGCCAAGCCCCGTCGCTGGCACTCCAGGAGCTTTCCACAGAGTCGAGCCTGTCGGCTTCCGCCGGAACTCCGCCCGCGGGCGAGTTGCACGGTCTCCAACAGGCCTTCCGCGCCCTGCGCCACCGCAATTTCCGCCTGTTCGCCGCCGGGCAAATCGTTTCCCTAGTCGGCACCTGGATGCAGAATGTGGCCCAGGCCTGGCTGGTCTACCGCCTCACGCATTCGGAATTGTTGTTGGGCACGGCCTGGTTTTGCACCCAGATTCCGGTGTTTGCATTCGGCGCATTGGGCGGACTGGCGGCGGACCGCTACTCGCGGCACCGCCTGGTCGTAGTCACCCAGATCCTTTCCATGTGCCAGGCGCTCGTGCTGGCGGCGCTCACCCTCAGCGGCAAGGTGCAGGTCTGGCACATCCTGGCGCTGGCCGTGGCGCTGGGAACCATCAACGCCTTCGATATGCCGGGCCGCCAGTCGCTCATCATCCAGATGACCAGCAAAGAGGATCTGCTGAACGCCATCTCGCTCAACTCGGCCATCTTCAACGGCGCCCGCGTCGTGGGGCCAGCCGTCGCCGGACTGCTCGTGGCAGCCGTCGGCGAAGGCGTCTGCTTCCTGCTCAACGGCATCAGTTTTCTGGCCGTGATCGGCTGCCTGCTAGCCATGCGCCTGCCAAACTTCAGCCGCCACGCGCAGGATTCTCCCTGGACGCACCTGGTCGAAGGCTTCAAGTACGTCCACGGCCACCGCGCCGTGCGTACGCTCCTGGGCATGATGGCCGCCACCACCATCGCGGGCATGCCCGCCCTGGTCTTGATGCCGTTCTTCGCCGACGCCATTTTTCACCGCGGCTCGCGCGGCATGGGAATCCTCATGGGCGCCATGGGCGCCGGAGCGGTAGCCGGCACGCTGGCGCTGGCATGGCGCGCGCGCGTGTCCACCCTGCCCACCGTGATCTCCTGGAGCGCCCTCCTGTTGGGTGCCGGTTTCTGCTTCTTCGCGTGGTCCAAATTCTTCTATCTCTCCCTGGCGGTTATGCCGCTGATCGGATATAGTGTGATGCGCCAAATGGCTTCGGCCAATACTCTCATCCAGACCTTGATTCCCGACGAATTCCGCGGTCGCACCATGGCCTTCTACACTATGACGGTGGTCGGCCTGGGCCCCTTCGGCAGCCTGGCAGCCGGGGCCCTGGCGCACGCCTATGGCGCCCGGCTGACGGTGCTGGCCGGCGGCTTGCTAGCCATGACCGCCGCCGCCATTTTCAGGACCAAGTGGAACGTATTTCAGGAGGTGAGTTAGCATGCCGGCCACCCGCGTGAAGGCCCTCCTACTGGCCCTTCTCCTGGCTGCGGCGCCCGCCGCCGCCCAATCCGGCGTGGATGTTGCCCAGGCCCGCGAAATCTTCAGCGAGATCGGCGGCATCCTGCAGGATCTGCATGAAATCACCGGATACCGCATCAAGCATCGCGTGCCGGCCGAGATCATCACCCGCGATAAGGTGAAGGAGTTTCTCCAACAGCGCATGAAGGAAGCCACTTCGCCCGAAGAAATCCGCGTCGAGGAGCTGACCCTCAAGAAATTCGGATTGGTGCCGCAGGATTTCGACTTGGCCAAGAACACGGTCGATTTGCTCACCGAACAGGCGGCGGCGTTTTACGATTTCCACCGCAAGCGCATGTTCATCACCGATTGGACGCCTTCGGCCACGCGCGAGCCCGCGCTGGTGCACGAGCTCGGGCACGCGCTGGCGGATCAGAACGTCAACCTGGACAAGTTCATCAAGCAGGGCCGCAAGAGCGATGACGGTTCGATGGCGCGTCTGGCTGTCATGGAAGGACAGGCCCAGTGGCTGATGACCGAGTACCTGGCGCGCAAGGCGGGCCAATCGCTGGCCACCTCGCCGGCCCTGCTCGAAAGTATGGCGCACGCCACCGAATCCGGCGCCACCGAGTATCCGGTTTTCGGGAGCGAGCCGTTGTATTTGCGCCAGACCCTGGTATTTCCCTACAGCCAAGGCTTGCTGTTTCAGAATGCGGTGTACGAGCGCATGAAGCTGAAGGCCTTCGAGGAGGTATTTCGCCGGCCGCCTCTATCCACGCAGCAAATCCTGCACCCGGATACCTATTTTTCCGGCTTGCAGCCTGCCCGCCCCGCATTGCCGCCGCTTCCCGATGCCCACGGATACAAGCGCATTGCGGAAGGCACGGTCGGCGAACTGGATCATGCCATCCTGCTGGAACAGTATGCCGGCCGCGAGGAGTCCAAGGCGGTTTCGCCCCATTGGCGCGGCGGCGAGTACGCACTGCTGGAGCGCCGCTCGCCGGAGAGGGTGGTCTTGCTGTATGCCGTCGAGTGGGACGACGCGGCGTCCGCCGCCCGCTACTTCCGGCTGTACCGCCAGGTGCTGGAAAAGAAGTGGAAGCACCTGGCGATCGACTCCGAAAGCGGTACAACGCTTTCCGGCGCGGGCGATGACGGCCACTTCCTGGTGCAGTTGACGGGCAACGTGGTGACCAGCCTCGAGGGCGCGGAAAACCCCCTCGCGCCCGTGCGCTAAACTGTGGGCATATGTCGACTCGTGGTCTGCTCCGTACCCTGTCCGGCGTTTGCCTCGCCTGGGCCATAGCCAACGCGGGGGCCATAGCGCGCGCCGCCGAACTGCCGCGTCCTTCTCCGGATTTCGCCGTCAACATGGTCGGCGGACAACAAATCCAGGTAAGCCAATATAAGGGCAAGGTGTGCGCTCTGGCGTTCATCCTCACCACCTGCCCGCATTGCCAGAAGACCGTCGGCTTTCTTTCCACCATGCAGAAGGAGTACGGTCCACGTGGTTTTCAGGTGCTGGCCAGCGCTATCGAAGACATGGCGGCCATGAACGTGCCGGATTTCATCAACCGTTTTCAGCCTCCCTTTCCGGTTGGCTTCAACAATCAGAACGCGGTGCAGGAATACCTGCAACACCCGGTGATCCTCCGCCTGCTGATGCCTCAGGTCGTCTTCATCGACCGTCAGGGGACCATCCGCGCGCAGTATGCGGGAGACGACAAATTCTTCATCGACGATCAGGAAAAGCACCTCAGGGAGCAAATCGAAGCATTGCTCAAGGAAGCGCCGGCCCCTCACAAGCGACGGTAAATCACCAATTTCACCAATTGGTGATAAAGTGGCTAGATGAAGCGGGCAACCATCACCATTGGAGGAGACCTGGAAAAGGCGCTCCAGTCGTACACCAGCCGGCAGGAAGTGCCGCCGAGCTTTACCGCCCTGGTGCAGGCCGCTCTTCGGGAATACCTGGCGCGCAGAGGCGCCGCTCGGCCCGCGCATCCGCTCCGCATAACGCCGGCTAAGAAAGGCAGCGGCAAATCCGATGTCAGCCAGCGGCATGACCGGGACTTTGCCGCCGATGCCTAAACCCGTTCTTGCCGATACCGGACCGCTCTACGCGTTGGCCGACCCTTCCGATCAGTACCACCTGCATGCCCACCGGCAACTCGAACAACTGACCGCCTCCGGCCGCTATGTGGCCATCACATTTTTGACCCTGGCCGAATCCTACACATTGATTCTCCGGCGCCTCGGCACGGCCTACGCCCATGTTTGGCTCCAACAGGCCGTAGATGGGTCATCGACGATCAATCCGGAGCCTGCCGATTACATCCGGGCCGCAGACCTGATTATGGCTTACGCGGACCAGCCCATCACCATGTTCGATGCGGTGGCGGCCGCGGTGGCGGAGCGGCTGAGCCTGGCTGTGTGGACCTACGACCGCCATTTCGATCTGATGCGATCGAAACGTTGGCGCTAACAAAACTCCCGCACCCTGTCGATTTCGCATCGCCCGATTCGATATAAGTGAAGCGAGCAATCATCACCATTGGGGGAGACCAGGAAAAAGCGCTCCAGTCGTACGCCGGCCGGCACGAAGTGGCGCCGGGCTTTACCGCCCTGGCGATAGAGCATAACCAGCGCAGCCGCGCTTGACACAAGTCACGGCTGCTCGTACCCTTGGGAATGGAAGTTCATTTCGCTCCCGATACAGAGGCGCAGCTTAACCAGTTCGCCGCCAGCAAAGGTAAAGCCGCCGCGCAAGTGGTGGAGGAAACCGTTGCGCGTATGCTCGAGCGGCAGGCGCAATTTATCGAAGGCGTGAACCGGGGCATCGCAGCAGCCGACCGCGGCGACCTCATAGACCACGAAGAAGTGGTAAGCCGCATCGACCGGCTTTTTCACTCGCGACGCGGATTCGGGTAGTGGGCTACTTTGGTTAGTGTCTGCTTGGTCGCCGCTTGGGAGGCGCAGGAGCAGATGGAACGGGCCGCATAAAGGCAAATCACCCCCATGACCGCGAACACAATCGGCATTAGCAGCAATCCTATTAGGACACGCCGTTCTCTGCGCTGGTGAGCTAGGATGACCCTAACGCCACCCGACGTCGCATCCATCGCGCGAAGGTTGTCATTCTGGGAGATTGCGGAATACGCCTCCGAAACATTAGTAGCGCTGGGTTGCTTTGGCGAATATGTGGCAGAATACACGAAGTGGTTAGCTACAGAAGACCAAAGGCTTGTCCTTGGAAAACGGTCGCTGGTCGTGCTGATACTAGGGATCAGTTTCGGTTTGTTGGCCCTTATCCAAACCAACGCCTTATCGGGTCGGGTTATCGGATCGCTTGGTGAGCAGTCTGAAGAGGCCAGTCGTAAATCGGCAAAGGCCATCACTGATTCTGATAATGCCATGGGAAAAGCAAAGACCTCATTGGGCGAAGCCGATGCGGCAAAGACCGAATCAGACAAAGCTAAGTTCATAGCGGGCCAAGCTGAATCCGTTGCACATAGTGCTCGCCTGGAAGCAGATGCGTTCAAGGATGATATTGCCGCCGCCAAATCACAAGCCACGCGCGCCGAGACTCGGCTCTCAGAAGAGATACAAAAGAGGATTGGACTCGAAGGTCAATTATCATGGCGCGATCTTACACTGGAAAAAGAGGTGCGGATGGCACAAGAGATGTCCCGCTTCTCTGGACAGCTATTCGATATCACCACATACCCAAATGACCCAGAACCTCTTAACTTTGCGAATGAATTGTATTCGGTTGTCATGAACGCCAAATGGATCTTAGATCCAGGCAAGATGACCTTTGGTTTAGCCGGTCTGGTAGTTGGCATTGAGATCGCGAGAGGAGACAAGTCTCCATCCAGCACAATATCTGCGGCAGAGGCACTTCTTGCGATGCTCCAACGCGAAGGAGTGGCGGTAAATCCCGTCTTGCGAGTATACCCCAATGCGGAGAAGCCACAACTCGTTTTCATCCATGTTGGGCTTAACCCTAACAGGATGCACCCGATTATTACGGCTAAGTGAAACCACCAAAGTAGCCCACTACCCGGATTCGCTGGACGACGGAAGCCGCAGACCAGCTTGATGCCATCGTAAACCATATCCGCGAGGATAATCCCGAAGCCGCGTTTGCCCTGGCTCAAGCCATCCTTGACCGCATTGCCTGACTGGAGAAGTTCCCCGGCTTAGGCAGACCAGAGGAACGGAAGGCCACCCGCGAGCTCGTTTCTCCGCCTTACGTCATCGTGTACCGGCTCAAGGAAGACGTGGCCGAAATTCTTCACATTCGGCATGGCGCTTTAGCACAAGGCTCATGCGCAACAAACTGATACACTACCGGCTTTAGCCCTGCCTCGTTCGATCCGTTGACACGTCGAAACAATAAATTCCTCCCCCCGTATCCCCCACCAACCAAATCACTTACTAATCCGCCACCCTCCTCGGTAGGGTGTTTCCTCAACATCCGCCCGCTACCATGAAAACGGAGGGCGGGGTTTACCCCGCGCGGGACTTCAGTCCCGCCACCCCGCCCCGCGAAAGGATAGATTTCCATATGATCATTTCGGAGAAGCAACACCAAGCCAACCGGCAGAATGCCCAGCACTCTACCGGCGCGAAGACCCCTGCGGGCAAAGAGGCCATCCGCTTCAACGCCCTCACCTACGGCCTGCGCACCCGCGCCTCCATCCTCCCCGACGAAAACGCCGCGGACTACTCCCAACTCTGGGACGAACTGGAAGCCGAATGGCAGCCGCAAACCCGTACCGAACGGTGCTACCTGGAAACCATGGTCACCTCCCAATGGTTGCTCAGGCGGGTGGCCGAGAGCGAGCAGAACGTCTATGTGTTCATCGCATTCGGCGAACACCAGTTCAAAATGCTGGCGTACGTNNGCGCCGGTTCACGAGCCGGTCGAGCCGCGGGTTTCGCCCCCCGATTATGTAATGACGGAAGGCGCCGAGTCCCATCCCGTCTTCTGTTCCCCGCTAACCCCGGATACCCGTTAGCAACCTGCCCACCTGCTCTTTGACAACCCCGCAAACGACTCCAACTGATACGCGACCACTCTCTCTCCACCAGTCACCTTCCGACCCGCAATACCCGCCTGCCTCGCTCCGAAGCCCGGATCGAAAACCAGCACCCAGCACCCAGAACCCAGCACCCGCTTTGGATCCAACCACTTGGGCTTTGATCGTTTCCAACAGCCTATCGACACTTTGCGGCATGTTTTCGAGGGCGCCTGTCGATTTTGCATCGTCCCATTCGATATAAAGGTAGAACCACATCATATGCGCCTGAACGAATTCGTCATCGGCTTATTGCGCGATCTCAAAATCGCGGCCCGCTCGCTCGCCCGCACCAAAGGCCTTACCCTTACCGTGGTCGTCACGCTGGCGCTCGGTATCGGCGCCAACTCGGCCATGTTCAGCGTGGTGCGCGGCGTGCTCCTGCGGCCGCTCGCCAACCGCGACGAAAACCGCCTGATCTACATCCGCCAGAGCGCGCGCGGCATCGGCGCGGAAGACGCCGCCTTTTCCGTCCCCGAGATCCGGGATCTGCGCGATGGCGTGAAATCCCTGAGCGCCTTCGGCGATTTTTCCACCATCGGCTTCACCATGGTCGGCCTCGGCGAGCCCCGCGAGGTCCAGGCGGGCGTCGTGGGCGGATCCTATTTCGACGTCATGGGCCTGCATCCCGTGCTCGGCCGCCTGCTTGGTCCGCGCGACGATGGCCCCAGCGCCACCGGCGCCGCGGTGCTGACTTACCGGTTCTGGACAACGGTGCTCAAGAGCGATCCCACCGTGCTCGGCAAGACCGTCCGGCTCGGGACGCGCACCGCAACCATAGTGGGCGTGCTGGAACCGTCGGTACCATACCCGGCGGAAACCCAGCTCTTCGCCAACGTGGTCACCAGCCCGCATCATCTCTCGGCCACCATGGTTACCGGCCGCGTCCATCGCATGACGGAACTATTCGCGCGCCTCGCCCCCGGCGCCACCCTGGACTCGGCCCGCGCCGAGCTGCGCACCGTGCATGGCGCCATGCTGAGAGACCACCCCGAAGCGTATCCGGCAAAAGCGGACTTCCGCATCGACGCCGTGATGCTGCGTGAGCAGATCACCTCGCGAGCCAAGACCGTGCTGCTGGTGCTGCTTGCCGCGGCGGGCCTCGTCTTTGTGATCGCGTGCTCCAACGTAGCGAACCTGATTCTCGCGCGCACGGTTCGACGCGAAGGCGAGTTGGCCGTCCGCGCGGCCCTCGGCGCTGGGGCCGGCGCGTTACGCCGGACGCTGCTGGCCGAAAGTCTCCTGCTCGGCGTGGCGGGCGCGGCGGTCGGCGTGCTGAGCGCGCGGCCCATGGCCGCCATCCTGGCCCGGTACGCATCCCGGTTCTCGGTTCGCGCTCTCGATCTCACCGTGGA
Source organism: Bryobacterales bacterium (assembly GCA_003166475.1). Taxonomy (GTDB): domain Bacteria; phylum Acidobacteriota; class Terriglobia; order Bryobacterales; family Bryobacteraceae; genus Bog-159. Next base: position 1,422 of record PMVV01000458.1, on the reverse strand, counting down.
TTCCAGCATGCTCTGGGTCGCCGCGCTGCTGGCCGTCGTGGCGGCCCTGCTGCTAGCGTTTGTCCCGCGCCTGCCCTCGCCCGGCGCGTTGTCAAACGGCGGCCTGCGCATTACCGGCAGCACCAACCGGCGATTGCGGGTTTTCGCCATCACCCAGGTCGCCGCGTGTTTTGTACTGCTGGCCGGCGCCGGCATGCTGCTCAAAACGCTATTGGCTCTCCAGGCCGTTAAGACCGGCTTCGATACCCGGCATGTGCTCGCCTTGAACGTGCCCGCGTCCGCGTACGGAAGGACGCCCGATCAGATCGTGGGCTTCTACAAGGAGGCCATACGGCGCATCACCGAGTTGCCCGGCGTCGATCGCGTGGCGATGGGTATCGTGGTTCCGTGGCGGGACGCGGCCAACTTCGGTCCCGGATTCGAGTTCACGGTGGAAGGCCGCGTCCGCGCGCTGGGCGAAGAGGATCCGCACGGGCGGCTGCGCACCATTTCGCCGGGCTTCTTCGCCGCGCTTGGCATCCCCATCGTCGCCGGCCGGGATTTCAACGCCACCGATCGGCGGGACAGCGAGAAGGTGGTCATCGTCAGCCAGAGCCTGGCGCAGCGCATGTTCCCGAATCAGGATGCCGTCAACCACCACCTCATGTGGACCGATCCGGTGATGAGGTTCATCGATTTCTCCACGGGGCCCCGCCGCATCGTGGGAGTTGTGGCCGATGTCGATGACGAGAACATAGTGCCCGGTCCGGCGCTCACCGTGTATCACCCCTTCGAGCAGGAGGCCATTTGGGGCGGGCGCCTGTTCATCCACGCGCACGGGGATCTGTATGCGCTGGTGACCCCGGTCACACGCATCGTCCGCGCGATGTCGCCGGAAACACCCGTGGAGCGCGCCGCCACTCTCGAAGACATCCGCACCGAAGTGCTCACGCCCGACCGGCTGAACACCCTGGTGTTCGGCGGCTTCGCGGCGGTGGCGCTGGCCATCGCGGTGGTCGGCGTGGCGGGCGTGCTGGCCTTCTCGGTGAGCCAGCGAACGCGCGAATTCGGCATCCGGCTGGCCGTCGGGGCCGAGCCGCGGCATCTGGTCGCGGGTGTGATCGCCGAAGGCGCCGTGATCGCCGCGGCGGGTGTCGTGGCGGGCGCCGCGTGCGGATTTGCGCTGGCGAAGATCGCGGGCAGCTACGTTGAGGCTGTGCGGCTACCGGGCGCAGTGGTGGTGATTGGATCGGCGGCCGTGCTGCTGTCCGCTGCCATGGTTGCGTCCCTGCTGCCGGCGTTGCGCGCCGCGCGGGTCGACGTCATGCAGGCGTTGCGCTCGGACTGATGCGCCAGTCTCAGCCTGCGCGAAACAGAACGGCATCTCCTTGTCCAAGATGGTGGAGACTTGCCTTCTGTATTCTGACTTCTGGTCTGTGACTC
>PMVV01000201.1 GCA_003166475.1 Bryobacterales bacterium | reverse complement strand
CTGCCCGCCGTGCACCGGGCCTTCGGAAGTGCTGTTATTGCAAGCTTTGCGTTCGCCTGGCTGCTCTCCCGCCTGGGCCTCGGCGAGGACGCTTACGAGGGCTGGACCCTGCTCGTCAGCGCCGTATTCGTGCTCTCCATGGTGCTCTGGATGAACCGCCACGCACGCGGCCTGAAGGGCGAAATTGAAACTCAGTTGCAACAACGAAGCGGCGCGGCCAGCCGCTGGGGCATCTTCCTCTTCGTCTTCCTGATGGTCTTTCGCGAGGGTGTCGAGACCGTCCTGATGCTCTGGGCGGTCAAGATCGATACCTCCGGAGTCCTGGATATTGCAGGGGTTGTGCTCGGATTAGGCCTTGCCGTCCTGTTCGGCGTCAGCTTCGTGCGGGGCACCATCCGCATCGATCTGCGCAGCTTCTTCCGCATGACCACCGTCATCCTCATGGTCATCGTGGTGCAACTCGCTATCACCGGCCTGCATGAACTATCCGAAAGCCAGGTGCTCCCCAGCAGCCGCCAGGAAATGGCTCTAATCGGCCCCATCGTCAGCAATGAAGTCTTCTTCTTCGTGGCCATCCTGGCGCTGGCCGGCGCCATGCTGCTGATGGAATATCGCAAACGCCGCACGCCCGCGCTCGACGGCCTCCAAGGCGCGGCCCTGCGCAAAGCCCGCTGGACCGTGCGCCGCGAGCGCACCTGGATGATCGCATCCTGCCTGGCCACCGGTCTTTTCATCCTGAGCATCACCGCCGAATTCATCTACGCCAAATCCACCACGGAGCTGTCCGCCGCCATCCCGGTTTCCGTCGCAGGCGGCGCGGTCCGCATTCCCGTGGCCTCGGTGAACGACGGCAACCTGCACCGCTTCTCGATCGAACAGGCCGGCGTCCACGTGCGCTTCATCGTCATCCGCCGCCCCGACCAATCGCTGGTAGCCGCGTTCGATGCCTGTGAGATTTGCGGCAACCAGGGCTACTATCAGAAGGGGCCGAACGTGATCTGCAAGAATTGCGCATCCGCCATCTTCATTCCCAGCATCGGCGTACACGGCGGATGCAATCCCATACCCATCGCCTCCGAGGTGCAAGGCGACCAACTTGTGATCCCCGGCGACAAACTCATTCCCGGCGAGAAACTCTTCCGCAATCCCACTTAGCCGCATGTTCCTCCGCTTTGTCAGCCAATCCATCCGCCGGTCGCCGCGCCGCAAGACCATGACCGTGGCGGCCGTGGCCATGGGCACGGCGGTGGCCACCGCCATGCTCGGTGTCATGCTCGACATTGGCGATCGCGTGAATCGCGAGTTGCGCAGCCTGGGCGCCAACCTGATGGTGACCCCCAAAGCGCGGTCGCTGCCGGTCGAGATCGGCGGCATCAGCTATCGCCCCGTTTCCGCGCAGGACTTCATTCCCGAAGATCAGGTAAAGAAAATCAAGTCCACGTTCTGGCAACTGAATATCACGGGCTTCGCGCCGTCGCTTAAAGCCTCGGCCTCTCTGGACGGCCGCAACGTGCCGGTGGAAGGCGTCTGGTTCCGGCGCAGATTTCGTGGCGCGGACGGCTCCATGCTCGAAGCCGGTCTCCGCACCGTGAACGGCGAATGGAAAGTGGACGGCCGCTGGATCGACGATCGCGACCGCCACGACCCCGCGCTCGAAGCCCCGCTTGAAGCCATGCTTGGCGGCGCGGTGGCGCGGCGCATCGGCGCGAAACCGGGCGATACCGTGCAGCTTTTCGGCCAGCCCTTCACCGTGTCGGGCATCGTCTCCACGGGCGGCGAGGAAGAGGACCGCATCTTCGTGCGGATGGAAGTTTTGCAGCGCCTGGTCAACCGCCCCGGACAGGTGGATGCCGTGCAGGTTGGAGCGCTCACCAAGCCAGAGGACGAATTCGCGCGCAAAGATCCCACCAAGATGACGCCCAAGGAATACGACCGCTGGTATTGCACGCCGTACATCAGCTCCATCGCGCACCAGATCGAGGAAGTGTTGCCCATGGCGGTCGCCCGGCCCATCTGGCGCGTGGCCGACAACGAAGGCAAGGTGCTGGGCAAGATCCGCGGCCTGATGCTGCTGATCACGCTGGCGGCGCTGGCCTCGGCCGGTCTCACGGTCTGGAGCGTGATGGCCACCACGGTGCTTGAGCGCCGCGGCGAGATCGCCATCATGCAGGCCACCGGCGCGGGCAATGGACTGGTGGCGGCGCTGTTCTCGACCGAGGTGGCGTTGGAAGGCGCGGCCGGCGGGCTGATCGGATCGTGGGTGGGACTGTTGATGGCGGGATGGGTGGGCCGCGCGGTATTTCAGACTTCGCTCGAGACGCCCGCCATGCTCGGCCCGGTAGTGGTGGGAGCGGCGGTGCTTGCCTCCATCGCCGGCGCGGCGCAGCCCTTGCGGCGCGCGCTGCTGCTGGAGCCGGCCGTCACCCTGCGAGGGGGCGAATGATGTTCATTTGGAGGGCGGGCTTGAGCCCGCGCGGGGCTTTAGCCCCGCCAACCCGGCGAAGCGGGGCAGGAGCCATCTGATGTTCTGGAAATTCGTGCTCCGCGCCGTCCAATTCCGTAAGCGCCGCCTCGCCCTGGCCTTCGCCGCCCTCGCCGTCTCCGCCACCCTGGCCACCGCGCTGTTCTCCGTCTACTCCGATATCGAGCGCAAAATGCGCGTCCAGTTCCGCGGCTTCGGCGCGAACATTGTCATCGCCCCTTCCGGCGGCGCACAGACTGTCCCGCTGGCCGCTGTCGCCCTGGCCGAAAAGCAAGGCGCGGTGGCTGCGCCCTTCATCTACACCGTGGGCCGCGTCGAGAGCGAACCCGTGGTCGTAGCCGGCACCGATTTCCGCCGCGCCGGTCCGCTCACCAACTACTGGCGTGTCGATGGCGCGCGCGCTCCCGCTCTCGGCGAATGTCTGGTGGGCAACAATGTGGCCGCGCACTTCCGCCTCAAGCTCGCACAGAAACTGGAACTGGAAGGCGCGCCCTGCGTCATCCGCGGCATCGTGTCGAGCGGCGGCGCGGAGGATTCGCAGGTGATCGTGCCGTTTGATATCGCGGCACAATTGGCCGGCTTGCAAGATGTGGCCAGCCTCGTGCAAGTGCGCGCCGATGGCGAGCGGCTGACGGCCATCCAGGCCGCCCTGGCCAGCCAACTTCCCGAGGCAGACGTGCGCCTGCTCCACGCCGTGGCCGAAACCGAAGCCAATGTGGTGCTCAAGATCCGCTCGACTCTGTTCCTGCTGACGGTCCTGATCCTGGCCATCACCACGCTTTGCGTCAGCAGCAATTTCAGCGCGCTGGTCCTCGAACGCAGTAAGGAAATCGGAATCTTGAAAGCCATCGGCGCGGCCGAGAAGAAGATCGCCGCGCTGTTCCTTTCCGAGTCGTTGATTTTGGGCATCGCTTCGAGCGTGGCGGGCTACGTCGCGGGATTGCTGGTAGCCTGGTGGATCGGCCGCCAGATCTTCCCCGAATCCGCCGCCGCGGGCGTGGGTGTAAACTATGGCGTGTTTCTGCCCGTAACCGGAGTCACGCTGGCGATGGCGGCGGTCGCCACACTGGCCGCGGCGGCGCGCATCTGGCGCATCCGGCCGGCCGTAATTCTGCGCGGAGAATAGAAGCATGGCATTCGTCGAACTGGAGAACGTCACCAAGGCATACGATGGCGGCTGGTCCGCGCCGGTGAAGGCGCTCGATCGCGTCAGCTTAACCGCCGAGGCCGGCCAGTGGATCGCGATCATGGGCCCCTCGGGATCGGGCAAGACCACCCTGCTGAATATCCTGGGCTGCCTGGATCAGGCCACCGAAGGCGTGGTGCGTATCGATTCGGTGGACACCTCCACTTTGACCCGCGCCGAACTGGCCCGCTTTCGCGCCGAGACCGTGGGCTTCGTCTTCCAGCAATTCCATCTGATCCCGCACCTGACCGCGCTCGAAAACGTGATGCTGGCGCAATACTTCCACAGCATGACCGACGAAGGCGAAGCCCGCCGCGCGCTCGATCGCGTCGGCCTTACCGATCGCGCGCGCCATCTGCCCTCCCAGCTTTCCGGCGGCGAGCAGCAGCGCGTAGCCATCGCGCGCGCGCTGGTCAACGATCCCAAGATCATCCTGGCCGACGAACCCACCGGCAACCTGGACGCCACCAACGAGCACATCGTCCTCGATCTGCTCGCCGACTTGCACCAGCAGGGCAGCACCATCCTGATGGTGACTCACGACGAACAAGTGGGCCGCTGCGCCGACATCCGCCTCGACCTGGAACACGGACGCATCGTCGAGACCACTCACTTCAGCATGGAGGTCAACCAGGACTTCGACGAAGTGCTGGAACAGTTATGGGCGGACCGCGAGCGCACCTTCCACGTGGAACCCGAACACTTCACCGCCGCGCAGCAACGCAAAGTGGTCGCCATGATGGCGCGCATCGGCTTGGTGGAGTTGCGCGCGGGCGAGGTCGCCTTCACGCCGCGCGGCGAGGCGCGCGCCCGCAGCGTCATCCGCCGTCACCGCCTGGCGGAGCGCCTGTTCATGGATGTGCTGGCCATCCGCGACGAAGGCTCCATTGAAAAGAACGCCTGCACCTTCGAGCACATTCTGAGTCCCGAAGTCACCGACCGTATCTGCACCTTTCTCGGCCATCCTCGGACGTGTCCGCACGGCAGCCCCATTCCGGAAGGCGACTGCTGCCTGGAGGCGCGCGGCGCCCAACTAACTACGCAACTTACTAACTTACAAACAAGCCTGCTTAGTTGATGTCTTAGTGGGGCAGGCCCCCGGCCTGCGGCGGCCTCTCAGGCCGCCTTCCCCCCGGCCTGCGTATACAATCAAAATAAGGTCTCAAATGATCGACCGCCGCTCCTTCCTGACCATCGGAGCTTCCGCGACCGCCGCTGCCGCGCAAACTCCGCCCCCTCCCACCGCCGCCGAAGAACGCGCCAAACCCGCATCGCCGTTCACCGATCCGGACTTCGGCTTCACCGCCCTGATCGCCCTGGGCGGGTCGTACTACCGCGGAGGCGACCCCGGCAAACTGCTGGCCATCGTGTCGCGCATCAAGACCGGTGATTTCGAGTCCGCGTACCAGGCCTATCATGATGCCGGCGTGGAAGCGCGGACCCAGGCCGAACAAGCCGCCGCCAAGCGCCACAACGTGAGCGCTCGCGAAGCCCACCTGTGGGCCGCCAGCTACTTCAGCGCCGCGCTGCGCTTCCTCGATGGCACCAAAGACCCCGACCGGATGCTCGCCTGCTGGCAGGAATACAACGCCTGTTGGTCCGCGGCTGCAGCCTTGTTCGATCCGCCGGTTGAACGATTGGAGATACCCTACGAAGGCAGCGCCCTAACCGCATGGTTCCTGCGGGCCGATACATCGCGCCGTCGCCGGCCGCTGGTGATCCTCAACACCGGCGCGGATGGCCTGGAAAAGAGCATGTACGTCTTGGGCGGCGCAGGCGCACTGGCGCGCGGCTACAATTGCCTCATCCTCAACGGCCCGGGGCAGGGCGATTCGCTGTGGGTTCGCCAGCTGTACTTCCGCCCGGATTGGGAGAAGGTCATCACCCCGGTGGTGGACGCCATGCTGCGCCATCGCGAGGTCGATCCCCAGCGCATCGCCTTGGTGGGCGTCAGCCAGGGCGGCTACTGGGTGCCGCGCGCCCTGGCATTCGAGCACCGCATCGCGGCGGGAGTGGCGGATCCCGGCGTCTGGGACGTGTCCGATCCCTGGCTGCGCAACCTGCCCAAGTTCGTGCGCGACATGCTGGACGCCGGGAAGAAGGCCGACTTCGATCAGATGATCCGGATGGGCACGGCATCCAATCCGCGGGCCAAAGCGATGCTGCGCTTTCGCATGCGACCTTTTGGCATGACCTCTTACTATGACGCCTTTCACGCCGTGCGCGATTACAATCTCACAGAGGTGGCCGCCCGCATCCGCTGCCCCATGTTGATCGCGGACCCCGAGAGTGAGCAGTTCTTTCCAGGTCAGGCGCGCAAACTCTACGACGCGCTCCAGTGTCCCAAGCAGATAGTCCACTTCACGCGCGACCAGGGCGCGGACCAGCACTGCGAGGTCGCCGCTCCAGGCTACCGCGACTATTGCATCTATAACTGGTTGGACGAGACCCTGGCCTAGCCTAAACCCGCCACCCGCC
>PMVV01000059.1:382-19263 GCA_003166475.1 Bryobacterales bacterium | reverse complement strand
GACTTATGACAACGCCAAGCTGGCTCACGCCCTGATTGTCAGCGGACGCGCCATGCGGCAGAAGAACGTGTACGAACGAGGCATCCTGGCGCTGCGCTGGCTGGTGGGCGTACAGACCTCACAGTATGGTCAACTGCGGCCCATTGGCAGCAACGGATTCTATAAGCGCAACGGCGCGCGGGCGAAATTCGACCAACAGCCCATCGAGGCGCAGACCACCGTCTCGGCCTGCCTGGAAGCCTACCGCGCCACAGCCGACCCGTGGTGGCATCGGCAGGCGCAGCGCGCCTTCGACTGGTTCCTCGGCTCGAACGATCTCGGGCTGGAACTCTACGCCCGCCAGAATGGCGGCTGCCGCGATGGGCTGCACCCGGACCGGGGCAACCAAAATCAGGGTGCGGAATCCACCCTGGCGTTTCTCCTGTCGCTGGCGGAAATGCGGCTGACACAAAATGCCGCGGCTAGCGTTCCACGAGCCGCTATGGCAGCCTCGGCCGCCCGATGAGGCAAGTCGACGTAACGCGCAGCACCGTCACTCTGGACCCCGACCGCACGCACGTGCTGGCCCGGCCTTTCCGGCTCATGAGCGACCAGCGCTCCATTAAGATTTCCGCCCGGGTGATGGCTCTGCCCGAGAACGAAGTCCATACCCTTTTGGAAGGGGTGCGGGCAGAATTCAGCGACCGCCAACTGAACATCGACGAATTCCTGCGCGGGAGATTTGACGCCGTCAGTCCCTATCTGCTGGATGGCCAAAAACTGTCGGAAGAACGAAAGCTGCTGCTGGGCGGGTATTTTAGCCACGAGTATTCGCTCGAATCCGCGGCGTTGTTCAATCCCTCGATGGTGCCGCACCCGGATCAGTCGGACGTGCCGCCCGGATCGTTGCGTTTCGTTCTGAGCTTGCGCGCCACGGCCGAAGGGCACGTCTCCTCGATCGCCTTTCGCAGCGGGATATTGGATGCCCACGCGAGCGTCACCATGGACGTGCCTTCCCGCTACAGCCTCGAGCCGACGCAGGTGCCCAATTCGACGTTTGACAAACCCCTGTTCGAGCGGAAACTGCAGGAACTCCGTCTCATGGGCGATTTCAACCGCGACGTGCTCGGCGGCTTGCCGGACCCATTCACCATGGAGGAGTTGCGCGCCAGTATCGGCCGCGCCGCCAAACAACTCCCGGAGCATGAGCGGGAAACGACAAAAGGCATAGCGAGAGAAACGCTGATGCTCGCCAGATCCAATTACGAAGTACAGTTTACGGCGGAGTCGCGCTTGTCCGAACGGGTTTTATTCCCCGTCACGCCTTCGCAGAGCAACGGGATCGAGGACGCTCGCTTTGTCCTGTTCCACAACGAAGACGGCACGCAAATCTATTATGCGACCTACACCGCTTACGACGGCAAGATGATCCTGCCGCAGTTTCTCGAGACGCGCGATTTCCTTCGTTTCAAATTCATCACGCTGAACGGCCCGGCCGTCGAGAACAAAGGCATGGCGCTGTTCCCCCGCAAAATCAAGGGCCGCTATGCGATGCTGGGCCGGCAGGACGCGGAGAATATCTACGTGATGTTCTCCGATCATCTTCATTTCTGGCATACCATGCAGCTCATTCTGGAGCCTAAGTTCTCCTGGGAGTTTATCCAGTTAGGGAATTGCGGCTCGCCGATCGAAACCGATGCCGGCTGGCTGGTGATCAGCCACGGCGTGGGTCCCATGCGCAAGTATTGCATCGGGGCTTTTCTGCTCGATCGCGACGACCCAACCAAGGTAATCGGCCGCCTGCCCGAGCCGCTGATCAAGCCCAATGCCAACGAGCGCGACGGCTACGTGCCCAATGTCGTTTACTCGTGCGGCAGCCTGGTACATGCCGGGCAACTGATTATTCCCTATGGGATATCCGACTATGCCACAACTTTCGCGACAATTCCGCTCGACCAGGTGCTGGCCGCGATGGAATAGCGGGGGCCTGCGCCGCAGCGGTACTCAACTGTACATTCAGCTCTTAAGTCCGCTTTCTTCCCCTTGACGCAGGTCGAGAATCGCCACATAATTCTATCAGAGCCCAAGGTCTTATTAAGCTCTGGGATCTCTTTGGAAGGAGGTGAAGCATGCCAACCGACATCGCCACGCTTGCGTATCAATTGTGGTTAGAGAGGGGCGGTCCCATTGGATCGGATCAAGAAGACTGGTTCCGGGCGGAAATGATGCTCACAAATGCAGGCACAGTGACGGGCGAAGATCTGTCCAGACGTCCATCGGCCCCCTGCCGCGACACTCGCACCGAGTCCGAAATGCCGGCCGAGTTCCTTTGGGATGGGCACTGGGAGGTATGGGAACGCGAATGGATCACCGCCCGCTGGGTCTGGGACGTACGCGCATCGCGCGCTGGAGTTACGAATCGGGCGTGTCTTGCCGGCGAGCCCGCGTAGGCGGGTCCCGCCGGCCCGGAACGAACGGGATCGAGGCTATTTTATATCGATTTTGAGCAGGGCGTCTGAATGCTCGTGACGCCAGTCCCAGTAAGCTTGCTGATCGTTTTCGTTGACCTTGGAAAAATCGCGATACTTGCGATGGTTGTCCTTCACGTACACACGGTACGCCTGATCCTCATGACTGTTCCATTGATGATCGTCGTTGTGGTTCTTGTCGTGGTAGGTGCGAGCGGCCTTTTGATGGGCTTCGGCTTTTTGATCGTCGGCTCGCAACGTTGTTGGAGCCATTGCGATTGGCACTATAAGGGCGGCGCCCAACAAAGCCGCATTCAAGAAACGGGGCATAGTTTATCTCCTGGCGGCCAACAGAGCAATCGTTGCGCCAAACCGCCGGCAACGGCTGTAGTGAACGCAACGATTTGAATACAAAGACGATCATGCCCGCCGAATGATCTGCGGCGCGATCCCAGCGGGAAGGCGCCCGCGAAGCAGGGCAAAAGTTGCACCTGGAAAGTGCGGAACTTGCGGCTGCCCCAAGGTTTCCGATTCGCTCCAACCCAGCCGCGCCAGAGAGGCCCAGTGGCGACCCGCGTGCTGTTGTTTCAGGTTGCATCTGCGAAGACAAACACCCGCAAAAACCGACCTGCCTCCGGCAGGGCTCGCTGCGCGGCCTGGACTCCGGGGCGATGCGGGCGCCATTGTCGTGTTTGGAACCATCGCAGCGCTGTACTTTGCGCGCGAGATTTTAATTCCCTTCGCATTCGCTCTCATCCTGACGTTTGTATTGACTCCGGTGGTGGCGTTTCTCCAGAGGCTGCGCGCCGGCCGTGTATTGTCCGTTCTCACCACCATCCTGCTTTCGATCGCGGTGCTTGGCGGTATCGGCTGGATCATCGCGACCCAGTTCGTGGACGTCGCCAATGAGCTCCCTCTATACCGCCAGAACATTCACGCCAAGATAGCAGCGATTCACATCCCCGCAACGGGGCAGCTAGGCAAAGCCGCCCAAAGCGTGCAGGAGGTCGTGCGGGACCTCACGGGCCCGGGCCCGGAATCCCCGGTCTTGCCTCCGCGGGCTCAGAATCGTAAGCAGCCGAATGCGCCGCTTGCGCCCATGTCTCCCGTGCCCGTCCGGATGGTCCAAGCCCCAACCAGCGGATGGGTGCAGCTTCGCGATTTGGGCACGCCCATCCTTGCGCCTCTGGGACGGATGGGAATGGTGGTCATCTTCACGGTCTTCATGCTGCTGAAGAGAGAGGACTTGAGGAACCGTCTTCTGCGGCTGGCCGGGCTCGGCCAGTTGAACATGATGACGCAAGCGCTTGACGACACGTCAGGCCGGGTCAGCCGATACCTGCTGATGCAGTTCCTGGTCAACGCAGGTTTTGGAACTCTGTTTGGTTTTGGCCTTTACTTGATCGGCGTGCCCTACGCAGCGCTATGGGGAGCGGTCGCCGGCATCCTGCGGATTGTGCCGTACGTGGGAACGCTGGCTGCCGCGACGCTGCCGATCACGCTCTCTTTGGCCGAATTCGATGGATGGCTCAGGCCGCTGCTTGTGTTCCTGGTCTTTGCGGTCCTGGAACTGATCGTCGGCAACTTCGTCGAACCCTGGCTTTACGGCGCGCACGTGGGAATCTCATCCCTGGCGCTGCTTGTGGCCGCCGTCTTCTGGGCCGTTCTGTGGGGACCCGCGGGGTTGATCCTGTCTACGCCTCTGACGGTCTGCGTTGTGGTTCTGGGCCGCTACGTCCCGCAACTCTCGTTTCTGCACATCCTGCTGGGGGATGAACCGGTGCTCGCGGCCGAGGCCCAGATCTATCAGCGGCTGCTCGCCATGGATCAACTGGAAGCGCATACCGTGGTGGAGCAGTTTCTTAAGGGAAGGCCGTTGGTGGAGTTGTACGACACGGTGCTCATCCCGGCTTTGACCATGGCCGAACAGGACCGGCACAAAGGTGCAATCGACGCAGTCAGGGAAGAGTTCCTGTTTCTCAGCATCAACGAAATGATCGCCGAGTTCTCCGAGTATCAAGTGGCGGACAGCGCATCCGGCCAAGACTCCGCGCCGATACCGGACGCCGCGGAGCATCCTAATGCCAGGATTGTCTGTCTGCCGGCCCATGATCGGGCCGATGAAGTCACGGCCGCCATGCTGTCTCAGATCCTGGAGCAAAAGGGATTCGCGACTTTGTCCTTTCCCGTGGTCGCGTCTTCTCTCAATGAGGTGCTCGCGATGATTGAAGCCGGACGGGGCGACGTAGTCTGCATCTCGGCGTTGCCGCCTTATGCGTTCGCGCCGGCACGGGCCATGTGCAAGCAGATCCGGGAACGGTTCCCAAAACTCAAAGTAGTGGTTTGCGTTTGGGGATTCAGCGGCGATACGCAGAAAGCCATGACCCGTTTCGAGCGAACGCAGCCCGACCGCCTGTCCACCAGCCTGGCGCAGGCCGTGGAGCATGTGCAGGAACTCGTTGGCCCCAAGCCGGAGGCGGCAGCCGTCGCCGCCAGCCTCGTGGAGGCCTAATCCCAACACTGTTCACCTTGGTCCGCCGCCTGCGGGGCGCGTTGGCAGGCGACATAAAACGATCGCCTGCCCCACCGAAACATCACTAAGTGAACGGCATTGGGCCTAATCCTGGTCCAGGTATTCGCCAGGCACGTCGTCCTCTGGGACTTGTTTGGTGTGAACTTCAGCCACGTCGGGGTCGGGGGCATCTTGCACGCCGCCGATCGCTTCGGCTTCGAAGGACTGCCCTTCCTCAAGCAGCTCTTCGACGCTCTCCGATCCCGCCTCCGCGACGCCTGACAATCCCTGGTTATCCCCGGACTGGCCGGCTGAACCTGTACTTGCCTCTTGCTTAGTCATGCACGTATTGTTGCACGCGGCATGCCAATAGTTATGCAATCTCAATTGGAGGGCGGGCAATTTTGCCCGCAGCTGGCTTTCAGCCGGCTCTCGCCGCCTAAAAAGGCGTCCCCAGAGGGGACCCCAGGCCAAGATTGGCCGCCCTCCAAGGCGATGCTACGCAAATTGACCCACTACCCAATCCCGAGCTGCTTGAACACGGGGACTTTGACAAAATCCGCGAGGAAGGCAAAGACCGCTGCCGCCAGGAGTATTTCTCCGACGGCGAATACAGGCAGGGGGCTCATGGCAACTCCGCAAATCGCCAGCGTCGAGGCGATCAGCACATCGATTACGGACGACCCGATGAGCCACCGGCTGGGACGAGCGGAGCCCATGTGCCGGCGTTCCCGATTGGTGTAGGTGGTTGCCTGATTGCCGAACACTATGGCCACGAAGGCCACTGTTCTTAGCGTTTCGATTCCAAGACCCAAACGGAATTTGCCGATGGCCAGAATGGCGGTACAAAAGACCAGCTCGCAGGTTCCCATGAAGACACCCGCAATCGTCAATTGGCCGATCCGCCAGGCATTGGGCATCGGGGACGGCCGCACGTTGTCCGTCGCCAACGACATGCCCAGCAGGTCGCCGGCGAGCATGATAATAACCATCAACATCGGAGTCAGGATGGCGTGCCCGGTCATCACCAGACCGGCCGCCAGGAAGAGCACCTGCACGGTCTTCTTGGTAACCGAGTTGAGCGCGTAAGTGAAGATGCGCTGGAACGTCACGCGGCCTTCTTTTACCGAAGCGACGATGCCGCCGAGTCCTGGCTTAGTCAAGACAATGCCGGCCGCCGACTTGGCCACATCGGTCGCCGTCGACACCGCGATTCCCATCTGCGCCTGGCGCAGCGCGGGCGCGTCGTTGGCGCCGTCGCCGCACATGCCGACGGTGTGGCCGCCTTTTTGGAATGCCTTGACGAGGTTGTACTTCCCCTCGGGGAGGACGCCGGCGAAGACGGCGAAATCCTCGGGGTGGACACTGTCGGGGATCGGTCCGGGTGGGCAGACTTTGCCGTCCAGGCCTACGGCATGCGCCACGATCGCGGCCGTCGCCGGGGCGTCGCCCGTTATCATTACGGTGCGCACACCCAACGTGTGCAGCTCCGTAATCAACGCGGCAGAATCCGTTCGCGGCGGATCGCTGAGAGCGACGATTCCCGCGAGTTTCAAGGCGTCCGGCGGACCCACCGCGACGGCCAGCACCCGGTAGCCCTGTGCCTCCAGTTCGCCCGCGGTCTTCTGTGCATCGGGATCTGCCGGCGTGAGGCCGCCAACCGCGGCGAAGGCCCCCTTGACCACGCGCAGCGCAGTGCCGCCCGGATCGGCCGCAGTCGCCTCCGACATCTTGGTCCCCGGATCGAACGCAGTGAACTTGATCAATTTCGGCAGATCGGAGGCCACCTTCTTCGCGGCTGCGGCACGGATGGCCGTGTCTACGGGATCTTGCCCTCCGTCCGAGCTCGCCAGGGCAGCCAGCCCCAGCACGTGCGGCTCATCGAAGCCGGACATGGCGTGGACTGCGGTGACCGTCAGTTCGTTTTGCGTCAGTGTGCCGGTCTTATCCGCGCACAGCACGTCGATACTGGCCGCTTCATCCACGGCGGAGAGCCGCGTCGGGAGGACGCCCAGTTTTGCCAGAGCCCGCGCGCCGAGCGCCGCCGCAAGCGTAAAAGTGGCCGGCAGCGCGACCGGGATCGACGCCAGAACCGCCGTGAGCACCAGGGGGACGATCTCGCCAATCGGCATCTTGAGAACGTGGGCATAGCCGACCAACATGACGATGAGGACGCCGTTGAACAGGGCAAGATTGCGCACCACACGCAGAACGGCCTTCTGCTGGGTACTCTCCACGTGCGCGGTGCGGACCAGCTCCGCGGTGCGTCCAAACTTGGTGCGCGCTCCGGTCGCGGTAACCTCCGCAACCGCTTCGCCGCGCCGCACCAGCGCTCCCGCATAAGTTTCAAACCCGGCGCCGGCTTCGATCGGGACGGATTCGCCGGTGAGCATGGACTGGTCGAGCAGCACCGATCCCTCAGTCAGGCGCACGTCGGCGGCGACCACGGCGCCGAGCGACAGTTTCACCACATCGCCAGGCACGAGTTCGGCGGCGGGCACGGTCGCCCACGCATTGTCGCGGCGGACAGATGCGTTCAACGCGAGCCGCGACTTCAGCGCGGCAAGGGTCGCCTGAGCGCGCCCTTCCTGCAAAAAACCGAGGGCCGCGTTGAAGGCCAGCAGAACGGCGATGATGGCAGCCTCGACGTATTTGCCGAGAACAACCTCGAGCACGATCGCCGCTTCAAGCATCCATGGAACCGGCGCCCAGAACTTGGTCAGCGCGCGGCGCAGCGGATCGGAAGACGTATCGGGCACGGCGTTTGGGCCGAACTTTGCGAGCCGGCTGCGTGCTTCATCGCTGGTGAGGCCTGATGTAGTCATTGAGCGACCATTCTACTTCTCTAGCAGCTTACGGATAGATTCCAATTCTTCCTTGCGTTTCGCGGTGGTCTTGGGATATGCCATCTTCAATTCTTTTAGGGTATCCAGGACGATTTGGGAAACGATCGNNCAGGCAAGCCTCATAAGCCGCCGTGTAATCCTTCCAATATTTCCTCTCGTGAATGTCGGCGAGGCTGAATTTCCAGTTCTTTTCCGGCTGGTCGATACGCTCCAGGAATCGCTTGCGCTGTTCTTCCCGCGAGAGATGGAGGAATACTTTGACGGTCCGCGTGCCGTTCCGGTAAAGATGTCTTTCCAGGTCGGTGATGGACTGGTAGCGCTCCTTCCAGATGGATTTCTCGTCGCGCAACTCTTCGGAAAGTCCCTGGCTGCGGAGAATCTCCGGATGCACCCGAACCACCAGTACCTCCTCGTAATAGGAACGATTGAATATGCCGATCTGCCCGCGTTCGGGAAGCCGGAATGTCGTGCGCCAGAGGAAATCGTGTTGCAGTTCCTCAACGCTCGGCTGCTTGAAACTGGATACCTGGCAGCCTTCCGGATTGATCCCAGACATGACGTGCCGTATGGCGCCGTCCTTGCCGGCGGCGTCCATCCCTTGGAAGATCAACAGCAGGGCATAGCGATTGGAGGCGTAGTGCAGGCGTTGCAGCGAGCTTAACTCCGCAACGTGTTCCTCCAACAGTTGTTGATACTCCTTCTTGGACTTGCAAAAGGGCTTCACCCTCGTCGGCCACTGGTTGAGTTTTACTTTCTCACCCGGCCGCACACGGAAATCCTTTGAATCGATTGTCATTTTCATCCTTTCGTTGTCAGCGCTTCGAAACCGGAGATGACGTCGAACAGTTCCTCATCGATGCCACTCTGACGCAAACGATGGAATGTCCGGTTGAGGTCCTCCAGCAATTCGTCGATGTTTTTTTCGGCGCGTTGCATAGCGGCCAGGCGGCTCGCGTTCTCGCTCGCGAGGGATTCGGCGCACGCCCGAAACAGCGAGATAAAAAGATATTCGCGGATCAGTGCGCCGAGAGTCGCCGTGCCGCTGCACATGATCTCGGGCAAGCTCTTGGCCGGCCAGGGGACCTTGGCCAGACCTTGTTCCCATTGCGCGTCGAGCGGCAACAAGCGCTGGCTGACCGGCTCGTAGAGCGCCGCGGACTGCGGGCGGTTGTGGAACACGTACAGACGCACATACTCGCCTTTGGCCCGATGCTGTTCGCTTTCGATTTGAATCTGCCCGACGAGCTGGGTGATGGCCTTGACGGAATTCGGCACCGGGAAGAGTCCGATGGGCGCGAGGCCGGCGTCCGCCAGGCGCTCATGAACGCGCTCACCGACGGCCCAAACCTCGGCTTTGCCCGAAAGAGCCGCCAGCGTCTTGACCGCATAGTCGGACACCACCTCGTTAAACTGGCCCACCAGTCCCTGGTCGGAACCGAAGACGACGGCGCCGATCGCACCCGCATCGGTCTGCCCTTTCCGTTCCGGAACCAAGGGCGCCGGCCCTCTTTCGCGGAAGCATGCGCCCAAACCCAGTTCCACGGCGCGATAGTAATCGGCCAACGCGCTCACCGAATTCTCGTATTGCCCGATGCTCGATGCCGCCACGGCCTTCATCGTGCGGACGACGGATTCGAGATCGCCGGCTCCGGCGATCTTTCGGCGCATGCTCGCGGTGGTGTCGCTCATGGCTTCTTCTCGAGTTCAGGCTTCGGCTTGGGCTCGAAGCGGGCAAGGGCTTTGGTCGCGATGTCGACAATCGCTTTGCGATCTTCGTCGCTCAGTTTGCCGGCGGTATCCAACCGCCCGCGCACGTCCGCCGGGATATCCGCCGCCGCCTCGCAGAGGGCGTGCTCGGCGTCCGTCATCTGGTCCAGCGGCACAAGGTCGAAGAGTCCGGCGGTCAATGCCAGCAGCACCGCGATTTGCGCGGGCACCGAGACCGGGGAGAACTCCGGCTGTTTGAGGCACGCGCGGATTCGGCGTCCGTGTTCGATGGTCTTGCGGGTGTCCGCATCCAGGCGCGCGCCGAATCGGGAAAAGGTTTCAAGCTCCTCGAACTGCGCGTAGGATAGCTTGAGGTCACCGGCTACCGCACGGTAGGCCGCGAGTTGCGCCTGGCCGCCCACGCGCGACACGGATTTTCCCACATCCACCGCGGGCAGTACGCCCAATTCGAAAAGCGATGGTGAAAGGTAGATCTGCCCATCCGTGATGGAAATCAAGTTGGTCGGAATATAGGCGGAAATGTCCTGCGCTTCGGTTTCGATGATGGGCAGCGCGGTGAGCGATCCGCCGCCCAGTTCCTTGCGCAAGTGCGTCGCACGTTCGAGCAGCCGCGAGTGGATATAGAAGATATCGCCGGGAAACGCCTCCCGGCCAGGCGGACGGCGCAACAGCAGAGAAAGTTCGCGGTAGGAGCGCGCGTGCTGAACGAGGTCGTCGTAGACGATCAGCACATCCCGGCCCGCTTCCATGAAAAACTCCGCGATGCTGGTGGCGGCGTAAGGCGCGATGTAAGCGAGGCCCGGCGGATCGTTGCCCTCGCTCACGACGACGACGGTGTAAGCCAGCGCGCCCTTTTCGCGCAGGTTCGCCACGGTCTTCGCAACCGCGGACGCGCGCTGACCGATGGCACAATAGACGCACAAAACATTCCGGTCGCGCTGGTTGAAGATGGCGTCGGTCGCAATAGCGGTCTTGCCCGTCTGCCGGTCGCCGAGAATCAACTCGCGCTGGCCGCGCCCAACGGGAATGAGCGCGTCAATGACCATGACGCCGGTCTGGAGAGGCACCGTAACGGGCGCGCGGTCCATGATGGGCGGGGCTGGACGTTCGATGGGCAGGCGCTTCGTGGAGGCCACCGGCCCTTTGCCGTCGAGCGGCCGGCCGAGCGGGTCGATCACGCGCCCAAGCAACCCATCCCCCACGGCCACATCCATGACCCGGCCGGTGCGCCGCACTTCATCTCCCGCGTGCAGATGCGAGTAGTCGCCCAGCAGAACGACGCCAATCTCGTCTGCATCCACGTTGAACGCGATCCCTAGCACATCGCCGGGAAACATCACCAATTCATCGAAGCCCACGCCGGGGAGACCCGACACCTTGGCGATTCCGGTGGCGACGCTGGTGATGGTGCCCACCTCCCGCGGCGTCAGGGCCGGCGTGAATGCCTCCCGCACTTGGCCTATTTCGGCAAACGCACTGTCGAAATCGCTCTGTAGGCTCTCGGGTTCCATGGTCATTAGCCCTTTGTTACGGGCTTGGGTTCTTCGGGTTTGGGTTCGGGTTCAGGCTCGGCCTTGACTTCCGGTTCGGGCTTGGCCTTGGCCTCGGGTTCAGGCGCGGCCTTGGCTTCCGGTTCGGGCGCGGGCTTGGCTTCCGGTTCAGGCTTGGCCTTGGCTTTAGTTTTCTCTCTTTCTTTCAGAAGTTCGTCGACGCCCTTTTCCAGCAATGCCAGATAATCGGCGATGCTCCAGGCCACCTTCTGTCCATTCGTAGTGAGTTCGATGCCGCTGACCAAATCTGGCGCGGTCTCAAATTGCACGCGGATCTCGGCAGAGAAAGTTTCGTTGAGCGCATTTTGTATGGCGGCGCGCTGTTCCGCCGGCAAGTCAAACGTGCTGCGCACCACCGCGGGACCGGCGGCCGTCCTAAGTGCCTCGCCAAGGCCTTCTTTCGCCTTGCCATTCATCTCTCGCAAGCGGCGCGTGAACACCTCGCCCAGGCGTTCTTCCAGACTCACCGTGGCCAGATCCGTCAGCGCCTTGCGCGTTATGGCAAATACTTCCTGCTGCGTCCGGCGGCGGATTGCCTCATGTAAGGTCTGCTCTTCGTTGCGCAACGCCTCCTGCCGCTTGGAACTCAAATCCGCGGCAGCCTTGCGCGCTTCGTCGAGGAGCCGCTGACGTTCGGCCTGCGCCTCGTCTGTCGCTTTGGTCATCAGCGCGGCGCGCTGCTGGTCGAACTCCGCGTTCTTGTGCTGGAACTCGTCGTGCTCCTTTTGCGCTTCGGCCTTCTTCGCGTCGGCGTTCGCCAGTTCCGCTGCGATGCGTTTCTCCCGCGCATCGATGGCGTCGAGGACGGGCTTGTAAAGGAAGCGCTTCATCAGCCACACCAGGATCAGAAAGTTGAGCGCCTGCGCGACGATGGTGAACCAATCGGCTAACATATGCTTACTTCTTTGCGGCTTGCGCGATGACGTGGTTCCAAAACGGGTTCGCGAAGATCAGAATCATGGAGACCACGAAGCAATAAATGGCGGTGGACTCGATCATCGCCAGGCCCACGAACAAGGTCCGGGTGATGGTGGCGGAGGCATCCGGCTGCTGAGCTAGCGAAGTTAGCGCGGTCGCTACCGCCCTCCCTTCCGCCAGCGCGGGTCCCATGGTCCCGAAACCGGTGGTAATGCCGGCGATGACAATCGATGCCACCGCGATAATGGTCATGCTATCCACAGTATTCTCCTTTTCTTGTCATAGTTCATGCTGGTTTGGGCTTACGGACTCGCGTGGCGGCCGCGATGTACACCGTGGCCAGGATGCTGAAAATGTAGGCCTGCACCATGCCGGTGAGCAGACCGAGCACCGTCATGACGATCGGGAAGATGAACGGCGTGATCGTCAGTAGGATACCGACAATCATGGCGCCGCTCATCATGTTGCCGAACAAACGGATGGCCAGGGCCAGCGTGCGTGAAAGTTCGCTGATGATGTTGAATGGCAGCATGATGACCGTCGGCTTTGCATAGGACCTGAGGTAGCTGCCCAGCCCTTGCTCCTCGATGCCGAAGAACGGCACCGCCACGAAGACGCACAGCGCGAGTGCCGCCGTGGTCGATAGCGAAGCAGTCGGCGGCTGGTAGCCGGGAATGACAGTGCAAAGGCTGGCTAGGGCGACAAATAGGAAGAGCGTGCCCAGAAAGCCGAGATATTTCTCCGGCTGACTGAGTCCAACTTCCTCAATCTGTTTCCGGATGCCAGTGACCACGATTTCCAGCAAGTTCTGCCAGCGGGAACGTTCGAGGCCGATTGAAAGGTTGCGCGTGATCAGCCTGGAAGAGCCGGCCAGTACAAGCATCAGCGCCCACGTGAACACAATGGTGGCGTTGAGTTTGAAAAACCCGTGTTGCCAAAACACGATCTGGTCGGGACTAAGGTGCATGGCTGACCACCTGTGCGGAATAAGCCGGCTTTTCCGCCGCTCGAATGAAACGCGTCGCGAAAAGGCGTGCAATGACAAATCCGAGGAGGCACACCAGCAGCCTCTCCCAATGACCGCGCCCGATAAAATAGAAACCCGTCAGTGCAATGCCCGTGCGCAGCAACAGGCTGCTTAAGAACAGAAGTGCCGGCTGTTTGGACGAGACGCCCTTGCGAACCGTCCACCAAAGACCGCCGAAGAATGTCGCCCCGAGCAGGACGCCACCCAGCAGAGCCAGCACCAGACCGAAAGCTTCAGTCATCGCCGTTCTCCTGTTCGTCTCGCATCTCCTTGTCTTCCTTGCTCACCCAATGCCAGGCATTCAAACAGCCGAGGAGCAGGCCGATGACCAGAAACGTCAGCGTCCAGGAAAGCTGTCCTGGATTGCGCTTGTCCAGCCAGATACCGAACGCCGCGCCGAGCAGCGTCGGAACCACTACCGACCAGCCGACCAGCCCCATCATGCCCAAGCCAAACCAGACGCCCTGAGCGGAGTTACGGTGCGCCTTGGACTTGCGCGCCGCCTTCGCGGCAATCTCGCGGCTGAACGATTCGTTACTCACGGTGAAACTCCGCCAGGCGGCTGATGAAATCGCTCTCCATTTTCGCCATCACCGAGCGCACGCTCTGCTCCCGTTCGTCCAGGTTCAGAAACTCCTTCTCCACCGCCGCATGTAACTGGCCGAGGTCCGTTCCGCCGATTGCGTTGCGCACCGAGACGAGCACGTCCAGGCCGGTCTTCACCAGCACCCCTTCATCGACGGCTGCATAAACCTCGCTTTCCCCTTCGTCTTGATAGGTCAGGATTCCGGGGGCGAGCGCCGCGACGCAATCCAGCCGGTGTGGCAGGAGCCCAAACGATCCCTCGCGGGTTTCCGCGACGATACGCGAGACGCCGGTCTTCTCGGCGAAGATTCCGAAGGGCAGGAGAATCTTAAGATGCATGAGCGCCGGTTGGGGCATGTTCGACCTCCGATTTAGGTTTCGGCTCGGGCTGCTGCTTGGCGGCGGGCTTCTTGGCTTCGTCAATCGCGCCGATCATGTACAGCGCGCTTTCCGGGTAGTCTTTGAATTCATCGTGCAGAATTCGTTCGCAGCCATCCAGCGAGTCTTTGAGGCTGACGAGTTTTCCCTTGATCCCGCTGAACTGCTCGGTGGCGAAAAACGGCTGCGTGAGGAATCGCTCCAGCCGCCGGGCGCGCGCGACCACTTTCCGATCTTCCGGCGCCAGTTGTTCCAGGCCGAGCATGGCGATGATGTCCTTGAGATCTTCATACTGCGCGAGCGTTCGTCGAATTTCCTGCGCCAGTAGATAATGGTGGTCGCCGACGATGCCGGGCGTAGCCATTTTGGAGTTGGATTGCAGCAGATCGATGGCCGGGTAGAGTCCTTCGCTGGCCCGCTTGCGCGAAAGCACGATGGATGTCGAGAGATGCGAAAATGTATGCACCGCCGCGGGGTCGGTCAAATCGTCCGCCGGCACATACACCGCCTGGATGGACGTGATCGCGCCGGTGTCGGTGTTGGCGATGCGCTCCTCCAACCCCGATAGCTCGGTGCCCATGGTGGGCTGATAACCCAGCCGCGATGGCATTTGGCCCATCAAGCCGGACACCTCCATGCCGGCCTGGATAAAGCGGAAGATATTATCGATCAGCAGCAGCACGTCGCGATGTTCGTCGTCCCGGAAATATTCGCACATGGTCAACGCCGTGAGGCCCACGCGGAAGCGGCTGCCCGGCGGTTCATTCATCTGCCCGTACACCATCACCATATTCGGCAGTACGCCTGCCGCCTGCATGCCGCTGTAAAGTTCCTCGCCCTCCCGGCATCGCTCGCCGATCCCGCAAAAAACGCTGACACCCTTCTGGTGCTCGATCATGTTGTGAATCATTTCGGTCAGCAATACGGTCTTACCCACGCCTGCCCCGCCGAACAGACCCGATTTGCCGCCGCGCTCGAGCGGCACCAGCACATCGATGGCCTTGATGCCCGTCTCGAAGATCTCGGACTTGGTGGAACGCCGTTCCAAGGCGGGCGGGTCCTGATGCACCGAGCGCCATTGGACATCCGCCGGCGCCGCCTGGCGGTCGATGGCGTTCCCGAAGACGTCGAACATGCGCGAGAGAATTCCTTTGCCGACGGGCGCCTTCAGCGGACCGCCCGTGTCTTCCACAGCGCTGCCGCGGACCAGGCCTTCGGTAGGAGTCAGCGCAATTCCACGCACGCTGTGCGCATCGAGCTGGGCTAAGACCTCGATGGCAATCTTCCCATCCTTCGCGTGCAGCAACGAATAGATCGGCGGCAAATGTGCGTCGAACCGAATGTCCACAACACTGCCGCGCACCGAGACCACCGCGCCGAGGTTCGCTGGATTGGTTTTGTTCTCCATGTTTGCCTGCGGCGGCGCGTTACACCTTTGCCTCCGGCGGGTCGGCGGCTCCTCCAGGCGGCAGGACTTCCGGCAGGTCAAGGCGAGCCACCCCAATCCGGCTATCGGCCATCCCGTAATAGACGTCGAAGCGCTCCGGTTTGCCAAGATCGTCGCGCCGGTCGATCCCGGTGGGAAACACCACGTTGTCAACCATGCCGCTGCGTTCCTGCGGCAGCGCCGGCGTCAACACCGGCTCAGCCGAACGATAGCGGACGACGAGCGGATGCTCCTTCGAGAACACCATTACCCCGGCCGAGTAGCAAAGCTGGTGTCCGGGGCTGGGGTCCACGACTTCGCTCACGCCGTGGTAAACGATGAGCCAGCCGTGCCGGGTGAGTATGGGCGGAGTGCCGCCGCCGATTTTGAGCCGCTCCCAGGGCGACACGGGAGCCGCCAGCCGGTGATGAGAAGTAAACTTGCGGAGGCGAGATGGTTCGCTGTTCTCCAAGGCCAACTTGCAGTAGGAAATCCAGATGCTTTCCCGATCGAGATCCACCTCGCGAACCGCGGGCCGGCAGGCGGTTTCCTCCGGGCGCGTGCCTGGAAAAAGCGGTCTATGGAGCATGGCCAGCTCCGGTTGCCCCGACGGATTAGGAATGGCGACGGGGAAGAGGCTGGCATCTTTATCGTCCACGTCGCCGATATGGATGCCGTGATACGGAGCAAACGTCGCCAGCCCCAGGCGCTGCCAGTGGAACAGGTCCGCCGATAGGGCAAAGGCGATCCGTGGGCCTTGGTCCGAGAATGCGGTGTAACTCATGACGTACCGCCGCAGGGGTTCCACGAACGTAATGCGCGGGTCCTCGCAGCCACCGCCGCCGCCGGGCCGCCGCTCATAATCGGCTTCCGGCTCCAGTGCGATGCCCAGCCGCTCGACGCCTGTAGGGTCGCCGGCAGCGTTGAAGCGCACTCGTGCAATGCCAATGCGCGAGTAGTTCCCCTGCGCAACCAGCCGCGGAAACAGATACAGATCGCCATCGGGGCCGCGAGCGGCAGCCGGATTCAGGACGCCTTCGACTTCATGCGGATTGCCTGGCTCCGGCTCCATCACCATTCCCAAGCGCTGCAACTGAAATCCGCTCATAAACAAGCGATGATCGCCTCTGTAACGGGTTTAGTTTCCTGGGGACCTCGAACCTCTATAGAAACAACCCCTGCTTCCTTAGCCGGATAATCGTTCCCTCCCGGGAACAGTGCGTCGCCTATGAAAATCATGTCTTGCAACGAAATGTTCAGGACGTCCCGCAGCTTTCGGATTCCGTAGCCTTTGTCAATGCCGGGTTTGGTGACATCGATGGATGTCGCGCCACCCATGCGGACGGAGAACTCGGGAATGAGAGTGTCGAGGATCGCTTTGATTTTCTTACGCTTGGTGTAGTCGGGGTCCCACTTGTCCTTTTCTTCTAAGGGAGCCTGCTGACCTAATGCCGAGAATGTGACCTGGCTTCCACGGTCTTCAATTACTTCGCCCCAGACCTTTACGGGTTTGAAGCCCGCTTGTCCGACCGCCTCCTCTAGAGAACTGACGATCTTCTCCTTTTCATCCGCTGTGAAATCTTCCGAATACAGCTTTTTCCAACTCCCGTTGTATTGGAAGAACTTGGTTCCGCACGTCGGAAGAATGGATAGATTCACCAGACGTTCGTCATGGGGAAGATGGGAGAGCACCTGCTTTTCGAACTGGGGCCAATCGCCTCCGGAAATGATGGCCACTTTGACGACGCCGAGAAGGTCGTGGAGGCGCGTGGACATTTCAGCGTCAAGAGGCGATTTGCTTTCGGCGAGTGTGCCGTCCAGGTCGTAAACGATCAGCTTTTTCATTCGGGTATCTCGATCTCCAGCACGTTCACCGCGCCCTGCGGCTGAAAGGTACACGCTCCGAGGACCGCGGGCAATAAGAACACATCGCCTCTTCCAGCTTCATGCGCGACACCGTCGTACTCTACATGCCCGTTGCCCTCGATCGAGACTAGCACGTGGGGAACACCCGCGGCGCCGACGGTGAATGGCAATTGTCCGCGCAGGCGCCACAACCGAAACTGTTCACAGTCGAAGAGTCTTTCGCGCTTGACCGGCGTGGTGGCCTCCACTACGGGCGCTACCAGACCGCCTGCGCGGTTCTCGAAGTCGATCGAGGCAAGCGCTTGATCGACCTGGAGTGCCCGAGGCTTGCCTGTCTTGGCATCCACATGGTCCCAGTCGTACAGGCGAAAGGTGACGTCGCTGTTCTGCTGAACTTCGAAAACCACTACGCCGCCGCCCAGAGTGTGAACCGTCCCAGCAGGTATGAAGACGGCGTCGCCGGCCTTCGGAGTGAAGCACGCAAGGATGTCCGCTAGGGGGCCGTTCGCGAGCGCCCGCCGTACGTCGTCTGCATCGATACCCGGCTTGAGGCCCGCGTAAATGCGGCTGTCCGTCCCCGCCTCCAGCACCACCCAAGCTTCGGTCTTCCCGCTTTCGCCCGCTGGCAGCAGATCCTTATGCGCGTCCGAGGGATGCACCTGGACCGACAGCATTTGCTGTGCGTCGAGGAACTTCAGCAGCAGCGGGAACCGGGGGAAGCGACCGGCCAGCCTTCCCATCAATTGTTCCTGACACTGCTCCATTAACTGGCCGATGGTCCGCCCTTTGAGCGGTCCGTTGGCAACCTGGCTTGGATGGTCCGGGCGGTCGCTGAGTATCCACGCCTCGCCGATGGGGCCGTCGCCCGGCAGCGGTGCGGCCAGCAAGTTCGCCAGACGCCGGCCGCCCCAGAGCCGATACTGGTAGATCGGTTCGAATCGCAGGGGATACATATGCGGCTTCGCTATTTTCCCACTGCGCTTGCGTGCGGCTGCCGCGGCCGGCCGCTAGGCATAAACGCCAAGTCTTCGCTCAGCACATAGATGATGATGGCCGCTAAACAAAAAAACAGGCCGACCCAGACGCGCCAGTCGCGATGCGCGCGTTTCCAGTAAGGACGCTGGCCATCTTTATCGTCATCGGGATGCGGCCCGAGGTGCCGGTGGTGAGTGCGCTCAATTTCATTCACTGGTTCCATGCGACCCTTTCCATTTCCAATTCCGAATCTCCGGCAAGTCTTCGCCGTGCTTGTCGATGTACTGCTTGTGCTCGATGAGCTTGTCCTGCATGGCCTGCTTCAGGTAGGCCCCCTTGGAGCCCAGATGCGGCAGCCGATCGATTACGTCCTGCACCAGGTGGAAGCGGTCCAGATCGTTCTGCACCCTGATATCGAAGGCCGTCGTGATGGTGCCCTCTTCCTTGTAGCCCCGGACGTGCAGGTTGCGGTTGGTCCGGCGATAAGTCAAGCGGTGCACCAGCCACGGATATCCATGGAAGGCAAAGATGATGTGCTTGTCTTTGGTGAAGAGTGAGTCGTAGTCCGTGTCGTCCAGGCCATGCGGATGCTCGCTGCTGGACTGCAGCTTCATCAGATCGAC
>PMVV01000059.1:0-330 GCA_003166475.1 Bryobacterales bacterium | reverse complement strand
CCAATTCCTTCCGTGCAATGCACCACCGCGGCATCCATGGTCAGCCATTGCGGAAGGGCGTGCTTGCCGGCCACCACCACGTTGACGTAATGCCGGCTGCGCAGGCAGTGATCGAAGACCGACAGCAGGCAATTGGCGTCGGGCGGCAGGTAAACGCGCACNNACGATATCGGCCTTCTTGTTGATCACGTGATCGAGGAAGCCGGGATCCTGGTGCGTGAAGCCATTGTGATCCTGCTGCCAGACGTGGGAGGCGAGCAGATAATTCAGCGATGCGATCTTCCGGCGCCAGGGCAGTTCCAGCGTCACCTTCAGCCACTTGGCATGCTG
>PMVV01000068.1 GCA_003166475.1 Bryobacterales bacterium | reverse complement strand
GTGGCTGGGCTGTCTTCTGCTTCCCGCCTTCTGCTATACTCCCAGATCCATGTCTCCAACGGAAAGACCCTACCGTTTCATCATCCTGGCCTTCGCCGCCCTAATGGCCTTCGGCAGCTACTTCGCTTACGATAGCGTCGGCGCCATCGAGACCACCCTCATTCAGGTATTCCACACCGACCGCGCCGCCATCGGCACCATGTACATGATGTACAGCGTGGCCGCCGTCGTCGCGGTGGGCGTCGGAGGCGTTCTGATCGATCGTGTCGGCGTCCGCCGTGCCAGCCTGATCTTCTCCGGCTTCGTGGTGGCCGGCGCCGCCATGGTCGCCTGGGCGCCCAGCTTGGCCGTCCTCGATGCCGGCCGCGTCCTGTTCGGCATCGGCTCCGAATCCATGATCGTGGCCCAAAGCGCCATCATTGCGCGCTGGTTCACCGGCAAAGAACTGGCCATGGCCTTCGGCATCACCCTCACCATCGCCCGCCTCGGCACCCTGTTCTCCTTCAACACCGAAGAACTGCTGGCCACCCGTTTCGGTTGGCGCGGAGCGCTCTGGGTCGCCGCCGCCCTGTGCCTCTTCAGCCTGCTCTGCAACTGGATCTACACCCTCATGGACCGCCACGCCGAGCCCATCCTGAAACTGCCCGAAGCCGGCTCCGGCGACAAGATCGCCTGGAGCGATGTCGGCAAGTTCCGGCCCTCTTACTGGTACGCCGTGGGCATCTGCGTCACCTTCTACTCCGCCATCTTCCCCTTCACCGCGCTGGCCACCGACTTCTTTCACGACAAGTGGAACATGCCCATGGCATCCGCCGAAGGCCTCGGTTTCTTCTCCGGCGTGTTCTTCAATTTCACGCATTTGTTCACCACCGCCCAAGGCGTCACCTCCATCATCATCGCGGCCTCCATGGTGCTCGCGCCCTTCGCCGGCGACTTCGTCGATCGCGTGGGCCGCCGCGCCACCCTGATGGTGATCGGCTCACTGCTCATCGTTCCCGCGCACCTGCTCCTTGGCTTGACGCATATCTCGCCGGTCATCTCCATGATCGTGCTGGGCGCCGCTTTCGTCCTGGTCCCCGCCTGCATCTGGCCGTCGGTGCCGCTCATCGTGGACGCCCGCTGCGTCGGCACAGCTTTCGGCCTGATGACCGCCATCCAAAACCTGGGACTGGCCGCCTATCCCGTCGCCAACGGCGCGCTGCGCGACGCCACGCACGGCTACACCGCCAGCCAGATCATGTTCGCCGCGCTAGGCTTCTGCGGCCTGATTTTCTCCCTGCTGCTCCTGCGCGCCGACCGCCGCGAAGGAGGCCGCCTGGAACGCGCCAAATGATTTTGCTCTGCTGCCCCTTTTCTGCCATCCATCGGCGTGTGTTCTTGGCGCACTTTGCGGTCCCTTTGCGTCTTTGCGTGAAATCCGAATGGCGGACGGCGCAAACTCGCGTAAGCGCAGTATAATCGGGCTTCCGGGTCCAAAACCAACTAAGTAGGAACTAGAGAGGATATTCCAAACGATGGCCCTACCAGCCCTGTTGCTGCTCGCCGCAACCCGCGAGTCGCGCATCACCGCGCTCGACTGGCTCACGATCGCGCTCTATTTCGGCATTCTCCTCGGAGTAGCCACCTGGGTGGTCCGCCGCGCCAAGGACTCCGCCACCGATTACTTCCTCGCCGGCCGCAACCTGGGCTGGTGGGTCATCGGCGCATCCATCTTCGCCTCCAACATCGGCTCGGAACACATCGTAGGACTGGCCGGCTCCGGCGCCACCAGCGGCGTCGCCATGGCGCACTATGAGCTCCACGCCTGGTGCCTGCTGCTGCTGGCCTGGGTCTTCGTGCCCTTCTACATGCGCTCCATGGTCTTCACCATGCCGGAATTCCTGGAGCGCCGCTTCAACGAGAAATCCCGCTACGTCCTCTCCATCGTCTCCATCATCACCTTCATCATCGCCAAGATCGCCGTCGGTATCTTCGCCGGCGGCGTGGTCTTCGGCACGCTGTTCCCCGAGATGATGCTCCATATCGGCGGCTTCAACATCGACAGCTTCTGGATCGGTTCCGTGCTGGTGATCCTGCTCACCGGCCTTTACACCACCCTCGGCGGCATGCGCGCCGTGGCCTACAACGACGCCGTGCAGGTCACCGTCCTCATCCTCGGCTCCTTCCTGTTGACCGCCTACGGCCTGGTCCGCCTGGGAGGCTGGACCGAGTTGCGCCACATCTGCGGCTCCGATATGTTCAACCTCTGGAAACCGCTCATCCCCCACGGAGTCCAAGGCACCTGGGCGCCCGTGCTGCAAACCAACGCCGCCGGCCACGTGATGAAGGAGGCCTGGTATTTCAACGATAACTTCCCATGGCTCGGCATGCTCTTCTGCGCGCCCATCATTGGGATGTGGTACTGGTGTACCGACCAATACATCGTGCAGCGCGCCCTGGGAGCGCCCAATGAGAAGGTTGCCCGCCGCGGCAGCATCTTCGCCGCGTTTCTCAAGCTGTTCCCCGTGTATCTGTTCATCATTCCGGGCCTCATCTGTTACGCCCTGGCCAAGAGCGGCAAGGTTCCCGAACTCACTGCCATGATCGGTCCCGACGGCAAGTCCCTTCCGGCGCTCTCCAATGCGGCCTTCCCCATGATGGTCCAGTACCTCCTGCCCGCGGGGCTTCGCGGCATCGTCGTCGCCGGATTGCTCTCCGCCCTGATGGGCTCGCTGGCCGGCGTCTTCAACGCCTGCTCCACGCTGTTTACCGTCGACCTGTATCAAAAGTGGAAGCCGCAGGCGTCGCAGCATCAACTCGTGCGTACCGGCCGCATCGCCACCGCAGTCATGGTCTTGATCGCCCTGGCCTGGATTCCAGTCATCAAAAACGCGGGTGGCCTTTACATTTACCTGCAGTCCGTGCAAGGCTATCTGGCCCCGCCCATCTTCGTCGTGTTCTTCCTCGGCGTCTTCTTCAAGCGCATGAACGGCGCGGGCGCTCTCTGGGCCATGATCGTAGGCTTCGCCTTGGGAATCTTCCGCATGATCGTCGACACGCCGGTGGCGCTCGGTGTGGGAGGGTTTACCGGCTACCAGCCGGGATCGTTCCTCTGGATCGTCAATAACATCTACTTCCAGTACTTCAGCGTCCTCATCACCATTGTGTCGGCCATAGTCATGGTCGCGGTGAGCTTCGCGACGGCCCCGCCGGACATGCAGAAGATCCAAAGCTTGACGTTCGCCACCTCAACCGACGCCGACCGCCGCAAAACCCGCGCCGGCTGGGGCTGGAAAGAAGTCGCCGCCTCCGGTGTCGTGCTCGTCTGCATCCTGGGCGGCTATCTCTATTTCCGGGGTTAGGTTCAATTAGGTGGGACAGGCCTCCCGGCCTGTCGCCGGAAGGCAGCCATTTCAGTGGGGCAGGCCCTCGGCCTGCGCGGGTCCCTTGGACCCGCCCTTTGCGGCTTAAGCGCAGAACCTCGATTCAGGATGGCGCGGCTGACGCAAGAACAACCGCGACAGAGCACGCGCTGCGATTCGCCCATCAGCTCATGTCGCCCGTCCACCGGCGTGCCACCACGGCCGACCTGCGCCCCACACCCCGGCAATCCGCTTCCAGCAGGTGGTGTGGGCTAGTTTGAGATTCGCAGGTGGTTCTCTACGATCCGCAGAAGCTCTTCCCGGTTCACAGCCTGGAACTCCCCGACGGTTTGGTATGGTGCATCAGAACCGGGCAACGGTGCGGATTCAAGCTCGACTCCATAGTGCCCCGCTGGCCGCCCCCAACTCGAGATGTAAACCAATTGCGCCGGATCGTTGGGAGCGGATATTCCGACAGCACAGAGATCGGCATCCCAATGGTCAGTGACCACGAATCTGTTGCCGAGCCGTTGCCTTAACCAACTCAGCAGTTCGGTTACCGTTGCATCCTTTTCCATTGGTTACGCCGTTCCTCGCCACAGCGCGAAATAGCTGAGCGAGCTGAGCGCAACCGCCGCCGCGCGGTTCTCGGCCCGCTACCGTCTTGTCCACGATACCGCGGAGTTTGAGGCGCAGGTATCCGAGGCAGCCGCCGGGTACCGGACGCTCCTGAAGCTCTTCAATGACAGGCTGCAAGTGGCCAGGGAACGAATCCGCGGCAGTGGCGGCACGTCAGAAGGCCGCGCCGGACGGAGTCTGCATCCTGGGCGGCTATCTGTATTTCCGGGGTGAGGGATGTGGCGCACGGCGTGCCTTGCGGAACGTGAGCTAATGGCCGAAGATCGCCGCGATGTCACGGCTGCCGTGCACGACGTGCAGAATCAGTACCACGTCACCCTCCACGATGCGGTGGAGGATGACGTAATCGCCAGCCGCGAAGCTGCGCAAAGCTGGACCCAGATCGTCACGCCGTCGGCCCATGTATGGATACCGGGCCAGCAGCCAAAAGCGCTCGTTGACGCTCTCCACCACCCGAGTGGCAATATCGATGCTGCCGCTCTCGCGGGCCATGTGAATCCAGATGCCATCAAGCTCGGTTTCCGCCTCTGGCGAAAGACGGAACTCGCTCATCGGCCGAGGTTCTGCTGGGCGGAAAGCCGTGCCATGCCGCGCCGCTTGATGTCCTCGGTGAGTTGCGTCACCCCTTCGTGCGTCGTGATCCTGCGCCCCTCGCCGCGCGCCAAGGACGCTTCAGCCTGTTCGACCGCCGCAACGATTTCCAACCGCCGCCGCTCGCGCT
The DNA here is from genome assembly GCA_003166475.1 of Bryobacterales bacterium. GTDB lineage: Bacteria > Acidobacteriota > Terriglobia > Bryobacterales > Bryobacteraceae > Bog-159. The sequence goes on along the minus strand of PMVV01000068.1, from coordinate 1,668 downwards.
CTTCCCAAAGCGACATGGCCTCCAGCACCGCATCCTCCGTGCCGTGGAATCGGCCAGCCTCTATGCCCTGGCGGATCAGCGCCTCCTGGTCGGGGGTCAAATGCAATTCCATATGTCTTAAGCCTAAGAGTCCCCAAAGCTAGTGTCAAGCGTGCCCGACCTCCAAGAGAACTCCAGACGACACCCCAGCGAACGCGGAGATTAGGGTCGTCCCGCCATGTCCGGCCGGCCTGGATACGCCTCAAAGGACATTGGGCACTGCGCAAGTAGCGCTGCCTGTTGGCGCGTCACATGAATCTGACAGGGGATGTAGTCATGGCCTTAATCGCGCCTTGAACCGCGCCGGATCCCAAATTGGGCGACGGCCTGGCCGTTGTATTTGATCGCCGCGATATCATGCTTTCTGCCCGAGATCATTACCGCATTCAGCTTTCGAACGATGGCCTCCACGTGGTCCTTCGTAAGCATTACGATGCCCGCTTCAAGAAAACTCGCAGGACTGCAAGCTGGCGGGCGGGCTCCGGTCCGAGAGAGTCCGCGGGTTCGCCATCCAGGTACTCGAAAATGTCCAAAATCAGACTTCGGAGGTTCGAAACTGCCTCCACCTCTGTGTCGCCCGAGGTGCTGATGTTCCCGTCGAAGAATGTTGCAACGAACCCGTCACCTGCCGGTTCGACAACCGCTGGAATATCCCGCAGAATCTCATACGGCTCTGGAGCCAGCGTAGTGATGGGAACCACCGCCTGAACGCCCCGCCCAAGCACGCCCTCGCTGCGCGCCAGGGACGCCACCGCTAGATCGACCGCCGCAACGATTTCCAACCGCCGCCGCTCGCGCTCTTCCCAAAGGGACATGGCTTCCTGGACCGCATCCTCTCTGCCGTGGAACCGGCCAGCTTCAATGCCCTGGCCGATGAGGTTCCGGAGGCTTCCCCCTGATGTCCGCGCGAGTCACGCAAGACGGTTCCCGCTAACTGGCTGAAAACAATTGCAAAGCACGGCCGGTCCCGCCGATCTCGAAATCCCTCGTGCTATTCTTACGTCGGGCAACAGGAGATCGACGCTATCCAAAGAGGCTTCCCGCACTCGCCGACAGGTGCTCTGCCGGGGCCACCCATGATCCTTGACAATTCCACCCGCAACCACAACCGCTGATGCAACCAATGCNNACGCGATGCAACGTAAACTCCAAAAAACGGTGCCGCGTTGCATCGCCCCTGGGCCCTCCGGCCCGCCAACGCACATTACGAGGCGAACCCAATCCCAAACCTGAAGCGAAACTTTAGATAATCCCTGTAACACAACCAAATACACTATGTTATGGGGCTATTTTTCAGAATTGGGGCCGTTCGGAACATTTTGCAGGACCCACACAATCTCAATCTCAAACCGGCTCATAAAAACTCAGCGCATTATCCCCCTGCCGCAACACCCGCACACGCCGCAACCCCCCGTGCACATCCCCCGGATCGAACCGCACCGAGTGTTGCGCAATCACCAGCCCCGCATTCGCCACCCCCAACGCAGCCCCATACTCCCCCTCCATCTCATAAGGCGGATCCATAAACACAATGTCCACCCCCTCCACCCACCCCAGCGCCGCCACCACCTTCCCGTTCTCGTGCACGGGAAAGGCCGCGCGCGCCACCCCGGGGGCCTGCGTCTCCAC
>PMVV01000246.1 GCA_003166475.1 Bryobacterales bacterium | reverse complement strand
TGTGCGGATTGTTTGCCGAATTGTCGTAGACGTATTCGAGCTCGATGCGAGTCCCCTGGGGAAGGTGCACCGGTTCCTTATAGCGGTATTGCCCCTGCCAGTTGAAATCCCAATCCTCGATCCGGATCAGATGCTGGATAGTCCCATCCGGCAGAACCGCGTTCACCTGCATGTCCGTGCCGAGATAGTGCGCGTGCGGCGTGATGCCGAACACATCCACATCGCGCGGCAGGGTCACGCCGGTCTTCACCACGTAGTGCGGATCTCCGGCGGGGATCGCGATGCGCCGGTTGGAAAGAACAATGCCCGCACGTCCCTTGGTGGGCGGGCCGGAGAATTTCAGCCCGAGCGAGGATTGATCCTCTTCGGGTTTGCCGGACGGGTGATAGTGGATCTGCACCACGATGTCGGTGCCTTGCCGGATGAGCTGCGAAAGGCTGGGCGAATCGGGCGGCGGAGAAGCGCCCGGCGCCCAACCACCGAGCAATCCCGATGGCGGAAACTTGGGCCCACCGAAGCAGGTGTAGCTGCCATCCGGCGAATCGGCCGCCAGCTTGCGCGCCGTCCCGGTGGTATCCGCATACACCAGCGCGTGATGCACCACGCGCCGGTTGCCGGGACGAAACTCCATGCCGCTCAAGTACACGTCCTGGGCGGTATCGAGCGGCAGGACGAAGCAGCGGTATTCGTCGGGGCCGTCGGCCGCCACCTCGAACTTGTGGCTCAGGGTGAGGACTTTATCGGGCTGGCCGGCCGCCCAGCCATTCGGAAAAACCGGCGGCGTGGGTCTGTCTCGGGCGTCGCCTTCGGGCGCCCCTGCCTTGGCCCATTCGCGAATCAGCGCGATCTGTGGTTCGGAAAGCCGCCGCTCATTGGCGAAGGAGCCGTAGCCGGGCTCGGCCTTCCAGGGCGGCATGACGCGCTTCCCGGTGACGATGGCGAGCAGGCCGGCTTTCTTGGCGGCATCCGCGTAGGTCAGCAGGGAAAATGGCGCGACTTCGCCGGGGCGGTGACAGGTCGCGCAGTTTTGATACAGAATCGGCGCGATGTCTTTGTTAAATGTGGGCGTGGCGGCGTGGGCCGCGACTGCTACCGCTAGGATTGCCCATAATCTCATGCCGTCCCTCCCTTAATGCCCATTGGTGATGGCGCAGCCCAGCGCGCGGGTTCGCGGATGCGGCACCGGCCGCCCGGCCAGGATCGCGTCCAGCGCGTCGCGCAGATCGAACTCGGTGGCCGCGATGCGCGTCTTGCCGAAGTCCTCCACGCGATTGTCGATGCGACCCAGATACAGCACCGCGCCCTCCTCAGACAGCACCACGGCTTCGGGCGTAACCGTAGCGCCGGTGTGGCGGGCCAGAATCTGCCGCGGATCGAGCAGCGTGGGAAAGCGGTATGCGAACTCGCGCGCATGACGCCGGACTTCTTCGTCGGGAATCGTGGTATCGCCCTGCACCGCGTAAAAGAGCACGCCCCGCGGAGCGTACGCCTGTTCGATGCGGTTCATCTCCGGCGCGTAGCCGTTGCTCAAAGGGCAATCCGTGGTGACGAAGAAGAGCACTACCGCGTGTGCCTGGGCCCACTCATGCGGGGTGTGCTCGACGCCCTCGGTATCGCGCAAGGCGAACTGCAGCGCGGGATGCGCCAACGCCGCCATCGCCAGGACGACCGGCAACGCCGCGACTTTGCCCGCTGAGTGCATCTATATTGATGATGCAACAAAACGCCTGCGGCTGGCACGCGCACTTTGTATAGTTTTGTAAGCGAGGCGCGCTCACAAATCTGTTCGCGACTCGTAATCGCCCGGGTTGCCTCAGCACAACGCGGCTTGCGGTAAGCGGCTTGAAATCTCCGCTCGCGCCTGTTCGGCGAGAGCGAGGCCGAGTGCCGCTTCCTCGGCCTCGGGCTCGTAAGGAGCGCCTGGGTACCGAAATTGCCAGGCGTACTTCGATAGGGCCGTGACGATCGAGAGCGGATTCCAGAGCCGGATCGATCAGGGCGCACGCCGCGGCCAACTCCGCCAGCAGGTGCGTCTTCCGGAAGGCCTGTTGGTTCCAGGTCAAATAGGCCTTCAGATACTTCTCCGCGGCCTGCTGGCAGTGGAAAAGCGCAGTCCCCGGCAGCGCGGCCGCGCAAATCTCGGCCGCCCGCGTGTCGTCCTGCGCGCGTTGCACCCATCTGCGGGTTTCGTCAAGCAGCCACTCGTGCGGCGTCATACAGGAGCCTCCCTTCGCGCACCACGGTGGCAGGGAGGGACGCAGCCACGTACGACGCCCGCCCCTCGAAGTCGGACCGCCGCCACGGAATGATGTCCGCAGCATAGCCGACGCCGCGGATTGCCTGGCGCAGCCCCGCGCGGAACACGTCCTCGGTGGCATCGTCCGCAACCACCACGAGAAAATCCAGATCGCTGTCCGGCCCGGCATCCCCCCGTGCCTCGGAACCGAAAAGGTAGATGCGAACGGGGCTGTAGAACTCCACCAGACGGCGCGTGATCTCCTCAATCGCTTGCTGTTTGGAGAATTGGGCTTGCATGACTCAACCGGCCTCCGTTCCGAGGTTACCGCATTTAAGCGCTTGCGATGCCGCGCCACGAATGGCTCAGTCATCAGATGCTGTTGCAATTATGATATCGAACGGCCACCGATTGGAGGCCGCCTTCAGCCGTGCTTGGGGCCGCAATCGGGGGCATAGGGGCGCCGATGGCAAGCGGCAGGCTCGACTGTTTCAGCTCGTCGAGATCGTGCGTTTTCTTAAGGAGCACCTGGTGCCACGCCTCGGCGGCTAATCCGGCCGCGATCGGGACGACACAGGCCGCCAGGTCCGCCTGCGCCCGGGCAAGCCACTCCCGCGTCTCCGCGACCAGCGTCTCATGCGGACTCATACAGCAGCCTTCCTTCGTGCATCACTGTCGCGGGCAACGATGCCCTAACGTAGGCCGCCCGGCGTTCGAAATCAGTTTGCCGCCACGGTATCAGGTCCTTCGGCATACCCATGTGATTTGCCTTTTGAATTACCTGAGCGAAGTGCGAGTTCGGATTTAGACCGGCCCTCGCGAGCCCAGACTGTCGTAATTTGAAAGTGCCCATCTGTGCTGAAGTTACCGCCGATATCAACGTTGACCAGGGGATTGTTAAGAGCGTAAGCGTATCCGTTCCAGCGTTGGGGGTTTTCGATATGAGCTGAAGAAATCGCGATCGGGTCTGGGCTCGTGAACCTCCCCTGTGCCCCGGAGAAGTATCTGGCTCCTAAGTAATCGAGGCCACTGGACATTGCCGACCCCGCCGTCCCCGCATCGCGTTGTTTGCCGGTGAACTTAATTCGCATCTCGGTGAAGTCGTGTAGACAACGCCGCGATTGCATATGTTATCCCTGACCAGAACAGGAAGTTTAGTAGAGGGACAAACACGAAAAAGCCGAGATTGTGGACCCCAAAAACAGGACGCGATACCTCAACACCAGGGCCGACAAGGACCGAAAGCACCATCTCAATAGCACCTTGCGGCCCATTTGGCCTGGGCGTCAGAGTCATCAAGAGAATCGGCAAAACGGTCAGCATCAGGCCCACAACGGAACAGGTCCAAACGCGTCGCTTATTCATTACTAGCCTCCCGCCTCGGAGCTGCGCGTCGTCGATTCAGGCGTATCGTCGGGTACCACCACCAGGAAATCCAGATCGCTGTCCGGCCCCGCTTCGTCGCGGGCCTCGGAGCCGAAGAGGTAGATGCGGGCCGGCCGATAGAACTCTACCAGCCGCCGCGTCATTTCTTCGATCACTTCGTGTTTCGTGAGTTGAACCTGCATAGAGACGATCTCGAAATTCTACAACACGTCCGCGAACCCGCGCTTCATATGCCGGAAGAATAGTCCGCCCGCCAGGAACATCGCCAGCGCAAACACCGCCATGATCCCCAACTCATCCAGCCTGGGCCAGCGCCCCGAAAGCAGCAGTTCGCGATAGGCGCGCACCAGGTACGCCAGCGGATTGCCCGCCAGCAGAAAGCGCAGCCGCGCCGGGAACTGCTGCTCGGTGATGAAAATCGGCGTCAGCCAAAACCAGAACGTCAGGATCACCGTCAGCACCTGTGCGGTGTCCCGCAGGTACACCTGCAAACTCGCCAATATCCACCCAAAACCAACGGCGAACATCCCCAGCAGCAGCATGTACAGCGGCAGCAGCATCAGGCCGGGGCCGATATGGTTCAGCCAGATGCCCACCGCGGCCACCGCCAGGCCCAGCGCAATCAAGTGGCTCACCAGCGACGAGAGGAAGATCGAGACCGGCACCATTTCGGCCGGAAACACGGTCTTGGTGATCAGGCTGGCCTGCTCCAGCAGACTGGATGTCGAGCGCAGCACGGTTTCCGAGAACAGCAGCCACGGCAGCATGCCGGCGAAAAGAAACAGCGGGTAGTTGTCAGTCACCTCGCCCGCCGGCATCTTCTGCTTCAGGCAGACGCTGAATACGAAGGTCCAGCTAGCGAGCAGCACCAGCGGTTGGATGACGCCCCATATCCAGCCGACCGCCGAGCCCACGAAACGCTGCTGGAAATCCCGCCGCACAAGCTGGAACAGCAGGCTGCGCCGCTCCACCAGATTGCGCAGAAAAAGCGCTCCCGGAAGCCGGAATAATATGTCCAAACGAAAACATTACCAATTTTTTCAATAACTTGCAAGGCAAACATTAGCTTGACAAGGCTGTGTAGGTCCTGTTACATTCACCTTTCGCCAATCCTAATAGCCCTCCGGACCGGGCAAGGGGATCTTTGTTTGCCGGGTTCGGCTGATAAGACTATGCAGCAGAACTATTTCATATTGGTGTTAGCCCATTCCCTCCGAGGCAAACTGCGGCGCGTTCGCGTCCCGTTGAAAGTGGTCTACGCCGTAATGGCGCTGGCCCTGCTCGGCTGCATCTCGATTTTCGGCTTCATATCCAGTTACGCGCGGATGGCCTGGAAGGTTGCAAACTATAACGCCCTGCGCAGTGAAGTGGAAGCCTTGCGCACCCGCTATCAACGGCTGCAGAAAGTGACCAACCAGACCAACCAGCAGATGGCCAGTCTGGAGATGTTCGCGAACGAAGTTTCGGTCGCCTACGGCATCAAGCAGAAGCTGGAAGGCCCCGCGGGAATTGCGGCGGAAGGGCGGTTGCTGCCCACGTTCTCCGATTCCATTGCAGCCTACCGTGTGCTGCGCAGCTACCATCGCGCCGAAAACGGCTTCGCACGCCGCTTTCACACCAACGTGCAGCCCAGCATCTGGCCGGTGGAGGGCCGCCTGATGGGCGGCTTCGGCGAGCGCACCGACCCGTTCTCCGGTGAAGGTGCCATGCACACCGGCGTGGATATTTCCGCGCCCACCGGCACCCCCGTGCGTACCACCGCGGACGGTATCGTGACTTTCGCCGGTTGGAGCAGCGGTTACGGCCAAATGGTGGTGGTGGATCATGGCGGCGGGATCGAAACCTATTACGCGCACCTTTCCCGCTACGCCGTTGTGGAGGGCCAGGAAGTGCGGCGTGGCGAGCAGGTCGGCGCGGTGGGCAGCACCGGGCGCGTGACGGCGCCGCATTTGCATTACGAAGTGCGCTTGGGCGGCGCTCCCGTGAATCCCCATCCGTACCTCGCGCGGGCCGGCGTGGTGCAGATGGTCAAGAAGGATTTTCCGTTCTGACGGTGGGACAGGCCTCCTGGCCTGTCGGTCTGCCATATGCTATGAAGTCCCTTTTCTTCCGCCTCGCCGCGGCTGCTATTGGCGTCATGTTGCTGACCTCGGCCTATCACCGCCTGAATTCCTCCTCCCTCATGGCCGAAGCAGCCAATCGCTTCCTGGCTTCTTTGACACCCGAGCAACGCGCCAAGGCCACCTTCCCCTTCGAACAGGACGAGCGCCAAAACTGGCACTTCGTTCCCATTGAGCGAAAAGGCCTGGCGTTGCGCGAGATGACGCCGGCCCAGAAGCATCTGGCCTCGGCGCTGCTGGGCGCTGGGCTCAGCCAGCAGGGCTACCTGAAAGCGGAAACGGTGATGAGCCTGGAAGACGTGCTGCGCATCATCGAGCACGGCACCGGTCCCGAGCGCGATCCGGAGAAGTATTTCGTCTCCATATTCGGCGCGCCTTCGGCCGATGGAACCTGGGGTTATCGCGTGGAAGGCCACCATTTGAGCCAGAACTACACGGTTGTAGGCGGCCAGGTGGCGGGCGCGCCGAGTTTCTTCGGCGCCAATCCAGCGGAGGTTCGGGAAGGCCCGCGCAAAGGACTGCGCGTGCTGGCGGCCGAGGAAGACCTGGGCCGCGCCGTCATCCAGTCGCTCGACGCGACGCAGCGTAAGGTGGCCATCGTCGACCCGCAAGCCTACAAAGATATTCTGACGTTCGACAGCCGCCAGGCCGCGCTGAAGGGTCAGCCTTCCGGATTGCAGGCTTCCAAGATGAGCGCCAAACAATTCGAATTGCTGATGGCGCTGGTCGAAGAGTATGCGCGCAACATGCCGGACCAGATTGCGGAGGCCCGCGAAGAACAGATCCAGAAGGCGGGCAAGGATATTTACTTCGCCTGGGCCGGCGGCACGGAGAAAGGCGACCCGCACTACTATCGCGTGCAGACCGCATCTTTCCTGATCGAATACGACGATACGCAGAATAATGCCAATCACATCCACTCCGTGTGGCGCGACTTCAATGGCGATTTCGGAGTGGACTTGCTGAAGCTGCACTACCAGACCAGCCACCACTAATAATTACTTGGAGGGCGGCCGTACTTCTCATGCGCCGCCACCCAATCCGACGACGCGATCGCCGCCCCCAGCGAAATCTCCCCGGCCAGCGCCACCCCCGCCACGATTTCGGCCAGCTTGTTTACCTTCCTCTTGCCGTAGCAGCCCAAAACCTCCAGGCACTCGCGCTGCGTTGCCAGTCCCGTGCCGCCGCCGTGCGTGGCCACGATCAACGACGGAATCGTCAGTGAGCCGTACAGCCCTCCGTCCGGCGTCAGTTCACAATAGAGAATGCCTGCGCTCGACTCGGCCACGTTCGCCACGTCCTGCCCCGTGGCAATGAACATGGCCGTGATGCCATTGGCCGATTGCAGTCCGTTGTTGTTGGCGCCCGCCATGAAAGCGCCCACGTTGGCCACGCCGTAACGGTGCATGAGTTGCTCCGGCTCCACATCGAAGGACCGGCGCAATTCCTCCCGTGTGGCAGTGGCCTCCGCCGTCACCCGCTTGCCGCGCGTGCGCAACATGTTCACTTGTGATCCCTTCTTATCCGTGGCGAAATTGGATTCCAGATAGAAGTTCGCAACCCCGGCATAGTGGTCCAGAATCCAGTTGCAGGCTGCAAACGTGGCCCAACACGAACTTGTTGGCCAGCTACGGTTGGATCGACAACAGCTTGGCCACCGATGATGTCGCTTCGGCCTCCCGCCGGATTCGCTCCAGGCTGCCATCCACCCAGTGCGCAAAATCGCGGCCCGCCCGCGCGTCGGAAAACACGAACACGGGCGCGTGCTGCATGGCATCGTCCACCACCGTCACCTTCACGCCGCCGCACGCATTCAGCGCCTTCATGCCGCGATTGTAAGAAGCCACCAGCGTGCCCTCGGATGTGGCCAGCGGAATTAGAAAATCGCCTTGCGCGTGCTCGCCGTCGATTCGCAGCGGCCCGGCGAAGCCCAGGCACCTGCGCCGCGCCGGTGAAATTCTCGCAGTTGCCCTTGGCCCTGTGCGGGTCGAAAGAATACTGCGCCAGGTGCCGAAGCTTCACGCCGCTGGCTTCTTCCACAAACGCCTGCCGTTCGCGCACGATCTCGGGCGCGTAGTCGTCCCGCTCGTCGCGCGGAATGCGCGGCCGGCGGTCCTGGTCCTCGCCGATGGCGTCCTGCACTTTGAATCTCACTCGGCCAAAGGGCCGCGTCTCGAAAGCGATTTCGATGTCGTGCCTGCCCTGCGCAAGTTCCACCCCATCGGTCTGCACTGTGACCGTGGAACGGAGCGGAAACGGGAGGGGGTGCGCGCTCGAAATCCGCGTCGCCGTCAGCACGCGCGGCTCTCCTGTTTCGAGGTACAGATGTTTAATGGCGGCCGGCCGTCGAATGCGATGCTGCCCAGCCCGACCACCTCCACGTCGCTCAAGCGGTTCTTCAGCGCAAATTGCGCGCCCATCCCCCGTGTTCTTGAGGCTGCCTTGGGTGTAAAGCTTCTTCAGCAAGACTTTGGGAATCATCATCCTCTGCCCCTTGCAACCCTCTGTGGATTACTAGACAATATAATCTTAATCTACCGATTGCCCAAAAGGAGGCAGTTTCGTGGCGCTTCCCAAACTCCCCGCCCGCTTCGGCGCGCTGGATGCGGCGTTTCTCAATTTCGAGTGCAAGGAGATGCCCTTGCACATCGGCGGCGTGTGCATCTTCGAAGGCGCCATCCCTTTCGAGCGCTTCGTCGCGACCATCGAATCCAAGCTGGATTTGATCCCCCGCTACCGCGAAAAGGTGATGTTCCCCTTCCTGAACATCGGATACCCTACCTGGCAGTACGATCTGGACTTCAACATCCGGCGCCACATCGTCCACGTGAAGCTCGATCCGCCGGGCAGCGACGAACAGTTGCGCGAGCTGACCGGCCGCATCTTCACGCCCCTGCTGGACCGCAACAAGCCGCTCTGGGAAATGCACGTGGTCGATGGACTGTCGGACGGACGCTCGGCCTTGATTTGCAAGGTGCATCATTGCATCGTGGATGGGGTCGCCGGAATCGGGCTGATGAACGTAATGCTGGACCCGTCCCCGGAGGAGCGCCGGCTGCCGAAACGAAAGCCCTACCGGCCGCCCAATCCCCCCGACGGAGCCTCCCTTTTCGTGGACGCCTTCACCGACAGCCTGGCGCAGATTCCCAAACGGCTGGCGGACGTGCGCGATGCACTGGTGGGCTATGGCTCCCTGCTGCGGAACGACAATGTCGCGGCGGTGGGACTCGAACGGGTAGTCGACAGGATGCCCGAACTGCTGTCGCCGCTGGAGCACTTGCCCTTTAACCGCCCCTGCTCCGGCGAGCGTCGCGTGTTCTGGACCGAGTTCCCCTTCGCCGAAGCGCGCGCCATTCGCACGGCCTGCGGCTGCACGGTGAACGATGTGGTGCTGACCGTAGTGGCCGGCGCGGTGGCCAGATATACCAAGCTGCACGGGCAAACCGTGAAGAACCGGTTCTTCCGGCCCATGGTGCCGGTGAACGTGCGCCCGCAGGAAGAGGCCATCGGCGCTTTTGGAAATCTGATCTCGTTGATGCTGGTGGCGCTGCCGCTGGGCATCCGCGATCCAATCGCCCGCATCAAGCACATTCAAGAGCTGACCCAGGCCATGAAGGGCGCACGCACGCCGGAATTGTTGCGCTTGAGCCTTGCCTGGCTGGGCCTTCTGCCGCCGCCCGTGCAGGCTTTCCTGGCGGGCAATTTGAGCTGGCTCAATACTCCCATCCCCCTCTTCCACATGGTCTGCACGAATGTGCCGGGGCCGCAGATTCCGCTGTACACTTGCGGCAAGCGCATGGTGGCCTGCTATCCGCACGTGCCCACCGGCATGGACGTCGGCATCAGCGTGGCGATCGAAAGCTACGATCAAAAACTTTACTTCGCGCTGACCACGGACGCGCTGGCCGCGCCAGATGGAGGGCGTATGGTGGGTTTTCTGGAAGCTTCCTTCAAGGAGTTGCGCGAGGCGGCGGGCGTGCCCGAAAGCGAGCCGCACGTGACCCGCACGCGCACGCGCGCGCCGCGCAAGGCGAAACCAAAGGCGCGCAAGGCGCCGCCGAAACCGGAGCCGACGCCGGAACCGGAGCCTGTCGCGGAGCCCGATGTAACGGCGATGCTGGCCGAAGGGACCGCCGAAGAAGAAACCCTGGAAGACGCCACGCTGATCCAAGAAGAAGAACTCGAACCCGTGCTTTAGAGTGGGGCAGGCCCTCGGCCTGCGCGGGGCTCTCAGCCCCGCTCTTCGTAGCGCGTTATACTGCGGTCGAATGCGCATTCTTGTCCTGCCGCTAACCACCGCCGCCGCGATCCTGATCTCCTGCGGCGCCGAGCCGAAACCGCCCACGCCCGAACCGGCCAAGCCAGCCGCGGCCGCCAAGCCCGCGGACGAATCCCGCCGCCTCCCCTTGCTCGACCGCCTGGACACGCTGGTGGTCGACAACCAACTCCTGGGAAAGTCCTTCATGCCAGGAGGCACGCTGGCGCATTACAAGCGCGGCAAAATCGAATACAGTATGTTCGTCGCCAGATTGCCCAACCCGCAGGACGCCGCGTTCCTTCTGCTCGACTGGAACAAAGCGCTGGCGGGCGCCAAACTGGTCCCCTCGTTTGGCGGCTACTTCGGCCAGGACGCCGGACACCCGGTCTTCGTCTTCGCCAAGGGCGCCTGGATCGCGGGCGTCACCGGCCTGCCGGAAAAGGATGCGGACATGGCCGCGCGCACGCTGGCCGCGCATCTGGATTAGTGTACCGAGCCGCGACCGTAACGGAGCGGACAAGAAAGGAAAATCGTGCCCACCAAACACCTGATGGATTTAACCGGACGCGTAGCGGTAGTCATCGGCGGCACCTCCGGCCTCGGCCGTAAACTGGCCGCCGGCCTGGCCGCCGCGGGCGCCGATGTGGTGCCCACCGGCCGCCGCGAGCCGCTGATCGAAGAGGCCTGCCTGGAGATCGAGCGCGCCGGCCGCCGCACGCTGCGCCACCCCTGCGATGCGGGCTCGCGCGACTCCATCGACCGCTTTCGCGACGCCGTGCTGGCGCAGTTCGGCCGCGTCGATGTGCTGCTGAACGCCGCCGGCCAGACCCAGCGGAACCCCACCCTGGACGTCGCCGAAGCCGACTGGAATCGCATTCTGGACGTGAATGTCACGGGCATGCTGCGCACCTGTCAGTCGTTCTACCGGCCGCTGGCGGCCAACCGCTGCGGGCGCATCGTCAACATCGCCTCGCTCACTTCCTTCGTGGCCTTCTACGAAGTTACCGCGTATGCCGCGTCGAAGGGAGCGGTCCTGGCGCTCACTCGCAGCCTCGCCATCGAATGGGCGCGTGACGGCATCAACGTCAATGCCATCGCGCCCGGCGTCTTCCGCACCGACCTGAATGCCCAGCTTCTGGATGGCACCGAGCGCGGCCGCGAGCTGAAACTGCGCACGCCCATGGGCCGCTTCGGGCAGGCCGAAGAACTGATCGGCGCGGCGCTGCTGCTGGCGTCGGATGCAGCCAGCTTTATCACCGGCCAATGCATCGCAGTTGACGGCGGGTTTCTGGCATCCGGAGTGAATCAATGACCAACGCGCCCGTTGTTTTGGACAAGTATTCCCTCGGTGTCGGCGACCGCTTTGCGCATCAGGCGAAGGCGCAGTTGGCCGCCTGCATGCGCGCCGTCGAACGGGGTGTGACCGTCATCCCGATCTGGAACAAGTCCAACCGCGAGCATTTGATAGTGGGTTCGCAGCCATCCAGCACGCGCGCCGCCGCTGACGCTGCCGTACGCGAATTGGGATGGACGCGCCCGTACTACGTGGACGCCGACCACATCAATCTGGACACGGTGGATCGCTTTCTGGAATCGAGCGACTTCTTCACTATCGATGTGGCCCACGCCATCGGGCGCCCCGTACCCCAGGACGTGGCCGAGAGCTTTCTGCGCCGCCATCCCGAACTGGCGTCAGCCGACGCGTTGGCCGCGGCGTCCAAATATCTGCTGGCCGTGGGCGAAGCCGCGCAGATCTACCGGCGCATAGCCGAGAGCAAGCCGCCCGGAACTTTCGTTACCGAAGTCTCGATGGACGAGACGGATTGCCCGCAAACCCCCGCCGAGTTGCTGTTGATCCTGGCCGCCATCGCCGACGAGGGAATCCCGATCCAGACCATCGCGCCGAAATTCACGGGCCGCTTCAACAAGGGCGTCGACTACGTGGGAGATGTCGAGCAGTTCGAGCGGGAATTCGCCGCGGACCTGGCCGCCATCGCGAATGCCATTGAGCGCTACCACTTGCCCCGCAACCTGAAGCTGAGCGTGCATTCGGGCAGCGACAAGTTCTCGCTTTATGCGCCGATGCGCAGGGCATTGCGCCGTTGCGACGCCGGCGTTCATTTGAAGACGGCCGGCACCACCTGGCTCGAAGAGTTGATTGGTCTCGCCGAAGCTGGCCCGGAGGGCCTCGCCCTGGCGAAACAGATCTACGCCGGCGCGTATGAGCACCTGGAAGAGTTGTGTGCGCCTTACGCCGCGGTCATCGACATCGACTCCGCCCGGCTGCCCGCTCCCGCCGCGGTTCGCGATTGGAGTGCGGAGCAATACGCCGGCGCCGTGCGTCACGACCCGGCAAATCCGCATTTCAATCCGCACGTCCGGCAGTTGCTGCATGTCGGCTACAAAATCGCCGCCCGCATGGGAACGCGCTATACGGACATGCTCGTGGCGTGTGAGGAATCCGTCTCGCGTAATGTGACCGACAATCTCTTCACGCGCCACATTGTGCCGCTGTTTCTGGGGTGAAATCGTCTCGAAAGCAGACGATTTCAAC
>PMVV01000150.1 GCA_003166475.1 Bryobacterales bacterium | reverse complement strand
AAAACTAAGTGGCATTGGGCTCTCAGCCCGCCTCTTTGGTTGCGGCGCTCTGCGGCTTAGCTACCGGGTGGGTGTCGCCCCGATTGGCACGCAGCGCCGGCCGTCTTGTGACTGGCCATGTACCGCAGATACTCGACGATGGCCTGGACGTCCTTCCCGGACAGCGCACGAAAATCGGGCATTTTGGTGCCTGCCCTGATACTTGGGGCGTTGGCAATGAACCGGCTCAGAAAGCCAGCATTCCAATACTCCGTTACACTGCACGGAGAATTCAGTTCCGGCCCAAACGTGCCTCCTGCGCCGTTGATGGCGTGGCACTTCAAACAATGCTGCACGAAAACATCGGAACCGTGTTTCGTGGAGCCGCTGGAAACCGCTTCGCCCACCGCGTCGGCTGACGAAACCAATTCAATCGCAACCATTTGATAAGGCCATGGGTATTGTTCGGTGTCACCCGCAGGCGAAACCCAGACCAAGTAGCTCGGCGCAGGAATCGAGAGTGCCCCGTTTGCCAACGTGGGCTCCCACTCCTCTCCCGCCCGAGCACCCAGGTCACGGATAGCAACCAATCCCCGGCCGCTCATCGCGCGCCCGAGCGGCATGATCGGAAGATACCCGTCTTTGCAGCGGAAGCGCACATACACATCGGATTCCGGATGACCCACGTAGCTCAGGTCCTGCAACAAATCGCGGAGCCAGAAGCCCTGGTATCGCTGCTTGCGCTTGTAGACGGGATCGTCCACCTCAGCGGAGGCGAGCGCATGCCTTTTTTGGATCTGCGCCAGCGATTCTGCATTGATCGGGCAGACTGCCAAGGGCGTCCCCGCGGCAGCCGCGCACCAAGCTGGCGTCAGAAGGAATATTGCCGAGACCCAGCCCACTCCCCGCATGCTTCGTCAACCCCAAGGCCCTGCCGCAACCTGACGTTGAACGATTATCTCACACAGCCGGCGTGGCGCAGACGATCGTTGTTTGTCGCCTGCCCCACTAGCAGGCGGGACTCCCGCGGCGCAGCTTAAAGGCGATGAAGGCGGCGCACGCCATCGCGGTGAGAAGCGGCAACGTGCGTGGTTCGGGCGTCCCGGAAGGCGGTTGGTCAGTGGCAACAAAGGAGTAAGTGACGCCGCTCAACTGCTGGCCATAGTCGTCGAAGAACAAAAAACCACCCACACCTCCCGCGCTTCCAGTCGCACCCGCTAGCCCAGTATAAGGTCCCGCGCTTGCGCTGGCAGTTTCGGAGAACGTGAGCGTCTGAGGAACGCCAAACACAAATGGCACTTGACAGTATTGAGGGGGTTCCACATCAGAACCGGATCCGAAACTGCACTCGCCCAGCGACACGGATGCAAAGGCCGAGTTTTCGGCGTCCCTCCACTGGCCGGATGCGTAAAGCCCTTCGGTTTCGGCATACCCGTCTCCCTGTCCGCCCGTAACCGTCAGTATGAAATCCTGAGTGAGCGACGCCGTCGCCCCGCTGCTGTCGGGGGTATCATAGCCGGCCCATGCGGTGGCATACACGTACATCTCCGCCAAAGACGCTTCGGCGGATGAACCTGTTGACCCTCCTGTGCCGGACCCGCACGTTCCGCCAGCGGTGGGATAGTTCCCCCCATTGGTGACTCCGTCGCATGTCGTTGAGGTGTACACAGTGCCCCCGAAAAGGGGAACTGCCGCAAAAAGAACCAGGACGAAACCGCGCATATCGACTCCTTTACATGACAAGTTGTCAAAAAGGCCGGCGCTGTATCGGGATCCAGGCGATTGCCGATAAGAAGTACCGAAACTCCGATAATAGTGTAGGCTCGGCTGCGCGCAATGTCAAATCGGGTGGTCAAAGCGGAAAGAAGCACCGCGGCCGGCGCCCGCCTGATAAACTAAGTACAGAAGCCCCAACCCCCGTGAACCCGCCAGCCATCGGCCCCGAACTCGACCATCAGCCCAGGCTGCCCGGCAAACAGGCGCGCCGCGAAGACGTCAAACTCGCCGCCGGGAAGATCGCCGTTTTCCAGTACACCGGCGTCGTCATTTTCCTGTTTCTGATCACCGGCTTCTGGAACCTGCAGGTCCAAAACCCGCAAATCTACAACGAACAGGCCGAGCGCAATCGCATCCGGCAATTGCCCATACCGGCGCCCCGCGGCAAAATCCTGGACCGCGACGGCCGCGTCATCGTCGACAACCATTCCTCCTACAGCCTCATCCTGACCCGCGAAAGCCTGAAGACCGAACACCTGCGCACCATCGCCGACGGATTGAACCTGGATTACGACGATCTCGCCGGACGCGTCCAACGCTTCACTTCACGGCCCAAATACGACCCCATCGTCATCAAAGAGGAACTCACGCCCGCCGAACTGGCATTCGTCGAATCGCACCGCGATTTCTTCCCCGAAATGGAACTGATCCCCTCGCAGCGCCGCCTCTACCCGCAAAACGGATTTGGCGCGCACGTCATCGGCTATACCGGAGAAATCAGCGAGCAGGAATTGGATTCGCCCGATTTTGCGAAGTACAGCCAGGGCGCGGTGATCGGCAAGTTCGGCATCGAGCGCCAGTACAACGACACCCTCATGGGCGTGGATGGCGAACGCCAGGTGGTGGTGGATAACCGCGGCAAGACCCGCCAGGTGCTCGCCAACAAGGAAGCCATTCCGGGAAAAGACCTACAGCTAACCCTCGATCTGGACTTGCAAGCCGTAGCCGAGCTCGCCATGGAAGGCAAGAACGGCGCAGTGGTGGCGATGGATCCGCGAACGGGCGAGGTGCTGGCGATGGTCAGCCGGCCCACCTTCGATCCCAACAAATTCGCCGTACACATCAAGTCCTCCGACTGGCGGGAAATCGCCAATAATCCCGACCATCCCCTGCTGAATCGCGCCATTCAGGCGCAGGATGCGCCCGGGTCCACCTTCAAGCCCATCGTGGCCATCGCCGGGCTCGAATCCGGCGCCATCGACGACCAGTTCACGGTGCATTGCGCCGGCGGAGCTATGTTTTACGGGCATTATCACAAGTGCCACATAAAGACGGGGCATGGGGCCGTTTCTCTGCACAAAGGCATCGTACAGTCCTGTGACGTTTATTTCTACAACGTGGGCGACCGCACGGGCATCGATAAGATTGCTTTCTACGCCAACCAGGCCGGCCTCGGACAGAAGACCGGAATCGATCTGCCACATGAAGCCGAGGGCGTGGTGCCATCGTCGGCATGGAAGATCCGCAACTTCCGCGAGAAATGGTACGCCGGTGAAACCATCTCGGTGGCCATCGGCCAAGGCGCTGTGACAGTGACGCCCCTGCAACAGGCGCGCGCCTATAGCTGGCTCATCAACGGAGGACTCTGGCATCAGCCGCACCTGGTCAAGGGCGGCAAGTATCGGCAGCACAGTTGGCCGATTTCGCCGGACAATGTTGCCAAGGTAATCTACGGCACCTGGGGCGTAGTGAACGAGGGCGGCACGGGCGTGCGCGCGCAGCTTCCCGGTCTGAACGTGTGCGGCAAGACCGGCACCGCGCAACTCGCCTCCGACGAATTTCTGAAAGGCAAGACGGGGAAAGAATTCAAAAACAATGCTTGGTTCGTGGGCTTCGCGCCGCGCGAGGCGCCCGAAATCGTAGTGGTGGCGCTCTTCGAACACGGCGCGGAAGGCCCACTCGCCGCCCCCATCTCGCGCGACGTGCTGAAGGCGTACTTCGATAAGAAGGCCCGGCTGGTGGCCGACGCGGCGACGCGGCGACAGGGCGACGCGGCGACCAAAACCACCGAATTCCTGCGCTTCGGCTTGGCTGTTCCACCGGTCGCGCCACCTCAACGCGAATCGCCCATTATCGAAGCCGCCTATTTCAGTTCGGACAACGATGCAGACCGGATCGCCGCGCCGCCGCGTCGCCGTGTCGCCGCGTCTCTCCCCCGCCACCCATGACCCGCTACCTCCGCCCCCGCGACCTCGACTGGACCCTCCTGGTCATCTCCCTCATCATCTGTGGAGTGGGTGTCCTGCAGATCTACAGCGCCACGCGCGGCACCGTCTGGCAAGCCGCATGGTGGAAGCAGATCGTCTACATCGCCGCCGGGCTCCTGCTGATGTGGTTGACCGTCGCCATCGATTACCACACCCTCATGAATCACGTCTTCCCCATGTACGGTTTATCGGTGGCGGCCCTGCTCGGAGTTCTATTGATCGGCAAGCAGGTGTTCGGCTCGCGGCGCTGGATCCCCTTGGCCGGCGGCTTTCACTTGCAGGTGTCGGAATTCGTGAAACTGGTGATAATATTGTTAGTAGCCCGCTTCCTGACCGAATTGAAGACGGAAGATCTGGAAGGCCGCGATATGGCTAAGATCGCGGGGCTGGTTCTGGTGCCCATGGCTCTGGTCATGAAACAGCCAGACCTGGGAACGGCGTTAACCTATGTGCCGGTCCTGATTGTAGGGATGTTTTTGGCCGGCATGCGCCGGAAGTATTTGGTCGCCATCGGTGTGGTGGTCTTGCTGGTACTCCCGGTGGGTTGGACTGTCTTAAAGGATTATCAAAGAGCGCGATTGGTCAGCTTCCTGGACCCCGACCACGATCCGCAAGGCACCGGGTACCAGTTGATCCAATCCAAGATTGCAGTTGGCGCCGGCGGTATGTGGGGTAAAGGAGTGACGAAAGGCTCCCAGACGCAGCTTCGTTTTCTCCCCGTTCCGCATACCGATTTCATCTTCTCGGCCTTCGCCGAGGAGCATGGATTCGTCGGCGTGGTCGTGGTACTGGCGTTGTATTTTGTGTTGATCATGCAGATCGTACAGAACGCCCAAACGGCCTCGGATAAGGCCGGCATGTATATCTGCATGGGTGTTGCCGCGTTACTGTTGTTTCACGTGCTGGTGAACGTAGGGATGGTAGTGGGCCGGATGCCTGTCACCGGAATACCGCTGCCCCTGATGAGCGCCGGTGGATCGAGTGTGTTGTCGAATTTCCTGATGTTGGGGCTGGTCAACAATGTCCGGCTCAGAAGATTTGTGAATTAGCAACGATTTTTGTTGGGAGCCGTTTGAGACTCCCGGAGGGCAAACGCGCCGGATGCGCACCCTCCGGCGCCGAACTGTGAGCGTGAGCGAGTGGTCTTCGGCGATGAGGGAGTGGTTCCCCGGCCGGTGGCACAGGCTTCAGCCTGTGTGGTGGCACAGGCTTTAGCCTGTGTGGTAGCGCCCCGGCCAGCGTGAGCTTCTTAACAGGTTACATGGCGCTCGATGCCCCGTTCGCGGAGCGCCGCTTGAGACCCACGCAGGGTAGCCGCCTTCCTCCCGTACCGGTCCGCGCCGGTTCCCAGCGGAGGAGAACGAATGTCAAAAGAGTTAATTGTTTCGGCGAATCGCCATGAAACTCGAGTGGCGGTCCTCGAAGACGATCAGGTAGTCGAAGTCTATTATCAGCGCGAAAAAGAATATTCGCTGGCCGGCAGTATTCATAAGGGCCGTGTCACGCGCGTCTTGCCCGGCATGCAGTCCGCCTTCGTGGATATCGGCCTGGATCGCGATGCGTTCCTGTATGTGTCGGACTTCTTCGAGGATAACGACGAGTACGACAAGATCGTGACCAGCGTGGAGGAGAAGGTCCTCAAAATGGAGAAAGGACCTGTCCCGGCGGGCACCCCTCCCCTACTCCTGGCCGCCTCGGAAGACGCTCCGCCAGTCGCGCTGCCCGAGCCCGAGCCCGCCGCCGAAGCGACCACAGCTCCGGTTGTTGCCGCTCAACCGCCGCCCGCTCCGCTGGCCGCCCCCGAGCAGTTCGCGCGCCGCAACGAGGAACACGACCGCGACCGCCGTGGCGGCCGCCGCTCCCGCCGCCGCCGTCCCAAGGGTCGCGGCTTGCCCGAATCCAAGTATTTTTCGCCAGGGCAGCACAGCGCGCCCGTTGCGCCGCCGGCGCCCGAGGAGGCCGAGGAGGCCGAGCCGGAGACGGCGGAAAATGGGCCGGAAGATATCGTCGTGCTTCCTGGTGAATCGCTCGCCAAATACCAAGGTGGGGCAGGCGGTTCCGCCGGCCTTCCGGAGCCCCCCGAACCAACCGCCGCCCCCGATCCGGTCGAAGCCGCCCCTACGCCGAAGTCAACCGAAATCGCCGAACCGGAAGTCATCGCATCTACCACGCCTGCGGCACCCGTCGAACCGGAAGTCATCGCATCTACCACGCCTGCGGAACCCGTCGAACCGGAAGTCATCGCATCCACGGTGCCCGCGGAGCCCGCCGAACCGGAAGTCATCGCACCTGCTGCGCCCGCGGAACCCGCCGAAGCCGGCGAAGCGGAAGCCGTCGCAGCCGCCGATTCCGCCGAACCCGCCGAAGTCAGCGAAGCGGAAGCCGTCGCAGCCGCCGATTCCGCCGAACCCGCCGAACCCGGCGAGGTGGAAGCCATTGCATCCGGCGAGCCCGCGGAGCCCGCCGAAGCCGCGCCTGCCGAAGAAGAGCAATTGGGTCCCGAGCCCGCCCGCATACCCACCAGCCTGACCGCCACGCTCCGCGAACAGGGTGGCCGATACCCGCATCGGGTGTCCCGCCGCATGCGCCGCCGTGGCCGCCCCGATGGCGGCGAGCCCCAGCAAGCGGGGCAGGCGCTCCCGCCTGCCGTCCGCCAACAGGAACCCCGCCCCGATGCCCGCCAGGTGGCTCGTCCGGAGCCCGTCCGCCCCGAGAAGTCCGCCGCGCCTTCCATCAGCGAACTGCTGCGCGAAGGCCAGGAAATCATCGTCCAAATCGCCAAGGAACCCCTCGGGCAAAAGGGCGCGCGCATCACTTCCCATATAGCCCTGCCAGGCCGCTTCCTGGTTTACATGCCGACCGTCGACCACATCGGCGTCTCGCGCAAAATTCCCTCCGACGAAGAGCGGTTCCGCCTGAAGCGGATACTGCAAGCCAACCGCACCGGCATCCCCGGCGGATACATCGTCCGCACCGCCGGCGACGGCCGCACCGAAGAAGAACTCCGCGCCGACATGCTCTTCCTCTACAACCTCTGGCTGGACATGCGCCAGAAGGCCGAGAAGCGCCCCGCCCCCGCGCTCATCCACCACGATCTGGATGTCGTCGAGCGCATCCTCCGCGACCAGTTCACCTCTACGTTCAAGAGTGTCTGGGTCGATAACGAAGAAGTTTACGAAAACGTGCTGGGCTTCGTGCAGCGCTTCCAGCCCGCGCTGGTCAACCGCGTGAAGCTGTATACCCGCTCGACGCCCATCTTCGACGAGTACGGCATCACCTCCGAGATCGAAAAGGCGCTGCGCCCGAAGGTGTGGCTCAAGACCGGCGGCCATATCGTCATCAATCAAACCGAAGCCCTGGTGGCCATCGACGTGAACACCGGCAAATACGTGGGCAAATCGAACCGCCTCGAAGACACCATCGTCAAAACCAATACCGACGCCATCAAGGAAATCGTCCGCCAGATCCGCCTGCGCGATCTGGGCGGCATCATCGTGGTCGATTTCATCGATATGGATGAACGCAAGAACCGCCAGAAAGTGATGCAGGTTCTGGAAGAGGCCATGCGCGCCGATCGCGCCCCTTACAAGATTCTGCAGTTCAACGATTTCGGCCTGGTGGCCATCACCCGCAAGCGCGTCAAGCAAAGCCTGGAGCGCACGTTGTGCGTGCCCTGCCCCGATTGCGACGGCTCGGGCTACATCAAGAGCGTGCAAACCGTGATCGGCGAAATCCTGGTGGAAGCCCAGAAGATCGCCCGCGCGGTGGAAGGCAACGACGTGATGCTGCGCGTCAACCCCGAAGTCGCCAAGGTGCTGAAGTCCAACCAGAATTCGTACCTGCAGGAGATCGAGGAGATCCTCGGCCGCACCGTGCTGGTGAAGAGCGACCCGCTCTTGCATCAGGTAAAATTCGACTTGGCATAGGCAGCTTCAACGCGCGAACGCTGGCATCCCAGCGCCAGAAGGTCTACAATCGACATATGAACTGGTGGCAGCAGCCGTTCTTTCAGGTCGCCCTGCCGATCGTCATTACCTTCGCCATCGCCACTTGGTACCAGAGCAAGCGCGTAGACGACCAAGGTAAGCGCATCGACGACCTGGGCAAACGCATCGACGACCTGCGCGACTCGATGAACCGACGTTTCGATGCCATCGACCGTCGCCTGGAACGCATCGAAAATCTGCTGGCGGATCACGGCCGGCGCATCACGGTGCTCGAAGAGCGCACGTCCCCAGTGCGCCGTTGATTCGAGGCTCGCGCAGATTCGGCCCCCGCCCGCCTGCTGCACAATCGCCCAGCAATCGATATAATTACTAGGTTATTGGAGGAGACCGCCTATGGCAAACTACGCACACCCCGAAACCCTCGTCACCACCGATTGGGCAGCCGCCCACGCCACCGACCCCGAAGTCCGCATCGTGGAAGTCGATGTGGACACCAAAGCCTACGATGAAGGCCACGTCCCCGGCGCCATCGCCTGGGCCTGGAACTCGCAGCTTTGCGACACCGTGCGGCGCGACATCCTGTCCAAGCAGCAGTTCGAAGATCTGATGGCCTCGTCCGGCATCACCCCCGCCACCACCCTCGTCATCTACGGCGACAACAACAACTGGTTCGCCGCCTGGGCGTTCTGGCAGGCCAAGATCTACGGTCACCACGACGTGCGGCTGATGAACGGCGGACGCAAGAAGTGGCTGGCGGAAGGACGCGAACTGGCCACCGGCACGCCCCACGTCCATCCCGCGCACTATCAGGCCGCGGACGCGGATCTCTCCCTGCGCGCCTTCCTGCCGCAGGTGCAGGCGGCCGTCTCCGCGAACGCCGCCGCGCTGGTGGATGTGCGCAGCCCGCAGGAATTCAGCGGTGAGATCCTGGCGCCGCCCGGACTGCCCGAAACCTGCCAGCGCGGCGGACACATTCCCGGCGCCCGCAGCATCCCGTGGGGCAAGGCATGCAACGAAGATGGCACCTTCAAATCGGCCGACGAACTGCGCCATCTGTACGCCGGCGAAGGCATCGACGGCTCGCATCCTGTCATCGCCTACTGCCGCATTGGCGAGCGTTCCAGCCATAGCTGGTTCGTGTTGAAGTACCTGCTAGGCTTCAACCACGTCACTAACTACGACGGCTCCTGGACCGAGTGGGGCAACTTGGTGGGCGCGCCCATAGAAAAGGGAGTTGCGACCGCCGCCGCGAAAAGCTGAAAGCTGTAAGCTGAAAGCTGATAGCTGATAGCTGAAAGCTAATCCCCCGAAGTGTCCGCGGGGGCCTCCGCGACCAGCACCGGCCGCACCAACGGCCCCTCAAAGTTCAGCTCCCCAACCGTCGCCTTATTCCCGCGCCAGTTGGTAAAGCACGCTCTGACGACATCGAAAACCGTGCCGCGGTTTTCGGCGATCGCTTTCAGCCACGCCCAAGCGCCCTTATTCGGAAAATAGATGCCGCGGAAGAATAACCGTGCGATCAAATGGCTGATCTTGTACGGGGCCGGCTCCTCCGCGATCGAATCGATGGCTTTCCGCGTGGCCGCTGGGCTGTAGGCGTTCTGCCAGGCATACCGCACTTCTTCCTGCACCTCGGAAACGGTCATGTGCAAAGGCGTGTGCGCCATATGGAACGGCGCGAAATCCAGCCAATGCTTCGGCCGCGTCAACCGGCCCTCTTTCTCCAGACGCGTATAAAGAGGCGTGGCCGGAAATGGCGTGATCTGTCCGAACACCGGCAGCACTGGCGGCCATTCGCGAATCTGGCTTAGGGTGCGCTCCGCAACTCCCGGCCTGTCGTTGTCCAGGCCGAAGATGAACGAGGTGATCGCATAAACGTTGCGCCGCGCTAACCGCTCCAGCACCGCGGCGTACTCGCCGGGCTTGTTGAAGCTTTTGTTTACGCTGGCCAGGTTCGCCGGGTCCAGCGACTCCATGCCAATGAAGATCCACCGGCATCCGGAATCCGCGATCAGGTCCACCAGTTCTTCATCGCGCAACAGGTTGGCGCTGATCTGGCCCACCCAGGAGACTTGCGCCTTGGCCGCGATGATGTCGCGCAAAAGCGACTTGGTGCGCTTCCCGTTGATGGCAAAGTTGTCGTCCACAAAGAACACGGCCACCTGACCCTTGGTGCGGCGTGCGCGCGCTTTCAACAGCAACAATTCGTCCACAATGCTCTGGTTCGATCGGAACCGGATCGAATCGCCGAAGAATCCCGTGACCGTACAGAACTCGCACCCGTAGGGACAGCCGCGCCCGGACTCGATGGGAATGATGTGAAACGTTTCCCACTGGACCTTGAAGTGTTCCATGACCGGACGCACAAAGCCCGGAATGCGATTGAACTGGTCGATGTCCAGCGTGTCCCAAGGGATCTTCGGGTAGCCCTGGAGGTCCGGTTTGCGCTCCTGTCCGAACGCGTCCACCGGCACGTACCTTTCCTTCAGTGTGCCGCGTGCCGCGTCGGCGACAATCTTCGGCCAAGTCTCATCCGCCTCACCCAGCGCGACGGCATCGGCATGGCGAGGGCCCCCGTCGCGTCCCAGCGCCTCGTCCGGCAGTTCGGTGACGTGCGGCCCGCCCATCACCACCGGCACCCCGGCGGCGCGAATCGCGTCGGCTACCCGGTACGCCTTCGCGATCATGCGGGTCATTGCGCCAATCCCCACCAGCCCGATGCCCTTGGCCAGCACGAATTGCACGATCTCGGCATCCGTCATCGGTTGGGTGTTGCCGTCGATCAGCAGCACTTCGTGTTCGGTGGGCGTCAGCGCCTGGAGCAGAAACATCCAGAGGTGCGGCATGAAGTTCGCGGTCACCCCGTTGTCGGGATTGTAGAGCAGAATTCGCATGGAAACGGTCCCCTCTTCCTGCTATACCCAAATAGCAGGTTGCAGCAGTCTAGTCTGGTCAGAATTGCTCATTAAATCCCGAATAATGCTGTCAAGATTGCTCACATGTCGCAGGTGAGGACCCTGATGGGCAAAAAGCTGCCGTTAGTCGTGTAGCACGATGCTCAGGAGCGAACTGTGAATCTCGATGCCACCATTGTACTTGATAAAACCGAGCTTGCGGAATTTATTCATAAAGAAGCTCACCCTCGACCGCGTGGTGCCAAACCAGACCCGCCAACGTCTCCTGGCTGATATCGGGAATCCTTGCGGTAATGGACGGTGGTCCCTTCAGTGGCGATGGTGGCTAGAAAACCATCGGGATCCGAGATCGGTCCGAAAACAGTCGTGTGGGGCGGGCGTCCACGCCTGCAGCGGGTCTCCAGACCCGCCCTTTTTCGGCCACACTACGCCTGTAAATCCGCGAACCGTTGCTTCAGAAACTCCAATATCTCCCCCGGAGCCGTGGCGCCATCGAGCGGCAGCATCAACACGCCGGCCGGCGAGAATTGCGCGCCGCGGCTGCGGCTGACCAGATTCATCAGGCGCGCCGGATCGATGTGGGTCTCCGGGTGGAACTTCACGTTGAGCAGCGTATGACGGCGGTCGATCGCTTCGATCCCCAGTTTCTCTGCGGCGGTCTTCAATCCGGAATACTCCAGCAGGTTGCGCACCGCATCGGGCACCGGACCGTAGCGGTCTTCCAGTTCTTTCTCGACGCGCTCGCGGTCGGCGGGCGTGCCGGCGTTGGCGATCTGGCGGTAGGCGCGCAGCCGCTGGTTTTCATCGGCAATGTATTCGGCCGGAATGCGGATGTCGAGGCCCAGGTTGAGGCTGGAGTGAATTTCCGCCGGCACCTCTTCGCCCTTCAACTCGCGTACGGTCTCTTCCAGCAGGCGCACGTACATGTCGAAGCCCACCGCGTTGATGTGGCCGTGCTGCTCGCCACCCAGCAGGTTGCCGGCCCCGCGCAGTTCCAGGTCGAGCGCTGCAATCTTGAAACCCGCGCCCAGGTCGCTGAATTCCTTCAGCGCCGCCAGACGTTTGCGCGCCACTTCGCTCAGTTCGGTATCCGGAGGCACCAGCAAATACGCATAGGCGCGGCGGTTCGAGCGGCCCACCCGCCCGCGAAGCTGGTAAAGTTCGGCCAGGCCGTAGCGTTCCGCATTTTCGATGATGATGGTGTTGGCCAGCGGAATATCTAGACCATTTTCTACAATCGTCGTACAAACGAAGATGTCATACTCGTGTTGCATGAACTTGAGCATGGTCTTCTCCAACTCCGCCTCGCCGATCTGGCCATGCCCAACGCCGATACGCGCCGT
Source organism: Bryobacterales bacterium (assembly GCA_003166475.1). Classification (GTDB taxonomy): domain Bacteria; phylum Acidobacteriota; class Terriglobia; order Bryobacterales; family Bryobacteraceae; genus Bog-159. Next base: position 6,106 of record PMVV01000150.1, on the reverse strand, counting down.
GGGAACCAGTTGCTGCAGGAACGCGGCGCGCGCCCAAATGGAATCCACGCGGTTGTGCAGGAAATAGACTTGACCGCCCCGGCCTATTTCTAGTTCCAATGCCGATTTGATCAAGTCGGGCTGGAAATGCGCCACCACCGTCTGAATGGAAAGCCTGTCCTTAGGCGGCGTTTCGATCACCGACATATCCCGCAGACCAAGCAACGACATATGTAGTGTTCGCGGAATCGGCGTAGCGCTCATGCTGATCACATCCACGCTCTGCTTGAGGTGCTTCAGGCGTTCCTTGTGCTTCACCCCGAAGCGCTGCTCTTCGTCCACCAGAACCAAGCCCAGGTCTTTGAAAACCACATCGGCCGAAAGCAGCCGGTGCGTCCCCACCACCAGGTCCACTTTGCCCTCCGCCAGATCCGCCAGCACCGCTTTCATCTCCTTGGCGGTGCGAAAACGGCTTAACATCTCAACGCGTATGGGGAAAGGTTGAAAGCGACGCTTGAAGGTCTCGTAGTGCTGGAAGGTGAGGACCGTGGTGGGCGCCAGCACGGCCACCTGCTTCCCGTCGCCCATGGCTTTGAAAGCGGCGCGCATGACCACTTCCGTCTTGCCGTAGCCCACATCGCCGCACAGCAGGCGGTCCATGGGCTGCGGGCTTTCCATATCGCGCTTGATGTCCTTGATGGCCGTGAGTTGATCGCGGGTTTCGGTGAATTCGAAAGCGTCTTCGAACTCGCGCTGCCAGTTGCTGTCGTGCGAAAAGGCGAAGCCATCGGCCATCTTACGGCCGGCGTAGAGTTTGAGCAGCTCATCGGCCATGTCGCGCATTTTGGCCTTGACGCGGGTCTTGGTGCGCGTCCAGGTGGCGCCGCCCATGCGGTCGAGCGCCGGGACGGACTCGCCCGCGCCGCGAAAGCGCTGCACCAGGTCCATGCGGGTGAGCGGCACATAGAGCTTCGCGCCGGCCGCATACTCGAGCAGCATGTAGTCGCCCTGAGCCTCGCCGCGATCGATCTCGCGCAGGCCCAGAAAGTGGGCGACGCCGTGCTCGGCATGCACCACGTAGTCGCCGGGCTTCAGATCGATCAGGTCGGCGGAGAAGGTCGCCCGCGCCGATTTGCCTGCCGGCGCACGCGCGACCAATTCGGAAGCGTCGAACAGGTCTTCGCTGCCGAAAATCGCGAGACCCGCATCGCGGAAAACCACGCCGCGCCGGACCGCACCGCGGATCAGGTAGATGGACGCCACCGATCCGGCCATATAAGCGCGCCCGACGAGGTATTCGGGCGTGGTTTCGGATTGCTCCAGCCCAAGCTGGTACGGGACGCCGTACTCGTTGAAAATATCGGCGACGCGCTCGACCGCGCCTGTGGATTCGGCGAAAAAGGCCACGCGCGAGCCGGCTTCAGCCAGATTGCGCGCCTCCGCGATGGCTACCGGCATGTTGCCGTGAAAGGCCAGCGACGGGCGCGTCGGAATGTAAAAGCTGACCGTTTCCTGCCCGTCGATTACTTCCAGCTCTTCGAGCGCGATGTGCGTGACGCCAGCGGCCTGGCCCTCGAAATCTTCCCAGTTGAGGAATACACTGGCGGGATTGTAGGCCGGTGAGGCAGGTGTTTGTTCGAGCCGCTTCCACAGGCGCTCGGCGGCGCCGCGCACCTGCGCGGGTTCATCCCACAGAATCAGGGGCCGGTCAATCAGGGAGAATACCGAGTGGCGGCGCGGGCGGACCATGGGTACCAGCAGTTCCCAGCCTGGGAAAGGCTCGCCGGGCGGCGGCAAATCACGCGCCGGAACGCCGGATTCCTGCATCAGTTCGGCGAGTTCCACCAGCAAAGCCCGCGATTTCTGATACTCCGTCAACGGTAGTAACAGCGCGTCTTCGACCTTGGAAATCGACCGCTGCGATTCCACCTCGAAGCGCCGAATGGACTCGATCAGGTCGCCAAAAAGATCCACGCGCACGGGTTTGGGGGATTCCGGAGAAAATACATCCAGGATGCCCCCGCGCACGGAGTATTCGCCGACCATCTCCACCGGCTCACGGCGCTCATATCCGACGCTTTCCAGGTGTGCTACTACATCCTGCAAAGGAACTTCGTCGCCCACCCGCAGGTTGAGAGCCAGCTGCCGGTAAAAGTCGCCCGACTCGATGCGCAGCAGGGCCGACGCCACCGGCATGACAGTGATGGGCAAGCGACGCGTGGCCAAGCGCCACAGCCCGATAGCCCGCTGCTCGCAGATTTCGGCGTGCGGCGACATGCCCTGCATCGGAATAACATCAAGCGCTGGAAGGAGTTGCGGGCCGGCTGCCTCACGGCTGGCGGTTAGCAGCGTGTAAAACGTCTCCACCGCCTCGAACATCTCCTCGGCCCGCTTGTTGCCATCTACTACAATTGCCAGAGGACGCTCGGTCATCTGCCACAGTAAGACGGAGTAGATAGCCTTGGCAGTGGTGGTCAGGCCGGAAAGCGACAGGTTGCCGCCAGACGGCAAACGCCTGAGCAACTCCTGAAACGCCGGGTGGCGGCTAAGGCTGAGGAACAGGTCACGTATGGCAGGATGGATCAGTGGGGCGGACCTCCAGGTCTGCGCGGGTCCTCAAGGACCCGCTCGTGCCGCGACTGGGCATCTCCTTCTACTGCATCCAGGATACTTGGATATTGGGGTGATTGTCACGTTTGGCCGCGTCCGAGTTGCAATTCGCCCTGGCCAGCCGATAGCATGATGGGAGGCCGCATGAACACCGCCGTGCGCATCGCCATTATCGGCGATTTCAATCCGGAATACGAAACGCATCACGCCATCAACCGCTCACTGCAGCACGCTGCCGCGTCGCTGGGCGTCCACATGGATTCGAAGTGGGTCGCTACCGGCTGCGCGGCGCGCGATGCGGACAAGATCCTGCGCAATTACCACGGACTGTTCGTCGCTTCGGGCAGCCCATATCGCAGCATGGAAGGCGCATTCGCCGCCATCCGTTTCGCGCGCACCCAACGCTGGCCGCTGATCGGCACTTGAGGGGGGTTCCAACATACTCTGTTAGAGTATGCCCGGAACGTGATGGGACTTGCGGATGCCGACTCGGCCGAACACGGCGTGCCCTCCTCGAACCTGCTGATTACCGCGGTGGCGTGTCCCATGCCCGACCGGTCGGCAGGCGCTCCCAACTTGCACGGCGCGGCGAGCATCCGCCTGCGCCGCGGCACGCGCATCTGGGAGATCTACGGGCGCGACGAAGTCTCCGAGCGATACTTCTGCAATTACGAAGTGAACCCTGCGTACCGCGAGGCGCTGGAGGCCGCCGGACTGGCACTCACGGGCTTCTCGGATAATGGAGACATCCGCGTAGCCGAGTTGCCCGCGCACCCGTTCTTCATCGCCACGCTGTTCCAGCCGCAGTTGTCGTCGGAAGCTGGCCACCCGCATCCCTTGATCCGCGCGTTCGTCGAGGCAAGCCTGGTGGCACAGGCTTCAGCCTGTGTTGCCGCCGGAATATAGAGAAACCAGCGCCGCCTGGCCCACTCTACAGACGGAGTCCTTTACCAATGAGATCGGAAGAACGGGTTCTCGAAAGAAGCACAGGAGCTTCGATCGGGAAAGCCCGGCTCGGGGCCGGGCCTTCCGTTCGAAGCGGAAAGGAGGATCAAACTAATGATCAAATTGCTAGTTGAGCTGCCGCTAATCGGCAGATTCACGATCATTATCGTCTGGCACCGTAAGGGCAGGCGGTAATGGCCGAGCAGGATCGGGGTACCGTCCCCCCGGTCCTGCTACTAGCATACTCCAAATGCTGCCCGTTTGAAAGTGCTTTGCTACAACGCTTTGCTACAACGCAATCCTTCGCCGCAGCATATCCAGCGCCATCTGCGTCGCGAACTGCCGGATCCGCGTGCGGTCGCCAATGAACTGCCGGTGCAGCACCGAACACCCGGTAGCGTCCGCGAGGCCCACGTAGACCGTGCCAACCGGCGCCTTCTCGCCGCCTGCGTCCGGCCCCGCCACGCCCGTTATAGCCAGCGCATAAGTCGACCCGGTGCGCCGCCGCGCGCCCATCGCCATGGCCTCGGCCGTCTCCTTGCTGACCGCGCCGCATCGGGCGATGATATCCTCCGGCACGCCCAGCCACTCCACCTTCATGCGGCTGGCGTAAGTGATGAAGCCACCCAGGAAATACGCCGAACTACCGGCCACCGACGTGATGCGCTCGCCCAGCAGGCCGCCCGTGCAGCTTTCCGCCACCGACAGCGTACTATGCCGCTCGCGCAGCATCTCTCCCACCACCTCTTCCAGCGGCTGGCCGTTGCGCGAATAGATGCGCTCGCCCAGCAGCAACTCGATCGGCCAGCCCACTTCCACCAGCAACGCCGCCGCCTCTCCCTCCGTCGAGCACCGCGCGCGCAGGTGAATCTGTATATCGCCGGCCGCCGCCAGGATCGTCGTCGCGGGGTTGTCGTATTTCTTGTAAACCGGCGCAATCAGTTGATCCAGGTCCGACTCCGGCATCCCCGCCACGCGCAGCACCAGCGTGCGAATCACCTGCCGCGGCACGATGCGCGCCAGGCGCGGCAGGCAATGCCGCGTGAACATGGCCTTCATCTCGTGCGGCGGACCGGGCAGCAGCATCACGTGCGCGTCCGATTCCGCGATCCATTGGCCCGGAGCGGTGCCGCGCTCGTTGGGCAGCATCTCGGCGCCTTCGATAAGGAACGCCTGCCGCTTGTTGACTTCCACCATCTTGCGCTTGAGTTGCGCGAAGCGCTGCTCCAGCACCTCCGTGATTTCGGGGTGATAGATCAGCTTGCGGTCGAGCGCGGCGGCCACTGCGTCGCGCGTCAGATCGTCCTCCGTGGGCCCCAAGCCCCCGCAAAGGATCACGATTTCCGAACGCGACACCGCGCGGCGCACGGCGTCCGCCAGGCGATTCAAGTCGTCGCCGATGACGGACTTGGTGACCACCTCTACCCCCAGCCCGTTAAGCTGGTCGGTGAGAAACAGGGAGTTGGTATCGACGCGCTGCGGCGTCAACAGTTCGGAGCCGACTGCGATGATTTCGGCGGTCATCGCGAGTTAGTAGAGCGGCCTGCCCTTGATGCCCACGTCCGCGCGATATAGCGCGTTAGTGGTGGCCAGCACCAGCGAGCGCGAAGGCGTGAAGGCCAGCCCCACGATGCCCGGCCCGGATGCGAACAACTCGGCCTCGCGGTTGGTACCGATGCGCACCACCCCCTTGCGGCCGGCCAGCGAAGCCGCGACGTACAAGCGGCCCTCATCGTCGAACGCCAGCCCCTGCGGACGCCCTAAGCCGCGATAATAGACTTCCACCTCGCCCTTCTGCGAAACGCGATACACGCAATCGAAGCTGGAGGTGGTCGGGCCGGCGACGTAAAGATATCCATCCGGACCGTGCGCAAAATGATACGCGGCGATGGAAGGCTCCAGCGTGGCAAACACGAAAATCTGGCGGCCGGGGCTGATCTTGAAAATGGTTCCCTGGCGGTCGCCGACGTACAGGCTGCCGTCCGGGTCGAAGGCCAGGCCGGTGGCCACGCCCATNNCCCTCCACGAACGTGCTGGCATTGCCGTTGGGCGTTACCTGGTAGACGGCGCCATCGTGGCGGCTGGAAACATAAAGGAGCCCGTTGCGGTCGAACGCCAGGCCGGTGGCGTTCATCATGTCTTTGATGAACGGCTTCAGATTGTAATTCAAATCGATCTTGAACACAGCCACGTCGGCCTTTTGCCCGCGCGACCCGCTGAAGGTGGTGTAGATGTTGCCGAACGCATCCACCGCCGGGTTGGCGACCGGGTGCAAATTGTCGGCGATGGGGAAACCGATGTCGCAGGTCCACGCTTCGCTCGACTGGTTTCCACTGGCGACCACCAATTCTCCCGCGGCGGCGCCCTCCGGCACCCGCGCGATCACCAGCGAATCCGAGCCGATCACCACCGGCGCGGCCACGTCTCCGATGGTCACGCGCGGCCGGTCCGTTTTGGCAAAGCCCTTTCCGTGAATGTAAAACTCCCCACCCGCAATAGCGGCCACGGGCTTGACCTGCGCGATTTGCGGACGGCCGTCAGCCGATCTCCGAATAGCCATATTTAATAAAGA
>PMVV01000464.1 GCA_003166475.1 Bryobacterales bacterium | reverse complement strand
AAACTGTGCAGCGTGGTCAGCGCGGTCGGGGTGATTCTGAAGATCGTGCCAAAGCCGCTTGCCCCGCCTTCCGCCGTGGTCCCGTAGAAGTCCCCATTGGCGTCTTGGAACAGCCCCGCGTAGGGGTATTGGCCGTCCGGGCACCCGCTTTGGGCGCAGAAACTGTAGAGCGTCTTCAGCGTGCCGCCAGGGGTGATCTTGAAGACCGTCCCGCAACCACCATTGCAGTTGGTGCTGGTCCCGCCATTCTCGGTGGTCCCGTAGCCGTCCCCATTATTGGCCTGGATCAGCCCCGCATAGGGGTATTTGCCGTCGGTGCCATCGAAGCTGTGTATGGTGGTGAAAGTCTGCGCAGATAGGGCAATCCCCATCGTTGCGCACAGTATCAGCTTGCAGGAAATGTTAACGATTCGTTTCATCGGTACCCTCCGTTTCGACTTTATGGCAGCACGCGGAAAGCCACGTTGCCCGACAGCGTGCCGCTAGGCGTGACCACCTGGACTGTTCCGCTGGTTGCGCCGGCGGGTACAGTGGTGGTGATTTCAGATTTCGAAACTACCGTGAAAACAGCCGAGATGTCGTTAAAGCTGACGCCGGTGGCGCCGGTCAGATAGGTCCCCAGAATCCTGACAGCCGCTCCCACCTTGCCGGATGCAGGCAGTGTCTTCACGAATGGGCCCAGCCCAACGGACAGGCTGAAGACCGTGCCGCAGCCGTTGCCGGACGAACAGCCACTGACGATGGCGCCGCCGTAGTTGGTCGTCCCGTAGAAGTTACCATCGGTGGCCTGGACCAGCGCCGCATCGGGTGTTTCGCCGTCCGTGCATCCGCTTAGGGAGCAGAAGCTGTAGAGCGTCGTGAGTGCGCCGCCGGGCGTGATTTTGAAGATCGTGCCACAGCCGGAGGAGAGCGCGCAGGTGCCGCCAAAGGTGGTTGTCCCGTAGAGGTCGCCGTCGGTGGCCGGGACCAGCCCGCCGTTGGGGTAGGAGCCGTCCGCGCACGCGGTTTGGTGGCAGAAACTGTGTAGCGTCGTCAGTGTGCCGCTGGGGGTGATTCTGTAGACCGTGCCAACGGCGTGGGTCCCGCCATCTTGCGTCGTCCCATAGAAATCGCCGTAGGCAGCCTGGACAAGCCCCGCGACGGGGCCGCCGCCGTCGGTGCAGCCCTTTTGAGAGCAGAAGCTATATAGCGTAGTCAGCGTGCCAGCCGGAGTGATTTTGAAGACCGTCCCGGCATTGTCGTTGGCCCCGCCAGTCGGGGTTGTCCCGTAGAAGTTGCCGTCAACGCCTTGGACCAACCCCGCTCCCGGTTGTGTGCCGTCGATGCACCCGGTTTGAGAGCAGAAGCTGTATAGCCTCGTCAGCGTGCCATTTGGGGTGATTTTAAAGACTGTCCCGCTAACGCTGTTGGCCCCGCCACCCGAGGTCGTGCCGTAGAAGTCCCCACCGTACTGGACCAGCGTCCCTTCGGGGTACGCGCCGTCGCTGCACCCGCTTTGGGGGCAAAAGTTGTATACCGTGGTCCGCTCGCCAGTCGCGTCGATTTTGAAGACCGTGCCCAGGTTGTTGGCGCCGCCCCTGTAGGTTGTCCCGTAGAAGTCCCCATTAGGGGCTTGGATCAGCGGCGCATAGGGGAGTTTGCCGTCCGCGCAACCGGTTTGCGAACAAAAGCTGTAGAGCGTAGCCAGCGTGCCGCTCACCGGAGTGATTTGGAAGACCGTGCCACCTCTTTGGTTTACTCCGCCGCCGACCGTTGTCCCGTATAAGTTCCCGTCGGTGGCCTGGACCAGCCCCTGGATGGGCAATTCGCCGTCCGGGCCGTCAAAGCTGTGCAACGTGGTGAAAGTTTGCGCAGGCAGGGCGATCGCCACCATCGCACACAGCGCGAGAACCGCAATAACCATTCGTTTCATGGATGCCCTCCTATTCTATTTCTACACTAAAACCGGCCATCCCGGGTCTCAAAGTGTGTCGGTTTATCCCAAGCCGCACCGCCGCGAAGAATCCATTCCGCCGTCCAGGCAATGGCGGTCTCCGCGCTCACCGACGGCGCGCCGAACAACCGTTGGCAGCGCGCCGCGTTGTTGAGTAGCGCGGTTTCCATTTCGCGGCCCTCGAAGACGGGTTGGCGGGCGAGTAGTTGGCCGAAGCGCCTCGCGGTGTCGCGCACGGATAGCGTCTCCGGTCCGGTCACGTTGAGCACCGCGGGCGGCGATTCGCAGAGAGCGAAGCTGCGCAGGCAGATCGAGTTCGCGTCGCCCTGCCAGATCGCATTGAGGCTGCCCATGCCCACGTTCACCGGCCGCCCTTCAAACACCTTCGCGCCGATATCGCGCAGCACTCCATAGCGCAACTCGACGGCGTAGTTCAGCCGCAGCAAACAGACGCGAGTCCCATGGCGTGCGGAGAAAAACTCGAACATGCGCTCGCGCGCCAATACCGACTGCGCGTATTCGCCTACCGGTTCGGGCGCGGTTTCTTCGGTCGCGCCGCCGCCCGAAAGCGGGACGAACGGGTAGACGTTGCCGCTCGAAAAGGCCACGATCCGCGCATGGCGATAGCGCTCGGCCACGCGCGCGGGCAGGTATGTATTGATCGCCCATGTAAGACATGCCAGATGGGCGGCGCCGGCGGAGCCGAACTTGCGGCCCGCCATGAAGATTACATTCTCCGCATCGGGCAGCCGGGCGAGTTGGGTGAAGTCCAGCAGATCGGCGCCGATGGTCTCGATTCCGGCTTCTTGCAATTGCGTTTCCGCGGCCCGGTCGGAGAAACGCGACACGGCTACGATGCTTTTCGATATGCCTGCTTCATCCGCTGCCCGACGCGCGCGCCTGGCGAGGCTTGGACCCATTTTGCCGCCGGCGCCCAGGATCAGCAGGGTGCCCTCCATGGCGCGCATGGCGGCGCGGTCCGCTTCGCTGGGCGCGGACAGCACATCGTCGAGTTCGGGTTCGGTGTTAATGAGCGGCATTTTCCGTTTCCTCGGGGGGCGGCCTTAGAGGCCGCCGCAGGCTGAGAGCCTGCCCCACAAGTACTCCTCACAAAGGCGCGCTGGCGGAAGTCGAAGTGCCTTGACTGTTCACCAGTTGAACGGATATGGATCCGATCGCGCTGGCGCTGCCACTGGTCACGTTGAAGGGCAGGGTCAGAGTGAACTGGCTGCCATACTGATCTGAGGTGCTGCTTTGGAACCACGTTTGGGCCTCTGTGGCGAGAGGTACATCCAGACTCGATGGCTGCAGCGTCTGTCCCGAGGCGGACGTGAACTGCAGAGAAGCTTTCACCGCTTCGCGCGTGTTGGAATAACCGGTGATCACCACTTGGAATCCGGACGATGTGGTGCTGGCCGTGACCGCAGTGATGACCGGCACGGCGGGGGCTATCTGGATCGTCTGGGTCACCGGCGCTGGAATGGCGGCCCCGCCGGCCTCGTTCCAAGTAGCCGTGAGCGTAATGGTCCCAGCCACGGTTCCGGTCTGTAGCAAGATAGGCACGATCGTGCTGCCGGAAGCTATCGGGAGGCTCGTGGTACCGTTCGAGAACAGGATGGACGGATCGACCGCCGGCGAAGCCAATGATGCATCGGGCTGGAAGGCCAGCGTGACTGTGCCGGTGATCCCCGGCGGATACCCGGCGCTCAGCGCCAACGAGCCGCTCAGTTGCTGGTCCGAGGTGGCCGTGCTCGATAGCCCGCTGAAACTGGCTCCGATCACCGTCAGCGTGAAGGCGGCCGAGGCGGTTGTGTTGGCGCTGCCGGTGACCTGAATCGTCACAGTGAAAGCGCCAGCGGCCGTGGGCGTGCCGCTGATCGTCCCGCTGGATGCACCGAGCGACAGGCCGTCGGGCAACGCTCCCTGCGTGACGGCCCAGGTATAACTTCCAGAGGCGGAAAGGCTTTGCGAATATGCAGTGCCCACGGCGGCGCCCGGCAGTGGCCCGCCGACCATGACGATGAACTGCTGGGTCGCGGTGGCCGAAACACTGTCAGTCACCTGGATGGTGAAAGTGTACGGGCCGGTCTTGGTCGGCGTGCCGCCGAGGACGGCGCCCGCGAGCGTAATGCCGGGTGGCAACGAGCCCGCGCTGGTAGTGAAGACGTAGGGCGGCACACCGCCCGTGGCCGTCAATGTCTGGCTATAGGACGCGCCCACCGTGCCGCCCGGCAGCGTGGTTGTGGAGATGGCCAGCCCTCCTCCGACACTCAGCGTGAACTGCTGGCTGGCCGTGGCCGCGGCGCTGTCAGTCACGGTTGCCGTGAATTGGAACGGGCCCGCCGCGGTGGGCGTACCGGTAATGGCGCCGGCCGCGTTTAGCGTGAGTCCCGCGGGTAGCGCGCCGGACGTTAGCGCCCAGGTATAGGGCGGCGCGCCTCCGGCGGCAGCCAACGTCTGCGAGTAGCTCACATTGATGGACGCGTTGGGCAGCGCGGCCGCCGTAGAGATCGAGAGCCCTGCCGCCACGGCGATGCTCAGCTTTTTCGTCGCGGTGGCCGCGAGGCTGTCGGCGACCTGGACCGTGAATGAGAACGATCCCGCGGCATTGGCCGTGCCCGCGATGGATCCGCCGGCGGAAAGCGTGAGTCCCCCCGGCAGAGCTCCGCTCACAAGCGACCACGTGTAAGGCGGCGTTCCGCCGGTTGCGGCGAGCGATTGCGAATAGGCGGCGCCCGTCGTTCCGCCGGGAAGCGAGCTTGTCGAAACGCTCAGCGCCGGGGCCACCGCGAGGGACAACTGCAAGGAGGCTTGGCGCGCCAGGCTGTCGACCACCAGCACAGTGAAGGAGTACGATCCGGCGGCGGTGGGAACACCGGTCACGCTCCCATTGCTGCCGACGGATAGGCCGGGCGGCAGTGAACCCGACAGGTTGCTCCAGGTGTAGGGCGCGGTGCCGCCCGCCGCCTGGAGCGCTTCGGAATATGCAACGCCAACGGTCGCGCCCGGTAATGTGGGAGAAGTGGTGATGGTCAGTCCTTTTGCAACGACAATGGTGAACTGACGGCTGGCCGTGGCGGCGAGCGAATCCGCGACCGTCGCGGCGAATGAGAACGTTCCGGTGGCAGTGGGAACGCCGGAGATGACGCCGGCCGGGGAGATGGTCAGGCCAGGAGGTAAAGGCAACGATCCCGTGGCAAGTGTCCAGGTGTACGGACCGACTCCGGCGGAGGCCGCCAGCGCCTGCGAGTAACTCGAATTCAGCGAGCCGCCGCTGAGTGCGGCCGGAGTAGAGATAGCGAGCGCACCTGCGATGGTCAGCGCTAATGCCGTACTGGCGGCGACTTTGTTGCTGTCGGTGGCCTGCACGGTGAAGTTGAACGTGCCGGCCGCGGCCGGTGTGCCGGCGAGTAACCCGCTCGCCGAAAGCGTCAACCCGGAAGGCAGTGCGCCGCTGCCTGTTAGGGACCATGTATAAGGTGGCGTGCCGCCCGCCGCCGCCAGTTTCTGCGAATACGCGATGGCTGCTTCTCCGGTGGGCAGCGGCGATGGCGTCGTAATGGTAAGGGATGCGACGATGGTCAGCGTTAGCTTCTGGCTGGCGGTGACTCCGGTGGCGTCGGTCAACTGGACCGTGAAGCTGGATGTTCCCGCTGCGCTGGGCTTTCCGGCGATCGCGCCCGCCGTAGATAGCGACAGTCCGCTCGGCAGACTGCCGCTGGCGACCGCCCAAGTATAGGGAGATGTGCCGCCCGTAGCTGCCAGTGTCTGCGAGTAAGCGACTGCGACGGTGCCATTGGGGAGCGAAGTGGTGGTGATAACCGGCGCCGTGACGATGGTTAGTGTGAACTTTTGGTTGTTCGTGCCGCCAACGAAGTCGGTGACAGTGACCGTGAAGCTGGCTGTCCCCGCTGCGGTGGGAGTGCCACTGATCGTGCCAGCGGCACTGAGCGAAAGCGCCGCGAGCGGCGCGGGCAACGCGCCGACGGGCGACCAGGTGTAGGGCTGCACACCGCCGGCCGCCGCGAGGGTCTGCAAGTACGCTGTGCCGACAGTGGCGTTGGGGAGAGTTGGCGACGTGGTGATTGCGACACCGGCGCCGATGGTGATCGCGAACGGCTTGGTGATGGTGTTCGCGGGGTTGGTAGCGTCGCTCAATTGAATCTTGAAGGGGAACGTGCCGACGGTGTTTGCTGTGCCGCTGATCACACCGGTGGAAGCCGGGCCCTGAGTCAGCGTCAAGCCTGGCGGTAATGGAGACGAGCCGGCCGCAAGGGACCAAGTGTACGGAAGCAGCCCGCCGGTTCCAACCAGGCTCTGGTTGTAGGCGCCGTTGACGGTCCCGTTGGCCAATGGCGAACTCGTGGTGATCGCAAGCGGTGGGTCAATGGTCAGGGCAAATTGGACGGATGCCGTTATCTGGTTACTGTCGGTTACCTGGATGGTGAAACTCGAAGTAGCGGCGGCGCTGGGTTGGCCGGTGATCGCGCCGGTGGAGGAATTCAACAAGAGGGGGCTCGGCAAAGATCCCACGGTCAATGCCCACGTGTAAGTCCCGCTACCGCCGGTAGCCGTCAAGGTCTGCGAATAATTCACGCCCACGGTGCCGGCCGGCAAGGGTGATGTAGTAGTGATGGCTAACGCCGGGCTGATGGTTAGTGCGAAGGCCTTGGTCGCCGTGACCTTGTTGGTGTCTGTTACCTGGATAGTGAAGTTAGAAGTGGCTGCCGTGGTGGGCTGGCCGGTGATCGCGCCGGTGGCGGAATTCAACAAGAG
>PMVV01000342.1 GCA_003166475.1 Bryobacterales bacterium | reverse complement strand
TAAGCTTCGATCTCGCCAACACGGGCGCCGTGGCGGGCGCCGAGGTCGCGCAGGTGTACGTGGGATTGCCCGCCTCGACCGGCGAGCCGCCGCGCCGTCTGGCCGCATGGACGAAGGTCCTCCTGCAACCCGGCGAGCAGCAGAGTGAGACCCTCACCGTGAGCAGCAGCGACGTGTCGCATCCGTTGTCTTACTGGGACGTCAACTCGGAAAGCTGGCAGGTCGCCTCGGGCGATTACACGGTCTACGTGGGAAACTCCTCTGCGAACGACAGCCTCACCGTCGCCGGCACGTTCCACATCGGTCAATAAAAGAACTTGTTCAGTTTTCTCCTGCTGTCAATATACGCGCGCGAGTTCGCTGGCGGGAACAGCCCTTTGCGCCAGCAAGGCCGTTCACGGTGAAGCCGCGGTCGGAGCGTATCGTCGCTAGCGGGAACGTAACCGGGCGCACTCCGCCGACCGGAAACCGCTAACGATATGCCACAACGCCGTTGTTGTCCCCTGGGGGAATTGGCTGAGGGCAGCACTTCCGCGAGTAGCGCGTGATACAGCCAAGTGACGTGTCGCACCCCTCTCCAGTAATGCCACTAGCTAGCCGTCCGCAATCATCGAGAGAGTGTTCTCGATAGCGTTTCCATGGCCTGCACACGAGTAGCGCCCAGCTTCACAGGCTCTTGACAGCCGGCCTCTTCTCAGGCAATCTATACATAGGTATACTATGCAGTCCGAAAACTCGCGGGCCGAAATCCCGCCAGGTACCTTGGAGATGTTGATCCTCAAGACGATCCGGCGGCTTGGAGCGATGCATGGCTATGGCATCGCGAAGGCCATCCAGCAATCCTCCGAAGACGTGCTGCGCGTGGAGGAAGGATCGTTGTATCCCGCCCTTCAACGCATCCTGATCAAGGGATGGGTGACGGCTGAGTGGACGCCCTCCGGTCCCAAGCGGCGCAGCCGCGTGTACCAGTTGACGCCGCTGGGCCGCAAACGGCTGGAGGCGGAAATCTCGGAATACCGGCGCGTAGCGCGCGCCATTGAGCAGGTGATCCAACCCGCATAGAAAGGCAGGCGGTATGAACGAATTGCTCCGCCGCCTGCGCGCCCTCTTGCACCGCGGCCGCCTGGACCGCGAACTTGCAGAGGAAATGGAATCGCATCTTAATATGCTCGCCGAGGAGGTGGGAGACCGCGCCGCCCGCCGCCAGTTCGGCAACCCCACGCCGCTGCACGAAACCAGTCGGGAAATGTGGGGATGGCGGGTGCTCGACAACATCGCCCGCGACTTGCGTCACGCCCTGCGCGCACTGCGCCGCAGCCCCGGATTCGCCGTGGTTGCCGTGGTTACGCTGGCACTTGGCTTGGGTCTCAACATGGCCGTGTTCACCGTCCTGCAAAGAATCGTCTTGCGGCCTATCGATTACCCCCGCGTGGACAGGCTCATGGATGTCCATCTGATCCTGACCGAGGAGCGGCGGGGCACGATACCAATGTCGTGGTCGTATCCGAAATTCCAGGAACTACTCGCCTGGAACCGCAGCTTCGACGCTCTGGCGGCGTTTCGGCAGATGATCTTTACCGATCGCGGGTCCGAGGATGACCGTTTTATGGCGGAGATCGTTTCGGCGCAATACTTCCGCATGATCGGGCTGAAGCCGGAACTCGGGCGGGTGTTCGCGGACGAGGAAGACAAACCGGCGGGCGCGCTCTCCGCCATGCTGATTTCCGATGGTTACTGGCGGCGCACGTTCGGTGCGGACGCGGGCGTGTTGGGCCGCACCCTGCGCATCAGCGGCGCGTCTTTTACGATCGTGGGCGTGTTGCCGCCCGGATTCAAAGGGGAAACCGGACGTACGGACGTGTGGGCGCCGATGGCGGCCTACTTCATGGCCAATCCGAATCCCAGCCGGTTGAGTCACAACCTGGAGGTGATTGGGCGGCTGAAGCCGGGCGTCAGTTACCGCCAGGCAGACGAGGATGTGCGTGGGATTGCCGCCCGCATGGAGCGCGAGCACCCAACCAGTTGGGGCGGTACGGAGAAGTGGTCTGGAGGCGCGCGTCCGCTGCTGGAGGCGCGGGTGGACCCGGCCGTGCGGAAATCGTTGTGGATTCTTCAGTCCGCCACTCTGTGCGTGCTGCTCATCGCCTGTGTGAACTTGGCAAACCTGCTGCTGGGCCGGGGCGCCGCGCGGCAGCGCGAAGTGGCCATCCGCCTGGCCATGGGCACGAGCCGCAGCGCGCTGGTCCGGCAACTGCTGGTGGAGCCGCTGCTGCTGGCGCTCGCCGGTGGCGTAGCCGGCCTTTTCCTGGCAGCCTGGGGGCTGAGGCTCGCGGCGTCGATTTTGCCCCGGCCGGGTTGGAGCTTCTCCTTCGAATACGTCCGCTTCATCGACCCCAGTTCCCTCCGGATGGGACTTTCCATGGGCGCCCTAGGCACGCTGCTGGCGCTCGTTACAGGGCTGGTGTTCGGACTTCTGCCTGCGTGGGTGGCAGCCCGTGCGGATGTCAACGAGGGGCTGGCCGGAGGAATGAGATCGGGTGGACGCCGGCAGGCCCGATTGCGCAACGCGCTGGTGGTCGCCCAGATGGCGTTGGCAGTGGTGCTGCTCGCGGGAGCGGACCTCACCATCCGCAGCTTCGCCGCGCTATTGGGGACGAATTCTGGAATCGAGACGCGCAACGTCCTCACCATGAACGTGCAACCTAAGACCCACGACAGCGCAGCCCGCCAGACGTTCCTGGAAGAACTGGAACGCCGGGCCGCCACGCTGCCCGGAGTGGAAGAGGCGGCGCTGACAAACGATGTCCCTGCCTCGGGCTTCGATCAGGGCACCAGCCTCCGCGTCGAAGGCCGAGCCGCGGCCGTCGATACCGGGGAGGTCGAAGTTTCGCCCGCCTACTTCCAGTTGTTCCGCATACCTCTGATCGGTGGGCGCGTATTCACTGAGAACGACCGCATAGGGACTGCGCGTGTCGTCGTCCTCAGCGAGTTGGCGGCACGGCGCTTCTTCCCCGGCGTGAATCCTCTGGGGCGTCACATGGATTTCCCGCAGGCGAACCAGCTCCAGGCCGAAGTGATCGGCGTGGTGGGCGATGTTAAGTACCGCTCGCCGGAAGACCCGGACAGGCCCGTAGTGTACGCGTCAGAGCGGCAGAGTCCGAGGGGCGGCAGCCTGGCCGTACGGACTGCGCGTGATCCCCGCGGGCTGATTCTGGAGTTGCGCCGCCTGATCCATGGGCTCGATCCGGAGGCACGAGTCTACGACGTTCAGACTATGGACGAGATCATCGGCGCGGCCACGTGGCGCGCACGGCTGGCCGCCGGGTTGCTGGGGTTCCTGGCAGCGCTTGCGCTGACCCTGGCAGCGGTGGGGATTTACGGCGTTTTTTCCTATTCGGTGGCGGCGCGCACGCGGGACATCGGCGTGCGCATGGCCATGGGAGCCACGCACGCAAGCGTGCTGGGGATGATCCTGCGCCAGGGCGCGGCGCTCGCAGCGGCAGCGTTATTGCTGGGGATTCCGGTTGCGCTAATGTTAGCGCGCGGCCTGAGGAGCCAACTTTTCCGAATTTCGCCGGCCGATTCCTTCGCGTACACATCCGTGGCTGTGCTGCTGATGGGCGTGGTGTTGCTGGCCTGCTACATTCCCGCGCGGCGTGCGACGCGGATCGACCCGGTGGAAGCGCTGCGGCATGAATAGCGTAGTCGGGGGCGTCATTGCCTGCCTTAATGCGCGAATCCGAAAGATGCAAGCGGTCAGCGCGCTCAGTCACTTTTATCTTCGTTCGGTCTCCGCGGTTCCTGAGCGTCGCGAGGCGCGCGCCATCGCAGCGATGCATGTGAGACTAACCGGTTAGTGCAGTCAGTGCTCCACAATACCCGTCCCTCGACGCGGCATTAGTTATACCAGCGCGGGATATCGGCACGGAGAGGCCACTTGGCCGTGTCGTCGCCATCCCGGTGAAGTGCCGCTTGCCGACGTTCCTGGATCGCGAGGACTGGGAAACTGGTACGCCAGAACTGGGGGTCGCGACCAGACGGTTTGCCAGGACGATAATGGCAATTAAGGCCGTGACAGCGGCACGCGGGAAATCCGTCAAACGAGATTGAAGAGGAATGGCGGCTAAACTGCCGTTCTGCCGTCCGCCTCGCGAATGAAGATGAATTGGGAGCCAGTCTTCAAGGTACTGAAAGGCTAGTGTTTTGGAGGAACATGCCGGACGAGGTACGCCTACACGTCGATGTCAACCCCACGGGACACTACGTTTTCCGCGTGCGTTCTGGCAGGCGCGAGATCACGACCAGCGTCGACCCCGACCTCGCGGCGAGCTTCTACGAGGACCTCCGCCTCCTGCGATGGAAGTCTGCCGGCGTCCACGACCCCGGCGATGTCCTACTCAATCACGTCGGTGA
The DNA here is from genome assembly GCA_003166475.1 of Bryobacterales bacterium. Taxonomy (GTDB): domain Bacteria; phylum Acidobacteriota; class Terriglobia; order Bryobacterales; family Bryobacteraceae; genus Bog-159. The sequence continues at coordinate 2,888 of PMVV01000342.1, read as the reverse complement.
GCGACTCGCCGCCCTCATCGCGCCACCAGCAACTTGGGAACAACTCCGCCTGCCGGACGGCGCATTGCACGTGCGTGTCGACTTCACCCAAGCAGCACACCGTCTCATGCCGTTCCCTTGGGAACTCCTCCGGGTCAACGAGCGGTTCCTAATCGGAGCGCGAGGCAGCCACATGGTACGCGACGTGCCCGCCGCCGGCGGCACCAGAAGGCGACGTCCCATACGCAACGTCGTGCACATGAGCCTCGGCACGGACAGCACGCTCCGCTTCGACGAAGAACGCTGCACGCTCCTCGAAACGCTCACCACGAACATTCCGATCGAGTTTCTCGATCCATCACCAGGACACATCGAGGCAGTAATGGACGTGTTCCGACCACATATTGTCATCGTCTCCGGACACGGGCACTACGACGACCTCCGAGGAGAACATTACTTATCAACGGAGCGGGGGCACCTCTGGACGGCCCAGTTCGTTGGGATGTGCGCGTTCTACGGGTGCCAACTCCTTGTACTCTCCACCTGCGAAAGCGCACGACTCGGCGGACCGGTCATCGACGACGGCACCATCCTCCCCGCAGACGTCATCGCGTTCTCCTTCCCCGTCAGGACCACTACCGCAATACAGAGCCTCGCGCGCTTACTGCAAGAACTCGTCCGCGGCCAACCCGTAGATGACGCCATGGCAGCAGTACGCGCCATCGACACCGAAGACGAGTACGCCTTCTTCAACGCCGTTCACCTCCATCGCGGACGCGCACGATCACTGCGCATCACCGACGCTGCCCCGCCACCGCCTGGCCCGCCAGCGACACGATGCCCGGGGATGGAACTCGCGCTCGGCACACTGAATGGCTTCGCGCACTGTGAAAAACCGGTCACGCTCCTCGCTCCTGTCGGGGGGGGCGGCGACACATTGATCCGGCACTGGGCCGCACTCGCCCAACGATCACAATTCCAGGCAACCCGGTGGCGCGTGGTTCTCGACGGTGCGCCAATCCTCGGCGTCGATGGCTCACAACTCGTACGCCTCGCATACGCCTACGATTTCGTCCCCGTGCCCACCGAGAACCTCGTGTACAGCGACGGGATGGATCGAACATTTGCGCACACCTTGCTCGCGGCAATGGAAAAGGACCTTGCGCGGAACGTTGCCAAGCACCCACTCCTGGGCATGCCTGGCTTCGTGAACGACCTCATTTCCGGGCGCACGGAGCCTGAGGCGGTCGAGCGGTTCGAACGAGAGAACAGGATGGCCGAACGCGCAGGGCGACTCAGTCGTGAAGGCATGTTGTTCGCGAGTTCGCTGTTCGCCACCCAGGCCATGGCCGCCACGCCTTTCGAGGACCGTGTGGCGTTCGCGGAGACCGTAAAGGAGTTAGGGATGGCGGCGCCCGATGTTGTGGCGGGCATCGAGAACGCCGTAGCAGCGACGGTCATCCTCACCCGACCGGATGGTCTCTTTCTCGCGCCCGAGTTCATTCTCCTCGGCGACCGCTGGTTCCCCGACTGGCGAATGGACCACCGCGCAGAATATCAGCTCCTCAGTGCAGCGTTTTTGACCCTCGCCGCTCACAACAATATCGACGTAGAGGAGGCCCCCCGAATCCTCGATTGGGCAATACGCCTGGAGGACTGGACCACGGCGTCCGTGATCTGCATCGCCATCTGCCGCTGGTACGGCGAACACGGCAGACTCGAAGACATGAAGGCAAGCATCGAGCGCTTGCTTCCACACGCGACCGGGATGCAGCGCATCATTCTGCGCGGGCACCTCGCCTCTATTGCGACGAATCACGGTGACTACCGAACTGGCCTAACGGAGAACCAGCAACTCGAAACCGACCTGCAAGACCTCCCAAGAGATGGCGACTACTACCTCAACCTGCAGGCCAGTATCACGCAGCAAATCGACTGTCTCCGAGAACTCGGCAGGCTCGACGAGGCAGAACTGCGCTGGCGCGACGCCCACAACCTCCTTCCGCGACTTACCGAGCACCGAGCAGAAGCTGAAGCGCGACTACTGGGACAGCTCGCACACCTCCGACGCGAGCAAGACGCGATGGATGCGGCCCTCGACGCTGCCTCCCAATCCGTGCAGCTCGCCGCGGCGAACCACTGCCCGGCGGTGCTCATCGCAGAACTCCGACATACGAGAGCAGACCTCCTCCGGCAGGTCGGACGGGATCGGGAGGCAATAGAAGAACTCAACGCAACAGCGGAAACCGCTATGCCCCCTGCGCTCCGCTCGCGCTTCCTCCACCTCAAGGCACTCCTCCTAGAATGGCATGGCGCGCCACAGGCGCTCGATCACCTACTGGAGAGCTACGAGCAGAATCGATTACGCGGGGACAACGCTGGCGTGGCGATCTCCCTGCTCGCGATTGCGCGTATCTTCACCGAAGAGCACGAGTATGATCGCGCCCGCGAACGCATCCGAGAGGCGCTACCGGTGGCGGATGCGGGCGGGCTCGTGAACGTCGTCGCGAGCCTCGCTCTCCTCTGGGCGGAGATCGACCTGGCAGAGGGGAAGACTACATCTGCCGCAACGTGGCTCGTTACGGCACGGGACAAATTCGCGGAGAGCGAGGACGAGGGTGGCGTTGCACACGTGACACGATTGCTCGACACGTTTCGAGCACGAGCGGAGTAGCCACGTCGAATTCCCCGAAGCCACTGGCGGAAGAAGCACCACTCGGAAGCTGGTACGCCAGCCCAGCGTCACGCAGGTCGATAATGCCTGACATGAGGCCGCAGCGCCCGTTTGCCAGGTGCGCGAGGCGCAGTTCGGTTCAGGCAGGTTCACCTTCGCCCGCCCAGCCCTGTTAGGCCAGAAGAAGCCGAATCGCCCGTTTGCAGATAGTGGGTGAGTTTTCCGCAAGCCTGCA
>PMVV01000360.1 GCA_003166475.1 Bryobacterales bacterium | reverse complement strand
GGCTGGTGCCGCCGCGCATCTTGAACCTGGAGCAGGCCATCGAGTTCATCCGCGACGACGAGTTCGTGGAAGTGACGCCGGGTTCCATCCGGCTGCGCAAGAAGATCCTGAAGGCCAACCAGAGATAACCGCTTATGCAAGAGGCGCGGCCGAACGCGGTGGTGGTTCCGATCGCGGCGTATGCGGCGCTGGTGTCCGCGGTGCTGGGGATCACGCCGCTGTGGCTGGATGAGATGCAGCAGCTCGTGCTGGGGCGCGAGAGCCTGGCGGCGCTGATGCGGTGGGTGCAGTTGAATCCGGGCGCGTCGCCGCTGCCGTACCTGGCGCAGCGGGCGGTTGTGGATCTGTTCGGCGCCTCGCCGTATGTGGCGCGCATTCCGGCGGCGCTGTGCAGTATCGCGGGGGCGGCGGTTTTCGCGGCTCTTTGCGGCAGGTTTGGAATCCGCTCGCGGGGGTGGGCGACGGCGGTGTTTCTGGCTATTCCGCTGCAGTTCCGGTATGCGCTAGAGGCGCGTGGGTACTCGCAGGGACTGCTGTGCGCGCTGGCGTCGTGGCTGCTGTTGCTGCGCGTGCGCGAGCGGGGCACCGTAGGTGCGGCGGCTCTCTACGGCGCGTCGGTGGCAGTGGGACTGTACTCGCAGCCCTTGACCCTACTGCCGGTATTCGGCGGGCTGTTCTGGCTGATCGGCGAGCGCGCGGTGGGGCGGCGTACCAAGCGGTTGATCCTGGGCGCGGCGTCGATCGGGGTTCTGTCGTTCGTTCCGTGGTATGTGATGCAACGACAGGCGCTGGAAGCTTCAGGCACCATGGCGTTGTATTTCTTCTCGTGGCGGCAGGTCACGCCGCTGGTTCTGCTGCACGAGTTGAGCGGGGGGGGATATGTGTGCAGCGCGGCGCTGCTGGTGGGGGCGGCGGCGGGGCTGGCGAAGCTGCGGAACCGCCGGTTGGTGGCGTTGGTGGCGCTGGTCTCGCTGGCGGGGCCGATCCTGGTCGATGCGCTGGTGAACTACTTCTTTGCGGCGCGGCAACTCTTGTTCGCGGCGCCGGCGCTGGCTCTGTGCGCGGCGGGCGGCATCGAACGATGGCGCGAAGGAGGGCGGCGGTGGGCAGGCTATGCGATCCTGCTGGTTTTCTTCGCGGCGGCAGCGGTGAGCGACTACCGCTTGGCGACTGTTCCGAAAGACGGCTTCGGGGCGCAGGCGCGCGTGCTGGCTGCGCAGCTTTCCGCCGACGCGTGCGTGGCGGTGGCGCCGCCGAATCACGTGTTGTACTACCTGTTCCTGCGGCCCGAGTTGGAACGAATGGTTTGCGCGGAGCCTCCGGAGGCGGCGCGGGTGGTGGCGGTGATGAGCCCGTATAGCACGCAGGGGCAGCGCGACCAGTTGTCGGAGTTGTTGGACCGGAGCTATGAGAAGGCCGCCGTGCTGCAGTCGGGCGCCGGGGAGATTGTGGATTACCGGCGCCGCTAGTGAGCGGCTGCTGCAATGGCCGGCGGTTTCTCGAAAGACTGCAGCGCCAGGTAGCTGGGGCCGAAGCGTTTGACGTTTTCCAACTCGCGGTCGAAATCGGCGAAGTGGTCTTCTTCGTCGCCGATGAGACGCTCGAAGAGCTGTTTGGAGGCGGCGTCGGCGGCCGCGCCGCACTCCAGGGCGGCTTGGTTGTAGGCGTTGGCGATGGATTCCTCCATCTGGCGGGCCTTGGCCAGCATGGCGGCGGGATCGGCGATCTTCTCGACCGGGCCGGCCAGCGACATTTCCACGTCGCCTTTCAGGAACAGGATGCGCTCGGCGAGCGCTTCCACGTGGCCCATCTCGGTGATGGCGGTGCGCTTGAACAGCGCGGCAAGCGGCGCGAAACCCCGATCGTGGAGGTGTACGTGGAAATACATGTATTGGTGAACGGTCAGGAGCTCTTCGGCGACCGACTGGTTCAACAGGGCGATACTTGTTGCAGGGTTCATAAATAGTATTATCGCATCCTGAGGGCTGAAATACTGCGCGCATGCGGCCGGACTCGCGGCTGGGGCGGCTTCTCGGCAAGATCGAGGGGCATTATGGCAGGCCGGAGTTGCCGCCATTTCGCGGGGTGTTTGAGGCGATCCTTTGGGAGATCGTCGCCTACCTGGCGGCTTTCGACGCGTTACGAGCACGGGTTGGGTTGACTCCGCCGCAGATCCTCGCCGCGCCGAAGGCGGTGCTTTGCGAGATTACGCGGATTGGTGGGCGGCGGCCCAGATCGCGGTGGACCATTTCGGCGGCAATCTCGACAGCCGTGCTGAAACTGCCTCCGCAAAAGGCGAAGAAGGCATGCAGTTCCCGATCACCGGCGAACCGGGGGCCGAGAAGATTCTGATGTTCGCGGGGGCGCTGGGCGTGCTGGCGCTCGAATCCAACGGCCTGCGCGTGAGCGGAAGGGTTACTCCGCTACTTATAAGTCGGTTCGCGAGGTCACGCTGGAAGAGTTGCTGGCGGACTGCAGGTTGCTGACGAAGGCGCACCTGCTGCTGCGGCAGCATGGGCAGCGGTTGTGCCTGCGGAATGGACCGGCGTGCCATGCGTGCCCGCGTCCGGCAGCGGGACGGGGGCGTCCCGCGCGGTCCAGGGGGACCGCCCCACCAAGACGGAGTCATCGCCAACGGCCGAGTGAAATGGATACCCACTTTCCGGCAATCAAAACCCCGACAACGTCCTGCCGGGCAAGAAAGTAACGCGAACCATGCCACCCCGTCAAGGTGCTGCTTACCTGAGCCGTAGTCGCACGCATAGTAAACCACTCCATCCCCGGTGCGCATTGCGCGATATCTGCTTAATAACGTTATAAATAAGGGATGCTACAGCCCCCTAGTAGTATCATTAATACTAATACTGTATATTTCTCAAATCCATATTGCGTGATACTAAAAGGCTTGCTACACTAGAACCTTCCAGGGAGAAAACATGACCGAATCCAAGTGTATCCCCGGCCCCGACCACCCAGCACCAGCAACCCTCCCCGCCCCCCAAGGCCTCTACCACCCCCAACACGAGCACGACGCCTGCGGCATCGGCTTCGTCGCCAGCATCAAAGGCCACAAATCCCACGACATCATCGCCAAAGGCATCCAGCTCCTCATCAACCTCACCCATCGCGGAGCCTGCGGCTGCGATCCCGAAACCGGCGACGGCGCCGGCATCCTCATCCAGATTCCCCACAAGTTCTTCGCCCGCGAGTGCACCGCCCTCGGCTTCACCCTCCCTGCCGAAGGCGAGTATGGCGTCGGCATGACCTTTCTGCCCGTCGAGCCCCACCAGCGCCTGTCCTGCGAAGGCATCCTGGAGCGCATCGTCCGCGAGGAAGGCCTCACCGTCCTCGGCTGGCGCGACACCCCCGTCCATGGCGATGCCATAGGCCGTGTCGCCCGCGCTTCCCAGCCCTACATCCAGCAGATCTTCATCGGTTGCCCCCAGTGCCCCGGCCCCGACGCCCTCGAACGCAAGCTCTACATCGTCCGCAAACGCGCTGAAGCCGAAGTCGCCTCCTCCGACTTGCCCAACAAGGGCGATTTCTATCTACCTTCGCTCTCCGCCCGCACCATCGTATACAAAGGTCTCCTGCTCGCCCCCCAAATGGCGCACTTCTACGGTGAGCTATCCGACCCCGACGTCATGAGCGCTCTCTGCCTCGTCCACCAGCGCTTCTCCACCAACACCTTCCCCACCTGGCAACTCGCCCACCCCTACCGCTACGTTGCCCACAACGGCGAAATCAACACCCTCCGCGGCAACGTCAACTGGATGTATGCTCGCCAGTCGATCTTGGCGTCCCCCCTGTTCGGCAACGACCTCCGCAAGCTCTTCCCCGTGATCGCACCGGGCGGCAGCGATTCCGCCAGCTTCGATAACGCCGTCGAGCTCCTCTTCATGGCCGGCCGCGACCTGCCCCACGCCATGGCCATGCTCATACCCGAAGCCTGGGCCAGCAATCCCCACATGAACCCGGAGAAGCGCGCGTTCTACGAATATCACGCCTCCCTCATGGAGCCTTGGGACGGCCCCGCCGCCATCGCCTTCACTGACGGCCGCGTCATCGGCGCAACCCTCGACCGCAACGGCCTGCGCCCCGCCCGCTACATCGTCACGCACGACGATCTGGTGGTCATGGCCTCGGAAACCGGCGTCCTCCCCATCAAACCCGAAAACGTCAAGAAGAAGGGCCGCCTCCAGCCCGGCAAAATGTTCCTCGTCGATACCGCGGAAGGCCGCATCGTCTCCGACAAGGAGATCAAGCAGCGTCTCTACTCGCGCCGCCCCTACACCCAGTGGCTCGCCGAAAACCAGGTTACCCTCGATCGACTGGGCGAGCCTTCCCGCGAGCATCATACCGATAGCGACACCCTGCTCTCCCGCCAGCGCGCCTTCGGCTACACCGACGAAGACATGAAAATGATCCTCGCCCCTATGGCCGAAACCGGTCAGGAACCCATCGGCTCCATGGGCACCGACACGCCCCTGGCCTGTCTCTCCGACCGCGCCCAGCCCCTGTTCAATTACTTCAAGCAGTTGTTCGCGCAGGTCACCAACCCGCCCATCGATCCCATCCGCGAAGAGATGGTCATGTCGCTGATTAGTTACATCGGTACCGAGCGCAATATCCTCGATGAGACGCCGCAGCACTGTCACACGCTCAAGCTGCCCCATCCCATCCTCACCAATCGCGATCTCGAAAAGCTCCGCCGCGTCTCCCACGGCGATTTCCTGGCCACCACCCTCCCTACGCTGTTTTCGGTCGGGGCCGTGAACCCCTCCGCGAACGGCCGCACCCCCCTCGCCGACTGCGGTGTCAGTCTCGAGCGCGCTCTCGATTCTCTCTGCCGCCGCGCCTCGCTCGCCATCAAATCCGGCTACACGCTCCTCATCCTCTCCGACCGCGGCGTCGATGAAGAGTACGCCCCCATCCCCAGCCTGCTGGCCCTTACCGCCGTCCACAACCACTTGGTGCGCGAGAAAACCCGTACCCAGGTCGCCCTCATCATCGAATCCGGCGAACCGCGCGAAATCATGCACTTCGCCCTCTTGATCGGTTATGGCGCCAGCGCCGTGAATCCCTACCTGGCCTTCGAGACCCTGTCGCAACTCCCCGACCCGGCTCACGCCCAGGCCAACTACATCAAAGCCATCAACAAAGGCCTCCTCAAGACCTTCTCCAAAATGGGCATCTCCACCCTGCAAAGCTATCGCGGAGCCCAGGTCTTCGAAGCCATCGGCCTCAACAAATCGCTCATCGATAAGTACTTCACCGGAACCGCCTCCCGCATCGAAGGCGTCGGTCTCGACGTGCTGGCCCGCGAAGCGCAAATGAAGCACGCGCTGGCCTTCCAACCCGTCACCGGCTACGACACCGAGCTGCCTGTCGGTGGCAATTATCAATACCGCGTCCGCGGCGAATATCACCTGATCAATCCCGCCACCATCGGCAAGCTGCAGCACGCCGTCCGCCAGCAAAACCCTCAGACCTTCCGCGAATACACGGACCTCATCGATCTGCAGAACCGCCAGTTGTGTACTCTCCGCGGTCTGCTCGAAATCAAGACGGCGGATCGCCCCGTTCCGATCGAAGACGTCGAGCCGGCCTCCGAGATCGTCAAGCGCTTCGCCACGGGCGCAATGTCCTTCGGTTCCATTTCCAAAGAGGCCCATGAAACCCTCGCCATCGCCATGAACCGCATCGGCGGCAAATCCAACACTGGCGAAGGCGGCGAAGACGAAGCCCGCTTCCAGCGTGATCCCAATGGCGACTGGCGCCGCAGCGCCATTAAGCAGGTGGCCTCCGCCCGCTTCGGCGTCACCACCAATTACCTGGTCAACGCCGACGAGCTCCAGATCAAAATGGCCCAGGGCGCAAAGCCCGGCGAAGGCGGCCAGCTCCCCGGCCACAAGGTCGACGAGGTTATCGCGCGCGTCCGCCATTCCATCCCCGGCGTGGGCCTGATCTCCCCTCCGCCGCACCACGATATCTACTCCATCGAGGACCTGGCCCAGCTCATCTACGACCTCAAGAACGCCAACCCGCGCGCCCGTATTTCCGTCAAGCTGGTGGCCGAAGTCGGCGTTGGCACCGTCGCCGCGGGCGTATCCAAAGCCCATGCCGACGTCGTCCTGATCAGCGGCGATTCGGGCGGCACCGGAGCATCGCCGCTCAGTTCCATCAAGCACGCGGGCATCCCCTGGGAGTTGGGTCTCGCCGAAACTCAGCAGGTGCTGGTCATGAACGACCTGCGCGGCCGCATCCGCGTCCAGACCGATGGCAAGCTCCAGACCGGCCGCGACGTCGTGATCGCCGCGCTGCTCGGCGCGGAAGAGTTCGGCTTCGCCACCACCCCCCTGGTCGCCATGGGCTGCATCATGATGCGCAAGTGCCACCTCAATACCTGTCCCGTCGGCATTGCCACCCAGGACCCCGTCCTGCGCGCAAAATTCCAGGGTCAGGCCGAGCACGTCATCAACTTCTTTTTCTTCATCGCCGAACAGGTCCGCCAGTACATGGCACAAATGGGCTTCCGCACCTTCAACGAAATGGTGGGCCGCGTGGACATGCTCGAGCAGCGCAAGGCCGTGGACCACTGGAAGGCCAAGGGCCTCGACCTCTCCGCTATCCTGCACAGCCCGCAAGTGCCCGCCCGCATCGCGCGCCGTTGCATCCAGTCGCAGGATCACGGCCTCCACCAGGCTCTCGACTACAAGCTCATCGAACTCGCCGGCGAGGCGCTCGCCAACCGGACCCCCTTTGAAATCAAGCTGCCCATTCGCAACGTGCATCGCACCGTCGGCGCCATGCTCAGCGGCGAAATCGCCCGCCGCTACGGCTCCGCCGGTCTTCCCGACGATACTATCCGTTTCGAATTCGCCGGTTCCGCCGGCCAAAGCTTCGGCGCATTTCTGGCCAAAGGTGTGACTCTCACCCTCGAAGGCGACGCCAACGACTACGTCGGCAAAGGGCTCTCCGGCGGCCGCCTGGTCGTGTATCCGCCGCGCGACTCCACTTTCCTGCCCGAAGAGAACATCCTGATCGGCAACGTGGTGCTCTACGGTGCCACCAGCGGCGAGGCGTATTTTAACGGCATGGCGGGCGAGCGTTTCGCCGTCCGCAACTCCGGTGCAACCGCGGTTGTCGAAGGACTCGGCGACCATGGCTGCGAATACATGACCAAAGGCCTGGTCGTCGTGCTCGGAAAATGTGGCCGCAACTTCGCCGCCGGCATGAGCGGTGGCATGGCTTACGTGCTCGACGAGCGCGGCGACTTTGCCGAAAAGCGTTGCAACCTCGCCGCCGTAGACCTGGAACCAATCGCCGAAGACGCCGCCCTGCTCCGCACCCTGATCGAACGCCACGTCCAATTCACCGCCAGCCCCCGCGCCAAATGGATCCTCGAAAACTGGTCCACCATGCTCTCCAAATTCATCAAGGTGTTCCCCCACGAATACAAGCGGGTCCTAAAACTAACCCACCAGCCACCAATCACCAGCCACCAGCCACGCGCGGAGGTCCTACGTGGGTAAACCGACCGGTTTCCTGGAATACTCGCGCGAACTCCCTCACCGGCGACCTCCGGCGGAGCGCGTCAACGACTGGTTCGAAATCTATCTTGATTTCCCCGAGGAAAAAATCCGCGCCCAAGGCGCACGCTGTATGGATTGCGGCGTGCCCTTCTGNNCCTTCTGCCACACCGGCTGCCCGCTCACCAACATCATTCCCGATTGGAACGATCTGGTCTACCGCGGCCGTTGGCGCGAAGCCATCCGCGTCCTGCATTCCACCAACAACTTTCCCGAGTTCACCGGCCGCATCTGCCCCGCTCCCTGCGAAGCCGCCTGCGTGCTTGGCATCAATGAGCCGCCGGTCACCATCAAGCAGATCGAAAAGACGATCGTCGACCGCGCCTTCGCCGAAGGCTGGATCGCCGCCGAGCCGCCCCAGGATCTCACCGGCAAGCGCGTCGCCATCGTCGGCTCCGGCCCCGCGGGTCTTGCCGCCGCGCAGCAGTTGCGCCGCGCCGGACACGCCGTCACCGTCTTCGAAAAAAACGACCGCATCGGCGGCCTGATGCGCTACGGCATCCCCAATTTCAAGATGGAGAAGCACCTCATCGACCGCCGCCTGGATCAGATGCGCGCCGAGGGTGTCGAGTTCGTCCCCAACGCCCACATCGGCCGCGACATCCCCATCGAGGATCTGCGCCGCGGCTATGATGCGATCCTGCTCGCGGGCGGCGCGGAGCAGCCCCGCGATCTGCCCGTCCCCGGCCGCGAGCTGAACGGCATCCACTTCGCCATGCAGTTCCTCGGCCGCTCGTCGTCCGTTTCCGCCGCCGGCAAGCGCGTGGTCATCATCGGCGGCGGCGATACCGGAGCCGATTGCCTGGGCACTGCGCACCGCCAAAAGGCGCTCTCCGTGCACCAGTTCGAGTTGCTCCCGCAACCCCCGCTGGAGCGCTCCCCGTCCACTCCCTGGCCCCTCTGGCCCATGCAGCTCCGCACCGAAAGCTCGCATGAGGAAGGCGGCATCCGCGATTGGAGCGTCGCCACCACCGCGTTCACGGGCGATGAACAAGGCAACGTCAAACAACTGCACGCCGCGCGCGTCGGCCACGTGCCCAAATTTGAGCCCATCCCCGGCACCGAATTCACCCTCGACGCGGACCTCGTGCTTCTCGCCATGGGCTTCCTCGGCCCGGTCAAGTCCGGTCTCCTAGACAATCTAGGAGTGAAGCTCGATCTCCGCGGCAACGTCCACGCCGCCGGCAACTACATGACCTCCGTCCCCGGAGTCTTCGCCGCCGGCGACATGCGCCGCGGCCAGTCCCTCGTAGTCTGGGCCATCGCCGAAGGCCGCCACGCCGCCCGCAACATCGACCAGTACCTGATGGGCTCTACCAAACTCCCGTAGATAGTAGAAGATTACTTCGGGCCTAAGGTGCGGAAGAGAGAGTCTACGAGTTCTGAGCGGTCTTCGGGTGTGACGGGCGCGCCCCAGCGGGTCATTTTGTCGACTTCGCGCTCCCATTGGGGGCGGGTGAGATGCTGGCCGGCGATCATGTCCTGGCCGTGGCAGCCGATGCAGTTCTGTTTCACCTTGTCCGGGAACGGGGGGACTTCGGCGGCGGCTGGTTGCGGCGGCAATCCGGGCGGGCCGCCTCCAACTTCCACGCGCACGGCGGGCACCACGTTCCACAGATAGCCGGACGGATTCCAGTCCTGGAGGAACGGCTGGGTGTCGCCTTTTTCATCGGTGGTCTTGGCCATGAGGACGTAGGAGCCTTCGGCGGGCGGCGTCCAGGTGGCTTCCCAAAGGCGCCAGGCGTAGCGGGCGCGGTCCGCTCCGAGTTTGGCGGGACGCCAGGTGCGGCCGCTATCGGTGGAGACATCCACGCGCGCGACGGGCGATTCGCCGGCCCACGCCGCACCGCGGATGGTGACCGGCCCGGCCGCCAGGCGCTCGCCCGCCAGCGGAGTGGCGATGACGGATTTCGGCTTGATGGCGGTGACCGGGACCATGGCCGAAGGGTCGACGGCCGTGCCGGGGGCGACCGTGTGGACCGGGCGGCGGTAGGCCGTTTTCATGAAGAAGCCGTCGTATTCCTTGTCGAGCAGGGTGATGTTGGTGACCCATTTGACCCAGGAATCGCCGGCCCAACCGGGCGGGACCAGCCGCAATGGGAAGCCGTGCGAGGAGGGCAGCGGCGCGCCGTTCAGGTGAAAGGCGAGGAGGGTATCGGGATGGAGGGCTTTTTCGAGCGGCACGCTGCGCACGAAGTCGGGCACCTTGCCCATGGGCACGTCGGCGCCGTTGAACAGGACGTGCGCGGCGCCCGGCTTCAGGCCGGCGGGCTTGAGGACGTCGGCCAGGCGCACACCGGTCCAGCGGGCGTTGCCGACCGCGCCGTAGCGCCACTGCATGCCGGTTACGCCCGGCTCGTAGAAGCTGCGGCCGTTGCCGGCGCATTCCAGCACGGCCACCTGCTCCACGCGCGGGAGCTTTTCAATGTGCGCCATGTCGAGGGTGAGCTCGCGTTCGACCAGACCGTCCACGCGCAAGCGCCAGTCGGACAGAGCCACTTTTGGCTTGTAGATGTGAGTGCGCACGAAGAAGTCTTCGGCGGGAGTGAGCCAGGTATCGAACCCGGAAAGCGGCATTTCGAAATCTTCCGGGTTGGCGGAGCGGACCATCAGGTTTTTGCCGCGCTGATCGCCGCGAAGAGCGAGTCCGGGGGCGAGGGAAAGGAGGTAGAGGAGGCGGCGGCGGGAGAGGGTCATATTTACCGATTTATCCTATCAATTTAGTGCTTGTTTGTAAAACGCGCGCGGTCGCAAACCCACAGTGAGCTATAGCAATGGCAATCCCTGGCGGCCCGAGAGACCGTCGGGCCTGCTTCGCATAGCGGCAAGCCGCAAACGGAGCTCCGTAGCGGGTCTGGAGACCCGCTGCAGGCGTGGACGCCCGCCCCACTGACAGATCCACAAGAATCGGTGCAAGATGGCGCGTGACTTTTTGGGGTTCGCGGCGGTTAGGTATATTGAAGGCAGTTTTGCGGAGCAACCGTTGAAGGCCGATCCGGCCAGCGAGGAAGAGCGCGTTCTAATCGAGGCAGCCCAGCGCAATCCGGGCCGCTTCGCGGAGCTTTACGAACGCAACTTCGAGCGTGTGTATGCGTATGTGGCGCGCCGCGTGGGCAGCCGCGCGGAGGCCGAGGACGTGACGGCGGAGGTGTTTCAACAGGCGCTCGCGAATCTGCCGCGATTCGAGTGGCGCGGCGTGGCTTTTGCGGCGTGGCTGCGGCGGATGGCCGCCAACGCGATTGCGGACCGGTGGCAGGCGGCGCGGCGGGAAGCGCGCGAACCGGAGCGCGAGCCGGCTGGCGAGGAGGACATCGAGCGGCGCGCCATGCTGTTCCAGTTGGTGGACACGCTGCCGGCGGATCAGAGGCGCGTGGTGGTGGGGCGCTTCGTGGAGCAGCAGAGCATCGGCGAGATGGCGCGGGAGTTGGGGCGCAGCGAAGGCGCCGTCAAGCAGCTTCAATGGCGCGCGCTGAAGAGGCTGCGGGATCTGGCGGGGAGGAGGGCCAATGGCTAAGCGCTCTCTGGCGGACCGGCTGGATCGGATCGTCGCAGAGATGTTTGCGGCGGACCACGGCGCCGGGATGGGCGTGCGGGACCATAGGCTGGCTGGGCTGGCGCGCCTGGCGGACGACCTGCGGGACTTGCCGCGTCCAAGTTTTCGGGAACGTCTGAAAAGCGATTTGGAGAGGAGAGCGGGGATGAGCGCAATACGAGCGGGCTTTCGGACCATCACGCCGTACGTGATGGTGCCGCAAGCCGAAGAGATGATCGATTTCGTAAAGAGCGTGTTCGGCGCGCAAGAGGTATTTCGGGGCACCGGATCGGCTGGGGGCGTCCACGCGGAGGTGCGGATTGGCGACTCCATGATGATGATCGGCGGAGGCGGCGCTTTCCGCGGGACTCCCACTCCGACTGCGCTTCAGTATTACGTTCCGAATGCGGACGAAGTCTATGCGCGGGCCATCGCGGCGGGCGCTACCGCGTCGCTGGACCTGATGGAGCAGTGGGGAGACCGGTTCGGGGCGGTTAGAGATCCGTTTGGGAACGACTGGATTATCAGTACGCACCTGGGGCCACGGTATGTGCCGGAGGGTCTCGGCGACGTGACCATTTATCTGCACCCGGTGGGAGCGGCGAAGCTGATCGGCTTTCTGAAGGAGGCTTTCGGCGCCGCGGAATTCGTGCGCCACGATTCGCCCGAGGGAGCGGTGCTGCACGCCAAAGTGCGCATCGGCGACTCGACGATCGAGATGGGCGAGGCGCACGGCCCGTGGCAGGCGATGCCCACTGCGATTTATTTGTATGTCCCGGATGCGGACGCGGTGTATCGCAGAGCGATGGCGGCCGGCGCGGACTCGCTTTCCGAACCCGCGGATCAGCCTTACGGCGACCGCCTGGCGGGGGTGCGGGATTTTTGCGGAAACCAGTGGTTCATCGCGACACACATGCGGGACGCGTCATGAGGGGTGGGTCTTGATATACTGCGCATCATGCGGACCACAAGCGCAGTTACGATGCGGGCGGGCGCGATCGCGGCGCTGCTCATCATTCTAGCGGGCACGGCGGCGGGACAGTATTTCCGCGGCGTCAACGTGTCGCAGGCGGAATGGGGGGACCCGCTCAACGAGACTTATGGCGTCGGGAATTATACCTACGCCACGGCGCCCACTTTCAACTACTTCGCGGCGCGCGGATTGCCGTTTGTCCGGCTGTTGGTCAAGTGGGAGCGGCTGCAGCCCACGCTGGGCGGCGATCTCGATTCCACCCAACTTGGGTATCTGCAGCAGGACGTGGCTTTCGCCAAGGCGGCCGGGGTGCTCGTCAGCATCGTTCCGCATAATGAGGCGCGGTATGCCACTCTGGAGAGCCAGGTTGCCAATTACGATAGCGACGCCTGCATTATCGATAATCCGTGTCCCGGCAGCCCGGTGCAGGTGACGTCCGACGATTTCGTGGATTTCTGGGTGAAGATGTCGAACGTGTTCAAGGGCGAGCCGGCCGTAGCGGCTTACGACTTAACCAACGAGCCACACGACATGGGCGTGGCAAACTGGAGCCAGATTGCGCAGAAGGCGGTTACAGCGATTCGCGCGAATGGCGATCAGAAGACGATCATGATTCCGGGGGACGGGTGGAGCAACGCGACGGGCTGGTCGTATTACAACGGCGCCACGGCTTTTATTACGGACCCCGCCAACAACTACTATTATGAGGCGCACCTTTACTTCGATTCCGATTACAGCGGGACCTATGCGGAGACGTACGACCAGGAGCTGGCCGCGAACGCAAATCTGGCCCAGGTTGGAGTCACACGGCTCGAGCCATTCGTGACGTGGTGTACGACCAATAAAGTCCCCTGTTATTTGGGGGAGTACGGGATACCGAACAGCGATCCGCGATGGCTGACGGTGCTGGACAACTTCTTGTACGCGCTGGATGCAGCGGGTATGCCGGGGACGTATTGGGCGGCGGGCGAGTTATGGGCGACGGTGCCCGGTTGCTCGTGCAGTCTGCTTTCGGTGCAGCCGGCTAACGACTTCACGACCGACGCGGAGCAGTTGGCGACGTTGCAGGGACCTCTCTTGCGGCACCTGCAGCCCGCAACGTTGGTGACGCTGTCGACGGCCGCCGATTACGGGTGGGCGAGCGCGCCGGGCGAACTGGTAGCCGGTTACGGCAGCGGACTGGCGGCGGGTACGGAGGCGGCCGCAACAGTGCCGCTGCCCACGACGCTCGAAGGCGTGCAGGTGCAGTTGACCGATAGCGGCGGGAATGTGGCGCTGGCGCCGCTTCTCTACGTTTCGCCGACACAGATCAATTACCAGGTTCCGTCCGGCGTGGCGGCGGGCGTGGTGACGGCTACGGTCTTGAACGGCACGACCACCGTGGCGACGAGCTTGTTGGAAGTGCAATCCATCGCGCCGACGATTTTCACGGCGAACGAACAGGGAACGGGATTGCCGGCGGCACTGATCCAACGCGTACACCCAGACGGCACTTACGACTACGAGGGCGTGGCCTCTCCGATCGCGTTCGATGGGGACAACCTTTATTTGCTTCTGTACGGCACTGGATTCGATGGGGCATCCGCGAACGGCACCACGGTGACCGTCGGCACGACCCCCACGACGGTGACGTATGCGGGCCCGGCGCCGGGCTTTTCGGGAGAGGATCAGATTGACGCGCAACTGCCGAGCTCGCTGGCGGGCGCTGTTTCCGTTACGGTGATTGTGACGGTCAATCAGGTGACGGCCAATGCGGTGACGATCGCGTTCCAGTAATCGGGCGGGGGGAAGGCGGGTCTGGAGACCCGCCACAGGCGTGGACGCCCGCCCCACAGGGCGTTGTGGTAAGGTTGACGCATGCAAGCTACGAGCGGCCCACAACCGGTTACTCGGAACATCGCCGTAGACGCTTATCGCGGCTGGGTGATGCTGCTGATGATGGCCGAGGTTCTGGAACTGGCGCGCGTGGCGCAAGCTTTCCCCGGCAACTGGTTCTGGGCGTTTCTGGGATACAACCAGACGCACGTGGAGTGGGCGGGCTGCTCGCTGCACGATATGATTCAGCCGTCGTTTTCGTTCCTGGTGGGTGTGGCGCTGCCTTACTCCATCGCCAGCCGGCTGGCCAAAGGCGGCACGTTCGGCAAGATGTGGGCGCACGCCAGTTGGCGCGCTTTTCTGCTGGTCGCGCTGGGGATTTTTCTGCGGTCGATGTACAGCCCGCGGACCTACTTCACGTTTGAAGATACGCTGACGCAGATCGGGCTGGGATATCCGCTCTTGTTCCTGCTGGGATTCTGCAAGCCGCGCTGGCAATGGATTGCGCTGGCCGCGATCCTGATTGGCTACTGGCTGGCGTGGGCGCTGTATCCCGTGCCCGGGCCGGGATTCAATTGGCAATCCGTGGGGGTGCCCGCCAACTGGCAGCATTTCTACTCCGGTTTCGCGGCGCACTGGAACAAGAACGCCAACCTGGGCAACGCCTTCGATCAGTGGTTCTTGAATCTGTTCCCGCGCTCTCACCCCTTCGTCTTCAATGACGGCGGATACCTGACGCTGAGCTTCATTCCCACGCTGGGCACCATGATCCTGGGACTGGCAGCGGGCCGCTGGCTGCGCGCCAGGGCGCCTCGCATTCCCATGCAACGGCTGCTGATCGCTGGCGTGGTTGGGGTTGCCGCGGGGCTGCTGCTGCATTTCACCGGCATCTGCCCGGTGGTGAAGCGCATCTGGACTCCGAGTTGGACGTTGTTTAGCGGCGGGGTGTGCTTTCTGTTCACGGCGGCCTTCAGTTGGGTGATCGACGTGAAGGGTTACCGGAAGTGGGCGTTCCCGCTGGTAGTGATCGGCATGAACTCGATTGCGGCTTACATGATCGCGCACCTGTTCGAGCACTTCATCTTCAGCTCGTTCCGGATTCACCTGGGGCCGGATGCGTTCCGTATCTTGGGGCCGGGCCTGGAGCCGTTCCTGCTGGGCGCCGCGGTGCTGCTGACTTACTGGATCGTCCTATACTGGATGTACAAGCGCAAGCTATTTCTCAAGATTTGAAGCGGATACTGATCATCACGGTGGTTTCGGTGCTGCTGGCGGGCGCGCTGGTGTATGTGTGCGATTACGCTTCGCTGCGCTTTCGGATTCCGAACAACCGGGCACAATTCGGCAGCGTGACCGTGCAACGGGCGTGGATCATCCCGATGAAGGACGGCAAGACGCAGTACTCGTTCGACCCACCGGCGCCGCAGGAGTGCGTGAATGCGCTGTTCCCGCATTTCGGGGATGTTCCGTGCTGGTATCTGAGGCGGCACGCGAAGCAACAGGTGAATACAGGGAGCCAGTGAGTGCAGGGCAGACGGAGCGGGTCTGGAGACCCGCTGCAGGCGTAGACGCCCGCCCCACTTCCGTTATGATGGGGAAGGTGTGGCGGAGTTTCGCTGGTCATTTAGCGGTGTGGTTGCTGGCCTGCGCGCGGATGGCTTGGGCGCAGACGATCGCCGATGTTCAGTTCGTCCCGCCGGAACAGCCGCTGACGGCCGCGGAACTGGCTAACATTGTCCCGCTCAAGAAGGGCGCACCGCTGCGGCTGGCGGACGTACACGCGGCCATCGAGCGGCTGTATGCCACGGGCGCCTACGAAGACATCCAGGTAGATGCCGATCCCGCCCCGGCGCCCGCCAACGGCGTGACGGTGCGAATCATCACCAAGAATAGCTGGTTCGTGGGCAACGTAGCGGTGGAGGGCCACAATTCCGATCCCCCCAACCGCGGCCAACTGGTCAACGCGACGCGGCTGAACCTGGGGCAGCCGTTTACGGAGGCGGACGTGGCTCCGGCACAGACGGCCATCGAGCATCTGCTCATAAGCAACGGCCTGCACGCGAGCCAGATCCGGCCGGAGGTGTCCTACGATCCGCACACGCAACAGGTGAGCGTACACTTCGTGGTGGACTCCGGGCGGCGCGCGCATTTCACCACGCCGGCAATCAGCGGCGACACCAAGATGCCGTTGGAGGATATCGTGAGGGCCACGCACTGGAGGCGCTGGCTGATCGGGGGGTGGCGCACCGTAAATCAAGCGCGCGTGAACAACGGCGTGGAGGATGTGCGTTCCCGGTACGAACGACGCGGCCGATTTGAAGCGCGGGTGTCTTTGAAGGCGATGGACTACGATGCGGACACCAATCGCAGCAAGCCGGTGCTGAACATCGATGCCGGGCCCGAAGTAGAGGTACACGCAGTGGGCGCCAAGGTGTCGCAAGGCAAGCTGCGGAGCTTGGTGCCCGTTTTCGAAGAGCACACCGTGGACGAATCGCTGCTGCTGGAGGGCGAGCGCAACTTGCGGGACTACTTTCAATCGCAAGGCTATTTCGATGCGGAAGTCGAATTCAAACCGGAGCGGGTGGTCGACGATAAGGCAATCATCGACTATGCGATCAAGCCCGGCAAGCGGCACAAGCTGGTGCTGATCGACATCAAGGGCAACAAGTATTTCAGGACGGAGGCTATCCGGGAGCGCATGTTCCTGATGCGCGCTTCGTTGCTGCAATTCCGGCGGGGGCGCTACAGCGGGGCTCTGCTGCGGCGCGACGAGCAATCCATCGCGAGCCTCTACCAATCCAACGGATTCCGCGACGCAGCGGTCACGCACAAGATTGTGGATGGCTATCAGGGCAAGCCGGACCAGTTGGCGGTCTACATCCATATCGAAGAAGGCGCGCAGTACTTCATCCACAGCCTGGAGGTGCAGGGCGTCGCGAAGCTGGACAAAGCGCAGGTGCAGTCGCAGCTCAGCTCGGTGGAAGGGCAGCCCTTCAGCGAGTACAACGTGGCGGTCGACCGGGATGGCATCCTGCAACAGTACTCCACGCGGGGGTTCCCGAATGCCACGTTCGAGTGGAGCTCCAAGCCCGCTTCGGATACGCACCAGATGGACTTGACTTACGTGATCCACGAAGGGCAGCAGGAGTTCGTGCGCGACGTCCTGATCAGCGGCCTGGACCACACGCGCCGCAGCCTGGTGGACAGCAAGATGTTGTTGAAGGCGGGCGATCCGCTGTCGCCCAGCGCGGAGCGCGACACGCAGCGGAAACTGTACGACCTCGGCGTATTCGCGCGCGTGGATACGGCCATCCAGAATCCCGCCGGAGAAAGCAGCGAAAAGTACGTGCTGTACGACATGGAGGAGGCGGGCAAGTATTCGATCGCATGGGGCTTTGGGGCTGAGTTCGCCAGAATCGGCGGATGCACAGCTTGCCTGGAGTCGCCCCAAGGCCAGGCCGGCTTTGCGCCGGACGCCACGCTGGACGTTTCCCGTCTGAACCTGTGGGGACTGGGGCAGAGTCTGAGTTTGCGCGGGCGCGTTTCGACCCTGGAGCAGCGCGCGCTGATCAACTATACGGCGCCGCGCGTGCGAGGCAACGACAAGCTGACGCTGTCGTTCACCACGCTGTACGACAACAGCAAGGACGTGCGCACGTTCACCGCGCAACGCTTTGAAAGCTCGGTGCAGCTTTCCGAGCGGCTTTCCAAGTCGATCACGTTGTTATACCGGTACACTTACCGGCATGTGACGGTGGATCAGTCGACGCTGGCCATCTCGCCTTACCTGATTCCGCTGTTCTCGCAACCGGACCGCGTGGGCGAAGTCTCGTGGAGCATGATCCAGGACCGGCGCGACGATCCCATCGAGACGCACAAGGGCATTTACAACACACTGGACTTTGCGGCTGCGCCGCGCGCTTTCGGCTCCGAGATTACGTTCGGACGTTTTTTGGGGCGGAATGCGACCTATCACCCGATCGGCAAGAAGCTGGTACTGGCGCGCGCCACCAGCTTCGGGATCGTGCATCCGCTGCACAATGTCGCGGACGCGAGCACGGCGATTCCGCTGCCGGAGCACTTCTTCTCCGGCGGCGCGACTTCCGAGCGCGGCTTCCCCGATCTGCAAGCGGGGCCGCGCGACCCGACCACCGGCTTCCCGTTGGGCGGCACGGCGCTGCTGATGAACCAGACCGAACTGCGCTTTCCGCTGCTGGGCGAGGATATCGGCGGAGTGCTGTTTCACGACATGGGCAATGTCTATGCCAACCCGTCGAATATCTCGTTCCGCACGGACCAACATGGGATTGGGGACTTCAACTACATGAACCACTCGGTGGGCTTCGGGATACGCTATCGCACACCGATCGGTCCGGTACGGCTGGACTTCGCGTACAGCATCAATCCGCCGCGCTTCATCGGCTTCCAGGGAAGTTTCAGCGACTTGCTGAGCGCCGGGCCGAAGCCCTGCGACACGCAACCTTACAACTGTGTGGCGCAGAGCATCAGCCATTTCCAATTCTTCTTTTCGATAGGGCAGACATTCTGATGCGGCGCCGGTTTTGGATTGCGATCTGGCTGGCGGGCGTGGTGGCGGCCGCGGGGGCGCGCGGGGAGACCATCGATCGCATCGCGGTCTCGGTGGGCAATCGCGTGATCACGGAAACCGATGTGGATCGAGAGATACGGATCACGGCGCTGTTGAACAACGAGAAGGCCGATTTCAGCCCGGCCAAGAAGCGCGCGGCGGCGGAGCGCATGGTGGATCAGACGCTAGTGCGCAGCGAACTGGAAGCCAGCCGGTACCTGCCACCCTCGGCGGCCGAGACGGAAGCGGCGCTGGCAGAGGAGAAGGCGCGCTTCGGGGACGATGCTGCGTACCGGCGCGCGCTGGCGGAGTACGGCGTCAGCGAAGAGGATCTGAAGGCGCGGCTGGTGTGGCAACTGACGTTGCTGCGCTTCATCGATGTGCGCTTCCGGCCCGGCATCCAGATCGGCGACGAGGAGATTCGCAAGTACTTCGACGAGCACATGAGCGCGGGACTGATGGCGGCGCATCCGGGCCAGACGCCTTCGGTGGACGACCACCGAGCCGGAATCGTGCAAAAGCTGATCGACCAGACGGCCGACCAGCAGGTGGAGCAATGGCTGAAGGAGTCCCGGCGGCGCACCCGCATTCAATACCACGAGGAGGCCTTCCGATGAGCCGCCGCGCGCGGAGAATCTGGATCGCGGCGGGGATTGTGGTGGGGCTGGCGCTGGTGCTGGCGGCGAGCGCGATCCTGGTGTTGCGCAGCGATTGGTTGCGCGGGAAAGTGCGCGACCGGATCGTGGCGGAAGTGGAAAAGGCCACTGGCGGGCGCGTGGAAATCGGCGCCTTCCGGTTCGACTGGAAGCAACTGCGCGCGGAGGTGGATGGTTTCGTGCTGCACGGGAGCGAGCCGGCGGGCGGACCGCCGCTGTTGCGCGCGGACGCTATCGTGGTGGGCATCAAAGTCATTTCCGTGGTGGAGCGCTCGGTCGATCTACAGTATCTCGATGTGCG
This sequence comes from Bryobacterales bacterium, assembly GCA_003166475.1. Classification (GTDB taxonomy): domain Bacteria; phylum Acidobacteriota; class Terriglobia; order Bryobacterales; family Bryobacteraceae; genus Bog-159. Next base: position 8,250 of record PMVV01000360.1, on the reverse strand, counting down.
GCATCCGCAGGTTTACGTGATTCTATATGCCGATGGGCACACCAACGTGCCTGCGCCGAAAGTGCGGCGGGCGGGCAAGGGCACGGTCGAGACTATTTTGGATCTGGCCATTGGCCGGTTGAGCCTGGAAGACGGCAGCTTCGAAGTTGCGGGCCAGGGGAAAACGCCGTTCGACGCGCAAGGCCGCAATGTGCGTGCGCAGTTCGCGTATGGCGTGGCGGGGCCGCGGTATCGCGGACAGGTGTCGGTTGCGCCCGCTCAATTCCATTGGGGCGACTACCGGCCCGCGCCGCTGGATGTGAGCCTGGCGCTGGCGGTGGAAAAGAACCGTGTGCGGATCGATTCCGGGCGCGTGTCTACGGGGCAGTCGCGGGTGGAATTCTCAGGGGCGATCGAGAGCCTGACGGATTTCTCGGGCGCATTCCAATATAAGGTCCGGGCGTCGCTGGGCGAAGTGACGCGCACGCTGGGCTGGCGCACGGTGCTGGAAGGTCCGGTGACGCTGGTTGGGAAGGCGAGGTTTCACGGCACGGCGGACTACCAGGCCAGCGGCTCGCTGCACGCGGCGGGGGTGCTTTTTGGCCCGGACCCGCACTTCGTCTTGCGCGACTTCAACGCCGATGGCGGGTTCAGCATCGACCCGCGGCGGATCGCGGTGTCGGGCTTGCGGATTGGGGGGCTGGCCCTGGCGTCCCTGACGGGTACAAACCGGCCGCTGGAACCGTTCCCCCTGAGCGGGCGGATGGAAAGCGTGGTGCTGCGGCACAAGACGGTGGAGGCTGGCGGTATTCACCTTGACATGTTGGATGGATCATTTGAGGGGAAGACGCAAATCGCGGACTTGGAGCGGGTGCACGTGGAGGGCGACGTGGCCGGGTTCGACGTGCGGAAAATCATGCGGGTCTACAACGGGCAGAGCGTGCCCTGGGATGGGGCCGCATCGGGCGCGATGCAGTTGAGCGTCACATTTGGCAACAGCAGCACATTTCAGATCGCGGGTCACATGGCGATTTCGCCCGCGGGGAACGGGGCGCCCGTGCACGGCTCGATCGACGGGAGCTACGACGCAGCCAGCGAAACACTGGATCTGGGAACGTCTTGGTTGGCGCTGCCATCCACGCGCCTGGATTTTTCCGGCGTGCTGGGACGGCAGTTGCGCGTACACGCCGATTCGCGGAACCTGGACGAGGTGCTGCCGGCTTTCGGTATTCAGTCGCTGCCGGTGAAGCTGCAGTCGGGCGAAGCGGTGTTCGATGGCTCGATCGCCGGCAAGCTGGATGAGCCGCGCATTACGGGGCACGTCAATGCTACGAACGTGGTTTGGTCCGGGCGGACGTTTGAGGGGGTGAGCGGGGATATCGAGCTGGAGGCGGGGCAGACAATCCTGCCTGCGGACGCGCTTACCAGCGCGTCCAAGCCGGCTGAAAGCCGGCTGCGGCCAAGATTGGCCGCCCCACAAGATTCATACCAGCGGTTGACGGTGCGCAACGGCAGCGTGCAGCAGGGTGCACTGCACGCGCGGGGCGCAGGCTCGCTGGGCATGCGCGAGTGGGCGGTGGTAGACGCCAGCCCGGTCTCGTTCGCGGGTTCGATCCGCAACGCCCCGGCAGCGAACCTGATGGCGATTGCGGAGATCAAGAACGTTCCGGTGGAGGGAACCGTCAGCGCGGAAGGGAAGATTGCGGGAACCTTCGGCGATCCGCACATCGAAGCGACGGTAACGGTCACCAAAGGCGCGCTGGAGGGCGAACCATTCGACCGCTTCACCGGCACGCTGGATTACTCCGGCACAACCGCGGAGTTGGCTAAGGCGCAACTGGCGGCGGGCGGCAAGAGCGTCACGATCGAGGCACGCTACCAGGGCGATACGCAGCGGCCCGTCAACTTTGGAAAGGGTCAACTGCGTTTGCAGGTGGACAGCAATGCCATGCCGCTCGACCATTTTCAGATGGTGAGCAAGGCATATCCCGGCATCCACGGCACGGTCGAATTGCATTGCGCCGGGGTGGTGGATATAGCGCCCGCCAAGCCCGGCGAGCCCGGCTTCCGCCTGATCGGCTTGAATGGCACGCTGGCCGGACGGGGCTTGCGGATTAACGACCAGACGGTGCGCGACGGAACTCTGACCGCCACGACCAAAGGCGCGGAACTACTGGCGCACTTCGATTCCGAACTGGCGGGTTCGGTGATCGCAGGCGATGGCAAGTGGAGCCTTACGGACGATTATCCAGGCAGCGTGCAGTTGAGCTTCAAGCGCCTCGACCTGGAGCGCTTGCGCACCTGGCTGAGAGGCAAGCGACCTCCGGGGGGCATGCAGGTGGTGGGGTCGGCCGAGGGCACGCTGACGATCGCCGGCCCGGCGCTGAAGCCGGATCTGTGGAAGGCGCAGTTGCGCATCCCATCTTTGGAGGCCGGGCCGGGCACCGACCTGGTTCCCGAGGGCAATGCGCTGGCACTGCACAATGCCGCGCCCATCGTGATCGGCATGGAGCGCAATGTGGTAAAGGTCGAAAGCGCCCGCCTGGTGGGCCGGGCTACCGATCTGTCGCTGAGCGGAACCGTCAACCTGCAACAGAAGAATGCGCTGGACCTGCGGGTCAGCGGCACACTGGACCTGGCCAGCCTGCGGGATCTCACCCAGGACATCTACGGCTCGGGCACGATCGAAACCGGCGTCACCATTCGCGGCCCGTTGGCGCAACCGCAGATCGCGGGCCGCATGAGTATCAAAGACGCCACGCTGAGCCTGGCCGAGCTTCCGGTGGTGGTATCGAAGACCAACGGCGTGATTCTTTTCGACGGCAGCCGCGCCACCATACAAAGCTTGTCCGGCGAAAGCGGCGGCGGGAAGGTGACGCTCTCCGGATTCGCGGGCTANNTCCGCTATCCCGAGGATTTCAGCACGGTGGCCAACGCTTCGCTGAGCCTGACGGGCGCCAGCGACAGCAGCACGCTGTCGGGCCACATCACGGTGCTGCGCACGGGATTCAATCCGCACTCCGATTTCAGCTCGATCCTGGCGAAGTCCGCCGAGCCGGTGCGCACGCCATCGGCGCAGACCGGCCTGGTGGCCAACATGCACTTCGACGTGGAGATCGACAGCGCGCCGGACCTCACGTTCCAGAGCTCGCTGGCGCAGGGACTGCAGGCGGAAGCCAGCCTGAGGCTGCGGGGCACGGGCACCAATCCGTCGCTGCTGGGCCGGATCAATCTCACCGGGGGCAAGCTGGTTTTCTTCGGCACGCCCTTTACGGTGAACCAAGGGTCGATCGCGTTCTACAATCCGGTGAAGATCGAGCCGGTGCTGGATATGGATCTGGATACCAAGGCGCGCGGCGTCGACGTGATCCTGAACATATCCGGGCCGATCAACAAGCTGGCGCTGACGCCGCGCTCGGACCCGCCTCTGCCGTTTTCCGATATTGTGGCGCTGCTGGCAACCGGGGTTTCTCCGACATCGGACTACGCGACGCTGATGTCGGGGCCGGCGTCGCCGCAATCCATGCAGCAGATGGGGGCGCAAGCGCTGCTGGGCGAGGCCATCGCCAGCCCGGTGACCGGCCGGCTGCAGCGCTTCTTCGGGGTGACGCGGCTGAAGATCGATCCGACGCTGACCGGAATGACCGGGGTGGAAAACAATCCACAGGCGCGGCTCACGGTGGAGCAGCAAGTGACTCCGGAGATCACCTTCACCTATATCACCGATGTGACCAGCACGAATCCGCTGGTGATCCAGGTGGAGTGGGCGTTCAGCAAGAAGTGGTCGGCGTTGTTGCTGCGGGAGGAGAATGGGCTGGTGGGGCTGAACTTCGTATATAAGAGGCGGTTCAAGTAATCGCTTCAATGCCTGACGCCTCCATGGAGACTAAAGCGCCCCCTTCGCGGGGAACGCTGCGCGGCCTCGATTGGCTCAATTTTCTGCTGGCCGACGTGCAGACGGGGGTGGGGCCGTTCCTCGCGATTTACCTCGCCGGCTACAAGTGGAACGAAGAGCGCGTGGGGCTCGCGCTGACGGTGGGCGGGATCGCGGGAATTCTCACGCAGACGCCGGCTGGCGGGCTGGTCGACTTCCTCCGATCGAAGCGCGCGCTGGTCGGGGTGGGCGTGGCAGCGCTGGCTGGGGGCGCGCTGCTGATCGCTCTGTTTCCGTGGTTCTGGCCCATCATGGGCGCGCAAGTCTTGATTGGCGGCACGTCCAGCGTCTTCATCCCCGCCATCTGCGCGATGTCGCTGGGGATCGTCGGACGTGCCGCATTCGACATCCGCCAAGGCCGCAATCAGACGTTCAACTCGGCCGGCAACGTGATGGCCGCCGTGTCCATGGGCCTGCTCGGCTACCTGGTCTCCAACCGGAGCATCTTCTTCTTCGTTGCGGTTCTGGCGTTCCCCACGATTCTCGTCCTGCTTATGATCAGGCCCGCCGAGATCGACTACGAGCTCGCGCGCGGCGCAAACGACGGCGAAAAAGGCGGCAAAGTGGAAAGCGTCCGGGTACTCTTCCAGGATCGCCCGCTGGTGCTCTTCCTGGTGTGCGCCGTGATGTTCCATTTTGCGAACGCCGCGATGCTGCCGCTATTGGGCGAGATGCTGGCCAAGGGTCAGGGCCGAAGCTCGATGATGTTCATGTCGGCGTGCGTGGTCACAACCCAGTTCGTCATCACGCTGCTGGCGTCCTGGTCGGGACGCAAGGCCGGAACGTGGGGCCGAAAGCCGCTTCTGCTGATCGCGTTCGCCGTGCTTCCGATTCGCGGCGTTCTCTACACGCTCACGTCCAATACGATATTGCTGGTGGCCATCCAGACGCTGGACGGCGTGGGGGCGGGGATCTTCGGCGTGGTGTCGGTACTGGTGATTGCCGATCTGACGCGCGGCACCGGGCGATTCAATCTCACGCTGGGAGCCATCACCACCGCGGTCGGTATCGGCGCGTCTCTGAGCCAGGCGATCGCCGGCAGTATCGTTCACCACGCGGGATCCAGCGCCGGGTTTCTATTCCTCGCGGGGGTGGCGGCGGCGGCGTTCGCTATTCTCTATTTCTTCATGCCCGAGACCCGCAACACACGGTTGGCAAAAACGTGACGCCGGCTTAGCCCAGCAAGACGATTCCGGCGATTAGGGTCAAGACGGTCAACGGAGCGCCCACTTTGAAGTACTCCCAAAAGCTTATGGGCGCTTCGCGGCGCGCTCTCTGGACTACGATCAGATTCGCGACGGAACCGAGGATGGTCAGATTGCCAGCCAGCGTGGTGGACATGGCCAGGGTGAGCCAGGACCGTACCGGATCGCCCATCTGAGCGATGAAAGGCTTGAAAACCAGCACCGCCGGCACGTTGCTCACGACGTTGGAAAGCAGGGCGGCAAACACGCTGAGCACAGAGACTCGCTCCAGGTGAAATCGTTGTGCGGCGCGGAACATGTCTCCGGGCAGAGAGGTCTTCTCCACTCCCGCCACCACGATGAAGAGCCCGATAAAGAGGACCAGCAGCGACCAATCGATCTCGCGGTAGATCCTCTCCGGTTTCAGGCGCCGCGTAACCAGCAGCAGCGCGCCCGCCATGAGCGCCGTTTTCGGAACAGGCCAGCCGGCGAAGAAAAGAACGATCATGCCAGCGGACACGGCCAGCGACTTCCACATCAGGACGCGGTTGACGCGCACGGGGCGCCGTTCGAGCGCCACCTTTTCTTGCAGCCGGAACTCCCGATGGTAAGCGGCGGCGATCACAGCCACCGTCATCACCAGCCCCACCAGCGCGACCGGCGAGAGTGCGGCCGCGAAAGTCCGATAGTGGATTCCCGAAAAGCTGCCGATCATCATGTTCTGCGGGTTGCCCGTGATGGTCGCCACACTCCCGATGTTTGCCGCCATAGCCACGGCAAGCAGGTATGGCACGGCGTTGCGGCGCAGTTGGCGGGAGATGTCGAGTACCAAGGGCGTGAGCACCAGGCACATGGTGTCGTTGACGAAGAAGGCGGAGAAGAATCCGGCCACGAAGACGATGGCGGCCAGCAGGACAATGGGCCGGTGCGCATGTTCGACCACCCATTCCGCCACCGCGCTGAAAAAACCGGAGAGCCGCAGGTTGGCTACCACGATCATGACGCCGAACAAGAGAATGATGGTGTCGTAATCGATGGCGGCGTAGGCTTGGCGGAGATCGAGGACTCCGAAAGCGATCATGAGGCTGGCGCCGATGATGCACGCGCCGGTTCGATCTACGCGAAACCCGGGGAGACGGCCGAGGGCCAGCACCAGATAAACGGCGAGGAAGATGAGGATGGCCGCCAAGAGACGAGTTTACTCCACGCACTACGATTGAAACACGGAGCGCGGGGAAGGATCCGGGAGAACGGAATAATCCGGATGGCGCGAAGATGGCGGCTCAACATGGTATGAGCGAATAAGATCCCGATTGGCGTCTCTCAGGGAGTGCTGCATGGCCCTGCGGGCCACCAAAGGTAAAGAGGACGCGCGGAGCAGTGGGGCGGGCGCCCTCGCCCGCGGACCGGCGCCCCGACGGTTTATGTCGACTCCACACTCGCGATCTGTTTGGCGATTTTGCCCTTCAATTGGTCTTCGTGGAAGGCATAGGGATTCCAAGGATTGACCGGCAGTTGCGCAACAATCGCGGCGGTGCTGGGTGGTCGGGCGAGGACCATGGCCGGGAAGCCGAGGGCATCGGCGAGAAGGCAGGCCGTGTGGGTGAGCGAGACCAAGTCCTGTTTAGCCGCTGGCAATTCGCCATGATGGCAGCCGGCCACGCGCGAATATTCGGATGGAAAGCCCCAGCACTGGGTGAGCAACAGGCCGGCCTGGCAATGGTCCATTTCAAACAGGCTGCGCTCGGCTTCCAGGCACTCGGCCAGGGTGTCGTGCACGGCCGCGAATAGCGGCGCATACAACTCGCCATATGCCCTCAATAATCCCAGGCGTCCCACATCGTGGATCAAAGCCGCAGTGTACGCGCGGTCTTTGGCGATCTCGTATAGCGGCGCCAATTCCTCGGCCAGCAGGGCGGTAGCGATACTGTGCTGCCAGCAAGATTGCATGACTTTGGGGTTCGCCGGGTGGCGCGTGAAGGACCTCAGGGCCACGGTTAGCGTGATGGACTTGGTTCGCTCGAATCCCAACACCAGAATCGCCCGCGACAGATTGTCGATATATTGCGGCGTGCCGTAGAACGACGAGTTGGCGACCGCCAGCACCTTGGCGCTGAGCGCCGGATCGGTCCGCAGCAAGCCCGCGATAGTGCGCACCTCCGCCTCCTGATTGGCGAGGAGGTTCAACATTTTCAAAGCCACCGGCCCAAAGACAGGCAGTTGGCAAAGGCCATTGCGGGCCTGAATCGGCGGGGGCATTGCGCCCATGCCGCCGTCCGGAGTTTGCATCACGCATCCCACAACCATGTATCGGCGGGCCGCGGCGCAACTTTACTTTTCAGCCGGCTCTGGCCGCTTAAAAGGCGGCTGCGGCCAAGATTGGCCGCCCTCCATGGTGCGAGTAACCAGACATAGCTATCCTATTAATATGCCGGAGACAACGGCGAGATTTCGCGAGGCGGGCCGCGAACAGGAGAGCTTCTTTGCGCCCGTCGAAAAGCGGCTGCTCGTGCGCATGGCGCATGTCACGCCGCGATGGATCAATTCCGACCACCTGACGCTGGTCGGGTTCGTTTCCATGTTCTTCGCGGGCCTGTGTTACTGGCTGGCGCGCTGGAACCGGTACATGCTGCTGGCGGTCGTTTTCTGGCTGGCGGCGAACTGGCTGGGCGACAGCCTGGATGGCACGCTGGCCCGGGTGCGCAACCGGCAGCGGCCGCGGTACGGCTTCTACGTGGACCACATCACGGACGCCTTTGGGACGTTCTTCCTGGTGGGCGGTATGGGACTGTCGGGTTACATGAGCCCCATGGTGGCCTCGGTTTTGCTGGTGGCGTATTTCATGCTGTCGATCCAGGCCTACCTGGCAGCTTACGCGCTGGGCACATTTCAACTCTCGTACTGGAAGTTCAGTCCGACCGAGTTGCGCGTGCTATTGGTGGCGGGCAACATCGCTTTGCTCTACTGGCCGATGGGTAATCTGTTTGGGCACCGCTTTCCGCTGTTCGACGCGGGCGGGGTGGTGGGGATTATCGGCATGGGGCTGATGCTGATCGCTTCGAGCATCCGCAACACAGCGGCGCTGTACCGGGCGGAGCGATTGCCGCCGTGGTGAGGGTTGCGGGAGGAGGCAGAAGACAGCCCAGCCACCGG
>PMVV01000130.1 GCA_003166475.1 Bryobacterales bacterium | reverse complement strand
AAGGCCATCATCGCCGTACACTTCGGCGGCGCCATCGCCGATATGGACCGGCTCGCGCCGTTGGCCGCCGAGCGCGGTTTGGCGTTGATCGAAGACGCCGCGCACGCGCACGGCTCGGAATGGGCCGGCCGCCGCGCGGGCAGCCTGGCCCTGGCCGGCTCGTTCAGCTTTCAGAATTCCAAGGTGATGACGGCCGGCGAAGGCGGCATGCTCACCACCAACGACGGTGCATTCGCCGAGCGCGCGTGGTCCATTATGGACCAGGGCCGCAAGCCGGGCGGCGGCTGGTTCCATCATTATTTGCTGGGGAGCAACTATCGCATCACCGGGTTGCAGGCGGCGGTGCTGCTGGCGCAGCTCGAACGGCTGCCGGAGCAGATCTGCCGCCGCACGCGCAACGCCGCGCTACTGCGCGCGGAGCTGGCCGGCGTGCCGGGGCTGGCCTTTCAAGATGTGCCCAGGCAGCAAAACGCCAACTCCTGGTACCTGCTGCTGGGCCGCATCGACGCCCAACGCATGGGCCGTACTCGCAACGAGTTTCATCGCGCGCTGACCGCGCAAGGCGTGCCCTGTACGCCGTTTTATCCGCACCCGCTCTACGGCAATCCGCTCTATCGGGAGGGCGGCTGCCGCGTGGAGCCTTGCCCGGTCGCCGAAGCCTGTATCGGCGACGCCTTCTGGCTGCCGCATCGCGCGCTGCTGGGGGATGAGGAGACCACGCGGGAGATAGCGGGCGCAATTCGCAAAGCTTGTATTGAGGTGCCAACATCATGAGTAACGATCAAAATCCAATCAGCCGGCGCGGGTTTGTCCAAACCGCGGCGCTGGCAGCCGGCACGCTGGCCGCGACGGACCTCGCGCGCGCAGCCGCACCGGCCGCCGATGTGAAAATCGGCCTGTACAGTATCACCTACGGCGGTGTCTGGTATCGCGGGGATGCCCTGACTGTAGAGCAAGTTATCGGGCGAGCCCACAAGTTCGGATATCAGGGCGTGGAGATTGACGGCAAACGCCCGCATGGCAACCCGCTCGATATGCCGCAGGCCCGCTGCCGCGAACTCCGCCGGATGGCCGGCGACCAGGGCCTCGAGATCTACGCCGTCGCCGCCAACAACGATTTCAGCAGTCCCATTCCGGAGCATCGCGAATCCCAATTGGTCTATACGCGCGAGTTGATGCGCATGACGGCCGATCTGGGCGCCAAGGTGTTGCGTGTCTTCCTCGGCTGGCCGGGTGTCACACTGCTGGCCGAGGGCGGTGGCAGCTACGATTTTGCCAAAGCCGTATGGGTGGCCGAGCACCAGGGTTTTTCCTCTGAACAGACCTGGGCCTGGTGCCGCACGAGCCTGACCGAAGCGGCCAGACTCGCGGGCGATTTCGGCGTGACCCTGGCTTTACAGAACCACCCGCCGGTGATCGACAAAGGCTACATCGACACCCTGCGCATGGTGAGCCAAGTCGGCTCGCCGCATCTGAAGGTCTGCTTCGACGCCCGGTTGGAGCATACGCTCGACGAAGCGGGCGTGCGCAAAGCCGTGAACGAGGTGGGCGCGCTGCAGAGGCTCTGGCACTACGGCGGCGAATTCGATCGCGGACCCGATGGCATCACAGTGAAGGGCGACGAAAAAGCTCTGGCCGAAATGCTCGGCTTGTTCGATATCGGGTACCAGGGTTACGCGGGCTTTGAACTGTGCCATCCGCTACCGGTCGAGAACGGGCGAACCGTGGGTCTGGACTTCGTCGATAAGAACGCTCAACTGGCTGCCGAATACATGCGCGGCATTCGGGCGGAGGCGAAGAAGCTGCACGCTTCGCAGGTGTGATACTACAGGGTTTGGTCAACGGACTGGTTCAAGAGTCGCGGAACAGCAAGGAGCGGGTGAAAATGCAGCGGCGCGTGTCGAGTCGCTTCGCCAACAATTGATCGACCTGCGCGAGAATGAAATCAAGGCGGCCTTCCCAGACTCTCCGCCGGAAAAGGGACTGCTACGAGAGGCGCTTCTGGACGAGCTCACCAGGAGACGGCCGAGAACGCGGGATGACTGGTTCCGGATGGTGTCCCAGGAACTCTAGTGTAGTGTCCGCGAGTTAACTGTACAGTTCCGGTGCCCNNGCGTGGCGCAGACGAGCGTTGTTTGTCGTCTGCGCACCGCTCGAACTCCGCAGGCCACGAAAAACGATGGCCTGCCCCACAGCTAAACGGTTCAAGCTGACGGGCACGCGCAGTGGGGCTGGCGGTTCAAGAACCAGTGGTAAAATGATGGCGCACGGAGATCTGCAATGAGCCTACACACAGCGTTGCTTTCTGTTGAAGAGTTCCTGAAACTACCGGAACCGCAGGAAGGTCACATTGAATTGCATCACGGAGAGGTTGTCGTAATGCCGCCACCAAAGAAGGGACACCATAAGGATTCAAAATCGGCTGCAAAGTTTACTACAGCGGCTCCTCGGAGAAAGCTACGTCGTTCATCTGGAGATGGCTTTCCGCCCGGCGCCCGAACATGAAGTCTGGCAAGCCGACGTTGCTTGCATCTCTGTCGAACGGGATGCCGCCACTGGTGATGACGAATAATGACGAATATCTGATGGGTTCGCCTGAGCTAGTGGTGGAGGTTCTGTCGCCAAGTAACACGATGGATGAGATCCTGGAGCGGCAAGACATGTGTCTTGCGAATGGCTGCGTCTCATTTTGGACCGTCGATCCCAAACGCCAAATTGTGATGGTGACTACGCCAGATCGAAGGACGGTTGTGTTCGATCGCCAGTCGTTAGTGCCCCTGCCGGAGCCGCTGGAAGGCAGTATCGAAATCGCGAAGGTGTTTTCAGATTGAACCTGCCGGCTCCCCGGCCCGGCTCACCGCACCGCGATTCCCCGCGCCTCCAGCAAATCGCCTGTCCGCAATAGCAGGTTCATCAAATTCCGCCGGTAGCCCACCGCATTCTGCACCACGCTCGACTCAGCGTTTACCAGCGCGCCCTGCGCCTGCAGCACGAAGAAGATGGTGCTGTTGCCCAATTCGTATTTCTTCCGCTCCGCCTCCATGTACTTCCTGGCGAAATCCTGCGCCACCACCGACAGCTTCATGGCATCTTTGCTCGACTCCACCTGGCTCACCGCCGTCAGCACGTCCAACCGCACCTGCTGCTCGACCGTGCGCACATTCAGGGCGTCGCGCTTCTTCGTCACCAGCGCGTCCGCCATGTCCGCCGACGCCTGGTGATTCTTGATCGGCAGCCGTAGCGTCAGGCCGAAAGAGTACATCGGGTAGCCGAAGCCGAACATCTGGCTCAAGGAGTCGCCGAAACCGCCCGAAATGGCAGCCTCGCCGCTGCCTGGATAGTAGATCCCCCCCAGCCCCTGTGTGGTGTAGCCCGCGGTAAGTTCCAAATCCGGGAGGAGTTCGTTCTTGGTTTGCCTGATCCCGAGATCGTCGATGTCCAGATTCTGGATGGCCGACTTCAGGTCCGGCCGGGCAGCCAGACCTTTCCGCACTTCCTTTTCGGCGTCGATGGGCGGCGCGTCCACTTCAGGCCCCACCGTCTCGCTCAGCACGATGGGCAGCGTGCGGATCTGCGGATCCAGATCGGCCCCCATCTGTCTGCGCAGCGCGTCCTCGGTCTGCTTCAGGAAGTACTGGGCCTGCGAAACGCCGATCTGCGAGGTAGCGTACTGCTGCTCCGGGTTGTAAATGTCCAGCGGCGAGAGCGCGCCCAGTTCCAGTTCTCGCTGCGCGCGCTTCAGCGCCTGGTCCGCCAGGTCGCGGGCGCTTTCGGCCACGCGCAGGTTTTCGCGCGCCAGCACCGCGTCCCAGTAGGCGTTCTCGGCGGCGCTGACCAGTTGCAGCAGGCTTGCCTTCAGGTCGTATTCCGTCTTGCGCAAGCGGCTGCTGGCCACCATGATGGGTACCCGGTTGATATAAGTGCCGCGATTCTTGATCAGCGGTTGCGAGATGGTCACACCCAGGCTGGAATTGAGGTTTGGATTGTAATAGTAGTAGCCGCTATTGGTAGAGAGCTTCTGGGCAAAGAAGCCAACCTGGTAATTCAAGCCGGTCGGCAAGGTCTGGGTGTATGTGAAATTGGCGGGCTGGGTAAGCGACACCAGCGTGGCGGCCCCGGTAAGCTGATCTCCCGACGGCGTGCGCTGCTCCGTGCTGCTGAAGCTGGCGGTGGCCAGCGGATCGAAGGCCGAGAATGCGCGCGTGATGGCGTTCTGCGCCACATCCACGGTGAGTCGCTCGATGGCGATATCGGTATTGTTCGCCATCACCAGCTCCAGATACGAGCGCAGCGACAGCTCCAGCTTGCCGCCCACCACGTAGTCCGGCAGACGCACCGGAGACTTCAGTTCCACCTTCGTGATCGGCCTCGCGAAGGTCTCGCGAAAATAGGATGGCTTGGGAAACGAGGCGAGCTGCCCGAACGCAGCCGCTCCAAACAGAAAACCGGCGAGAAAAGAGCGGGAGAGCATGTGTTATCTATGATTGGACGCTCCGTCGTGCCGTTTCGCTCAGATTTTTTCGCGGTCGAATGTCGATTTCGCGCGTCTCTGTTCGTTATAAGCTTGCAACACGCAACACCCAGAGGAGAAAACCAAATGAACGGCTGGACCCAAATCCGAGGCTGCCGTCTGGTCCGGCGGCCTACGCCCGGCTCAAAACCCTGGTGGGCGAGTAGGAAGCCGAAACTGGAATGGGCAAAGTCCACGTCAGCTATGAACTCATCGCCGGCGGCACGTCGCTTGTGGAAAAGGAATCGGGCGAACGGATGCCGGCCATGCTGACCGTCTACTACCTGGACGGCGACCGCCTGCTGTTGACCCACTACTGCATGGCCGGCGAACGGAAGCCGCGGCCTGCTTTCGCGCCGCCCTGGACTGCCCGTGCTCCGAGCCCGAGCGCCGCTTTTCTGATGGCCCAGGCTTTAGCCTGTGAACCCGGCGAAGGCGCTACAATACACGGTTTCGCGGAGGATTCATGAAATTCAGCACCGACGATTTCAAGAGGTTGTACGCCGAGATGCCCGATGAGGAATTGCGTTCGCTCGTCAGGGAGGAACTGTCGGAGGTCGCGCGGCCGTGCTACGACGCCGAACTGGCGCGGAGGCGTCTGCCGACGACACCGCCACGTCGCACGATTCAACCCGCAGCGGTGGTCGCGCCGACGGAGGAAATCGCGCCGGAATCGGAAGATCCGCAGGAGGCAGCGATCTTGGCGGACGTAGAGCAGGAGGCAGAGGAAGACCTGTCCCCAGCCGCTATCTTCACGTCGCGCGAGGAGGCCAAGGCCGCGCGGGCCGTGTTGCAGTCGGCCGCGATTCCGGCCTTCCTGGAGGACGACACCACGGCCGGCGGCGGATTCCGGCTGCTGGTGGCCGCGTCATATGTAGAGCAGGCGCGTGAGGCTCTGGGCGAAGGACAATGAGCACCACCAAGAGAACAATGTTCCGCCCGAAAAGCTGGAACTGTACGAAAAGCTGGTTGCGACCAATCCGGACATCGGGCGGAAAGGCGCAAGCGTTCCCAATACGTCGCTCAACGGGAATATGTTCAGCTACCTGCACGCCTCCGGCGCCATGGCCCTCAGGCTTTCTACGGGAGAACGGGAGAAGTTTCTGGCGAAGTACAAAACCAGGCTATTCGAGGCATACGGGATCGTTCAAAAGGAGTACGTGACCGTTCCCGACGCTCTGCTGGCGGAGACAAATGAGTTGAAGCCCTACCTCAAGATGAGCTACGAATACGCCAGGAGCCTCAAGCCCAAGCCGGCAAAGAAGAAAGGCTAACCAACAACCGGCCACAGGCTAACTAAAGCCTGTGCCACCCGGCATTCACATACAATGGCACTGAGGTGCAATTGCCATGAACTACTACCAGGAGAACCACGCCGCTTTTCTCGAAGGGCTGAAGGCGTGGCTGCGCATTCCCAGCATCAGCACGCTTTCCGAGCACAAGCCCGATATCCGGCGCGCCGCCGAGTTCGCCTTGAACGAGCTGCGCGCCGCGGGCCTGGCGGGCGAACTGATCGAAGGCGAAGGCAATCCGCTGGTTTTTGCGGAGTGGACCGGTGCGCCGGGCGCCCCGACGCTGCTGTTGTACGGCCACTACGATGTGCAGCCGCCCGATCCGTTGGACGAATGGAAGTCGCCGCCGTTTGAGCCGGAAGTGCGCGGGAACGATATTTTCGGACGCGGCACCTCCGACGATAAAGGCCAGACCTACATCCTGATCAAAGCCGTGGAAGGCCTGCTGAAGACTCGCGGCAAGCTGCCGGTAAACGTGAAATTCCTGATCGAGGGCGAAGAAGAAACCGGCGGCGAACACATCGAAAGCTACGTCGGAACGAAGCCCGCGCGCCTCAAGTCCGACGCGGCCATCATCTGCGATACCGAGATGTTCGCGCCGGAGCTGCCCACCATCTGCATAGGGCTGCGCGGGATGGTTTACGCGGAACTGCACGTCGAAGGCGCCAACCACGATCTGCACTCGGGCGTGTACGGCGGAGCGGCCCCCAACCCCATGCAGGCGGTCGCCGAAATCATCTGCGCGTTGAAGGACCGCGACGGCCATATTCAGATTCCCGGCTTCTACGACCGGGTGGTCCCGCCGAGCCCCAAGGAACGCGAGGCTTGGGCCCGTCTGCCCTTCGATGAGCGCGACTACACGGAAAAGGAGATGGGCGCGCGCGAACTGGTAGGCGAACCGGGTATCGCGCTGTTGGAGCGGCTGTGGGCGCGGCCCACGTTTGAAGTCCACGGCATCCGCGGCGGCTTCACCGGCGAAGGCGCCAAGACCGTGATCCCGGCGCGCGCGGTAGCCAAGATCAGCACTCGGCTGGTGGCCGATCAGGACCCCGCCGAAGCCACGGAGCAACTGAAGAAGGCGGTAGCGCAGGCCTGCCCGCGCGGCGTAACCGCCGAGTTGAAGGTGCTCCACTCCGCGCCACCCTCGCTGGTGAACCCCGACAACCGCTTTATACACGCCGCGGCCGATGCCATGTCCGAGGTCTTCGGCAAACCCACCGTCTATATTCGCTCCGGCGGTTCGATTCCCATCGTCGCGGCCTTCGAGCAGAGCCTGGGGATTCCCAGTGTGATGATGGGCTTCGGGCTGCCCGACGACAACCTGCACGCCCCCAACGAGAAGCTGCATCTGCCGAACTTCTACCGGGGCATCGAAGCGGTGGCGCGCTACCTCGACCTGCTAGGGTAGTCCCTTCCCTGCGGAGCGGGGCGGGGCTGAAGCCCCCGAAAATTGCGCCCGCCCTGCACTGGACAACGCCCTGCGTTATACTGTAAGAGCATTTTGACTCTCATCTTCGTGTCGGGACAGGTCTAAGGGGGGCTGCGTGAGTTGGCCGCAACCCCCTTTTGTGTTTGTGGCGCCGCGTCGTGGGAGATCGATCTGCACTATCAGAAGAGGAAACATCGAATGAGAGAAAAAGGTACAGTGAAGTGGTTTAATGCAGCCAAAGGATACGGCTTCATCCAAAGGGAGAACGGAGAAGACGTCTTCGTGCATTTCTCGGCCATCCAGACGGAGGGTTATCGAAGCCTGGATGAAGGCGCCAGTGTGGAGTTCGAAGTAACGCGCGGTCCGAAGGGGCTGCAGGCGGCCAACGTCACGGCCGGCTAGCGAGCAAATGCGGGCGGGGCCTCCCACGAAACGGAAGCGCTTCGGCTGGCCCCCCGCCGGCGAATCCCCCACGGAGGTTTATGAGTAAAGAAGACAATATCGAAGTAACCGGTACCGTTTTAGAGAAGTTCCCGAGCGGTAAATTCAGCGTCCAAATCGACCATGACCGCGTGGTGCTGGCCCATTTGGCGGGACGGCTCCGCCGCAACCGCATTCGTGTGCTGGCGGGCGATAAGGTCACCCTGGAGCTGTCTCCCTACGACTTGACTAAGGGCCGCATCACCTTCCGCCACAGGTAAATCCCCCCCCACACCCGCCGTCCGCATGTACCGGTGCGGTATATTACATACATTGTCGGCCGTGCCATGCTAATAATTAAGTAGAGTTTGGCGTCCTCCGGCCACTACTATCTACAGTTGGTCACAGGCATCCGTGAAGTGCCCCTTGGACCGCCTCGGGATCGACGTAACTGGCTGTAATTAGGGTAATTAGAGGACCGCAATGGCTGATGAAACGATCCACGAAGAACGCCCCCCGCGGCGCGCGAGAGGCCGCTCCCCCCGTATAATCAAGGTGGAGGGCGCAGTGGAGCGCGGGAAGAGCACACAGTCGAGCGGCCGGTCGCGGAAGCCGGCGCCCGATCCCGCCGAGAACCTGATCGCCGTCCTATCCCAGAAAGTCGTCGGGCAACCTGCCGCCACCCGCGTCATCGTCCCCTACATCCAGATGTACCAGGCCGGACTCGCCCCCGAAGGCCGGCCGGTGGGCGTCTTTCTCTTGCTGGGGCCCACCGGCACCGGCAAAACCAAGACCGTCGAGGCCCTCGCCGACGTCCTGCATGGCTCCGAAAAAAACGTCCTCAAGATCGATTGCGGCGAGTTCCAGATGGAGCACGAGGTGGCCAAGCTGATCGGCGCCCCTCCCGGCTACCTGGGGCATCGCGAAACCCAGCCCATGCTCACCCAGCAGAAGCTGAACGGTGTCACCACCGAGAAGTGCAACCTGTCCCTGGTCCTGTTCGACGAGATCGAAAAGGCCGCGCCGTCGATGACCCGCCTGCTGCTCGGCGTGCTCGACAAAGGGATACTGCGGCTGGGCGACAACACCATCGTCAATTTCGAAAAGAGCCTGGTGTTTCTTACCAGCAACCTCGGCGCGCGGGAGATGATGCGCGAAATCAACCCGGATTTCGGCTTCCAATCCGTGAAATCGCCCACGCGCGCCGATCTCTCCGGCAAGCTGCAAAACATCGCCCTGGTGTCCGTGCGCAAACGCTTCTCGCCGGAATTCGTCAACCGCATCGATTGCATCATTACCTATCAGCCGCTCACCACGGAGTCGCTCTCCACCATCCTCGACCACCAGATCGCCGATCTACAGAATCACGTGAATACTCGGCTCGGCGCACGATCGTTCACGCTGGAAGTGCCTCCTGCAGCCCGCCGGTTTCTGCTCGAAAAAGGGACCAGCGCGGAGTACGGCGCGCGTGAGCTGAACCGCACCATCCACCGCCATCTGACACAACCTCTGGCTACCCAGGTTGCCACCTCTCAGGTGAGTCCCGGCGCCCGCGTGCGGGTGGACCTGGCGGACGATGGCGAGAGCCTTCGCATCCATGCGGTCCAAGGCGAGGAAGCCCGCACCGCCGCGCATCCCACTGTGCTGCTGGTGGACGATAACCGCGACCTGCTCCATTTCCTGGAACGCCTCATGGCCGACGCCGGCTGGAAGTTGCTCACCGCGGAATCCGCCACCGAGGCCCGCAAGCTGATGGCCGCCGAAAAGCCCAATGCCGCCCTGCTCGATTACATGCTCCCCGACGGCAACGGCGTCGAGTTGGGCGTCGAGTTTCTGCAAGCCCAGCCGCGCATGCTGGTCATCATGATGACCGGCACCATCCTCCCGGCGGAAGAAGAGGCGCTGTGCGAAGAGCACGATTTTCCCGTGCTCCGCAAACCCTTCCTGGCCTCCGAGGTGATGAACCAGATTCGCAGCCGCCTCACCGCCACCGCCAGCGCTACCCGCGGCGCGTGAGTGGGGCAGGCCCTGGAGCCGGCCCTGGAGACTGCCCCACTTAAATCTTAACGGTTGCGGCCGTACTTCTCGTGGCTCGAGACCCAATCGGACGACGAGATGGCCGCGCCCAACGAAATCTCCCCGGCCAGCGTGACACCGGCGACGATCTCCGCCAGCTTGTTGACTTTGCCCTTGCCGTAGCAGCCCAGCATTTCGAGACACTCGCGCTGAGTGGCCAGGCCCGTTCCACCGCCGTAAGTGGCCACGATGAGCGACGGAATGGTGAGCGAAAGATAGAGGTCGCCAGCGGGGGTCAGCTCGGCATAGAGAATCCCGGCGGACGATTCGGCGACGTTGGCCACGTCCTGCCCAGTGGCGATAAACATCGCGGTGATGCCGTTGGCGGACTGCGCGCCGTTGTTGTTTGCGCCCGAAAGGAATGCGCCGACGTTGGCGACGCCGTAGTGATAGACCAGTTTCTCCGGCTCGACCCGGAGCTGCTCGATCAGCACGTCGCGCGCGATGGTGGCTTCCGCGGTCACCCGCTTGCCGCGCGTGCGCATGATGTTAATCTGCGAGGCCTTCTTATCGGTGGCGAAGTTGGATTCCAGGTAGAAGTTGGTGACGCCCGCATAGTTGTCGAGAATCCAACTGCAGGCGGCGAACGTGGCGCGCCCGACCATGTTTTGCCCGGCCGCATCGCCGGTGGAGAAGTTGAAACGCAGAAAGGCGAACTTGTTTGCGAGGTACGGGTCCACGTACAGCAACTTGGCCACCGAGGAGGTAGCCTCGGCTTCCTCGCGGATGCGCTCGATATTGGCATTCACCCAGGCGACGAACTCGCGGCCGGCGCGCGCGTCGGCAAATACAAACACGGGCGCGCGCTGCATGGCGTCCGCCACGACCGTGGATTTGACACCGCCGCAGGCATTCAGCACCTTGATGCCGCGATTGTGGGAGGCGATCAGAGTACCCTCGGAGGTGGCCAGCGGAATCAGGAATTCGCCGTCGGCGTGCTCGCCGCGGACGCGCAGCGGACCGGCACAACCGATGGGCACTTGGGCCACGCCTACGAAACTCTCGCAGTTTCCCTGGGCGATGTGCGGGTCGAAGGAGTAGCGCGCGATGTGATGCGGCTGCATACCCGTCAACTGCTGGATGAGAGCTTGCCGTTGCTGGATGATTTCGGGGGAATAGTCGTCGCGTTCATCGCGCGGCAGGTGCACGGTGGGACGGACGGCGTCGGAAATGGCGTCTTCCACCTTGAATTGCAGCTTGCCAAACGGGCGAGTCTCGACGGAGATTTCGATTTGATGCTTGCCTTTGGCGAGGTGCGGCGCGCCGGTCTGAATGGTGACGACGGAACGTAGCGGAAACGGGAGCGGATGCGCTGCGTCCACTTGTGAGACTGGCACGGCGCTGCCGTCTTCAAGCCCAACGACTTTCTCGAGATCCACCGGGTCGCCGTTGATGGCAATGCCTGTCACGCCGACGATTTCAGCGTCACTCAAGCGGTTCTTGATGGCGAACTGGACTCCCGTGGGGGTGTTCTTCAGGCTACCCAGGGTATACAGCTTCTTGAGGAGGAGACTGGGGATCATCATAAGTTCGACCCTTTATACGCGATCAGGAAGATCCGGCGGAACGGAAACAGCACGCCTCCGGCGGCGCGGGGCGGGAAGTGGGGCCGGAGCGATGCGAGGTAATCAGCCGCAAAGCGCTGGCGCTCGGCATCGGTTTCGAGAACCTCCAGGAAGGGCCGCAGTCCGGTGCCCCGGTACCACTCGACGATGGCCTCGACATCCGCCAGGACGTGGAGATACTCGGTGGCCCAAAGGTCCAGACGGGCGGCGACGGGGGCCAGTGTGTCGTAGTAGAACTCCATTTCGTGGTGATGCCATTCGCGCACTTTTCCCGGGGGGAACGAGCCTTTCCACTCCGGCGACGCGGCCACTTCGCGCATGAGCCGGTGGGGCAGGGCATCGATGTTTCCGGGAATTTGAATCGCCAGCGCGCCTCCCGGAGCGACGCGCGAGAGAAGCCGCGGATAGACGGCCGCGTGGTCTTCGACCCACTGCATGGCGGCATTGGAGAACACTACGTCGAACTGGCCATCGCTGGCCGCGGCCCACTCGGCGATGTCACCAGCGATCCAGTGCTGGCGGGGATACTCGCGGCGCGCCCGATCGATCATTTCGGCGGAACTATCCAGCCCGGTGAATTCGGCATCCGGCCAGTGGTCAATTAGCACTGCCGAGCTGTTGCCGGGTCCGCATCCCAGGTCGATCACCCGGCGCGGGCTGGATACGGCGATGCGCGCGGCGAGATCGCGGCAGGGCTGGGTGCGCTCTGCCGCGAATTTCAGATACTGGTTCGGGTTCCAGCCGGACATCCTCCGACTGTAGCACCGCTTGCTGACGCGCGCGGCTCAGAACGACAGGTGCAGCGACAGTTGCAGGAAGCGCGAGCTTCCGATCGTGTGCTGGATGTAACCCAGGCTGCCGACCGGGGGAATCGACGGCGGCCCCTCGTAATAGGGGAAGAAATCGACATCGTTGTTGGGCGCGTCGAAGTCGGGGTGATTGAAAAGATTGAACGCGTCGAAGTTGAAGCGCAGACGATATCGCTCGCCAAACAGGAACTCCTTGCCGATGGTCATATCGAAACGCACCTGGAAGGGCGCGCGGAACAAGTTGCGGCCCGTGGTGCTGTACAGCGATTCATACATATCGCAACCGGTTGCATCGCAGGGAGGAACGCCGCTCTGGCCCGGCGCCAGGAACTGAGGCCCAAAATCAGCGGCATTGAGCACCGGGTTATTCGCGTTGACACCCGTGGTGCCCTGGAGCTGGGCCTGTTTCGCGGTCACGCCGGGCAGCAGAGGCACAATGGGATTGGTGATATAGTCGCTCGATCCGTAATACTGACCGGCGACAGAGCCCGAGAAATCGTAAACACTATAAGGCTGGCCGCTTTGCGCCACCGTCTGCCCGCCAATCGTCCATCCGTTTAACAGATAGCCCAAAGATCGATTCGAAGTCACCTTCGGTAGCGTGTAGCTGTAGTTGATCAGAAAGACATGCGTCTGGTCGAAATCCGCGGACGCGTAGTTCGATTTCGGGTTCAGCGGATTGTTGCCGGTGAAGAACAAGCCCAAGCCGCTTTGCTCGTCGAGCGCGTGAGACCAGGTGTAAGAAGCGGTGAATTGCAGGCCGTTGGACAGCCGCTTGCGGGCTTGGAGCTGCAGCGCGTTATAGTTGGAAATTCCGTTAGCCGTGTACAGCACGGAATTCATGTCATAACCGATATAAGGCACGCGCGCCGGCGCATTCCCAGCGTATTCAGGGCCCGGGCAAATCTGTTCGAGAGCCAGTCCGGGGCTGGGGTAGGCGTTGCACGAGCTGAGCGGACTCAGGCCGCCGTAAGAATAAATCTGACCGTTAATCGGGTTTTGCGGGGTGGCAATCCCAGGCTGGTTGAACGGAATCGGCAAAATCTCGTGTACGCCGTGGTTGCCCACATAGCCGGCGCTGAACAGCCAACTGTTGGATAACTGGTACTGAAGATCGAACGTCCAGTTGACCGTGTAAGGGAGTCTGTTGTTGACGTTGTATCCGCCCATGAGGAAAGGCCCGAACGCATTGCCCGTAGGATAGTCGCCACTCTCGGTCTGGGAAAGATCCGGCAGCAAAGCGTTAAAGGCCGCGGTGCTGGCCGGCGGCGGCGCCAGCGGGGTGGTGCCGAAGGGCGCCGACAAGGTCGCACCTTTGGTAGCAAAGCCGGCTGATACGAAGGGCTGCTGGAGCGTTACACCCAACGGGCCATTGAACCCGAAACCAGCGCTGGGCGAGAACTCGCTGAACAGTTCGCCGCGGTCGTAATACATGCCGAAGCCGGTACGCACCGTCAGTTTGGACTTGGGAGTCCACGCCAGTCCAATACGGGGCGCTAATCCCCATTGGTGCTGCTTCAGGAGTGAATTGCTGGCGCCCGCCGTCGCGAACTGCGCGTTGTTGCCGGCAACCTCCAGTCCGCTGGCGGTAATCGTATCAGTCGATGCGTTGTAAGAATACAGGCTAGGATCGAAATCCGTTAGCCGGCCGTACTTTTCCGAGAGCGGGCCGTCGAAGTCCCAGCGCAATCCTATGGTTAGCGAGAGGTTGCTGAGGACCTTATAATTGTCGTTGATATACGCGCCCGCGGTGTCCGACCGGTAGTACCGGTTGGAGTTGCCGGCAAACTCGGACGAGTACCTGCCGGTACGCACGTTGCCTTCCACGAAGTTCAAGAAACTGCTAAACCCGAGATTATCCAAGCCGGTGCTGGTGTCCTTATTGACGATGTTGAGTTGCGTGTGGTCCCAATTGCCTCCGATGGCGATGGTGTGACGCCCCTTCACCCAATTGAGAGCGGACCCAAGTTCCGCCTGATTCTGGTACATGCCCGCATTACCAAAACTTACGCTGGGACCGAACTCCAGTTCGTTGCTACCCAACGCGTCGGAGATCTGCATCTGGGGGAATGCGGTCGACCCCAAGAGGTTCATCCCAAAATCGCTTGGCGAGAATTGCTGGCTGGTTTGCGCGAAGGCCAGCATCCGCGTGAATCCGGCGTGCTGCTGCCACGTCAGGCTGGGACCCAGGATCACCGTGTTGTTGATGGCGCCAACCTGGCTTCCGGCGGAGAGTTGTTGCGGAAAGCCCTGCAGCGAGCCGACCGCTCCAAAAGGATTGGACGTGGGATTGTTCTGATAGTAGTACTTCACCGTCAGCCGATCCATGTCGTTCACGTTGTAATCCACGTTGGCGATGCCCTGATTGACGCTGGACTGAGCGTTAGGTCCTTGCACAACTGCGTCATAGCCCAGCGCGATTGCCGTGGTGGAATCCGTGATCTGAGCGCTGGGGACCAGAAACTGTCCGTTGGGCAGCTTAGCCTGCAACATGGCGGCCGCCGCGGGACTGACCTGCGACGTAGTGATGGTCTTGTTGTAGCTTGTCTTCATCGCATTCACGATGCCCTGCAGGCTGCGGTCATCGGTTAGTCCGATGGGTACATCCACGTCTTTGGCCGCATCCGACGCATCCGCGAGGCGCACGCCCTGATAAGCCACGAAATAGAACAGCTTGTTCTTCTTGACCGGTCCGCCGAGGTTCACGCCGAACTGATTGCGGGCGAGGAAGGGGTCCTTGACGGTAATGGCCGGAGATGCATTGTAGAAGAACGGCGCGGCATTCATCACGCTGTTCTGGAAGTCTTCGTAAAGCATGCCGTGCAGGTCATTGGTGCCCGACTTGGTGACCACGCTGATGTGCGCGCCGCTGTGCGC
>PMVV01000200.1 GCA_003166475.1 Bryobacterales bacterium | reverse complement strand
GGCGTAGACGATCAGGCCGATCATGATCAGGCCTAAGGTGAGCGCGGCGAAACCGAAGCGCCGCCAGAGTTTCACCGCCAGCGCTTCCGGCTCGGGCATCAAGAGGTGTTCCAGTTCGCCGCTTTCGACCAGTTGCCGGTATTCCCGCGGGCGGTCGCGTTTGAACTCTTCGAGCGGCGTGCCACCGGTGAAAATGACCGTGTCCATGGGGAACTTCTCGGGGCGGAAGTGGGTGTTGAAGAAGTGCACCACGAAAATGAAGCTCACCGCCAGCAGGGCTTCGTCGCTATGGATGGTGGTGGCCACGTTGACCATCCATCCCGGCATCACGCGGGTGAAGATCTCCGGGAACCAGAGCAGCAATCCCGTGCCCCCGATCACGGCGACGCCCCAGAATACGGCAAAGTAGTCGAACTTCTCCCAATACGTCCAGCGGCCGAACTCGGGGCGCGGGCCGCGGCCCAGGAACCATTTCATGGAGCCCCAGAATTCGCGCCAGTCGCGGCGGTTGAACAACATGCTCTCCGGGCCGGCCAGGAACTGGCGCCAGGTCTTGCCGGACCGCCGCTGCTGGCGCGCCATGTCGTAGAGGTGCAGCCCGAAATAGGTGAAGGTCAGCACGGCGCAGAAGCGGTGGATCAGCCCGGCGGCCTCGAAGCCCCCCAACAGGTGCGCCAGCAGCTTGGCCCAGGCGGCATAGGAGAACTTCAGAATCATTCCCGTTAGCGCCAGGCCGAGGAAACTGGAGATCACCATCAGGTGCAGATTGCGCTGGAAGGTCTGGAAGCGCCGCACGTAGACGCGGCTGTCCGGAGCGCCGGCGGCGATCTCCCGGCGGTACTTCAGCGAGCGCGGCAGCCACATCAACGTGTGGGCTCCGGAAATCACCAGGGTGCCCACCAGCAGCGTGGTCATGCCCCAGAACGTCACGAACAGGAACGGGTATTTCTTGGGATCGTGGTGCGTGGCGTGGGTGAGGTATCCGGCGAACTGGCGATGCGATCCGGTGTGGCATTGCCCGCATGTTTTGACGATGTTGTTGCGGCTCAGATGGGAGCGCGGGTTGTTGACCGGCAGGATGTCGTGGGCGCCGTGGCAATCGTAGCACTTGGCGGTCTTCAGGTAGCCCAACTTGGAAACCTTCCCGTGGAACGTCTCGAAATAGCTGGCGGTGATGTCGCGGTGGCAGCGGCCGCACTGATCCATGATGTGCAGGCGGAAATCGGAAAGATCGGTGCGCTCGATGCTGTGCGCGGAATGGCAGTCGGCGCACACCGGGAGTTCCTTGTTAGTGTGGGTGACTTCGGTGGAGTGGACGCTGGCGGTAAACAGCTCGTAGATGCCGCGGTGGCACTGCGCGCAGGTGCGGGCGATGTTGGCGCGGTTGACGCTGGAGCGCGGGTCGGCGGCGGGCAGTTCGTGGTGCGCGGTATGGCAGTCGGCGCAATCCGCCGTCACGGTCAGCCCGCTTTCCATCAGCCCCTTTCCATGAATGCTCTCCAGGTAATTTTCGACCACGTTGTGTTGCGTTCCGGTGTAGCGCAGGGCGGCCTTCTGGCCGGTGCGGTGACACTTGCCGCAGAGCGCCGGCACGTTGCGCGAAAAGGTGGGCGAGACGGAGTCTTTCTTGCCCAGCACGCCATGCGAGCCGTGGCAATCCTGGCAGCCGGGCGCATCGGGGCTCCCCTGCGCGGCCAATTTGCCGTGCGTGCTTTCGCGGTACTGGGTCATTACTTCCGCGTGGCAGATGGAGCAGTCCACCTTGTCCGGGACGGTCCGGCAGGGGCGCAGGTCCGAAGGCGTCCCGCCGGTGTGGCACTGGATGCAGGCGGTGCGTGCGTGGCGCGAGTGTTGCAGTTCGGTCTGGTCCACGAACAGCGAGACGGTCCGGCCGCCGCGGGTGACCTTCAGGTTGCGGTCGCCGTGGCAGCGCTGGCAATCCTGGTCCGCCATGCCTTGCGGATAGAACACCGCGCGGACCTTATGCGGCTCGTGGCAGTCCACGCAGGCGGGAATCAGGTGCGGCTGCTTTTCCCATAATTCGCCGCGAATCACCTGGCGATGCACGGTTTCGATCTGGGCGTGGCAGCGGGTACAGGTGGCGGCGATGTTGGCTTTGGCGATGGAGGAGCGCGGATCGGTGTGGGGCAACACGAAATGGGCCGTGTGACAACTGGTGCAGACCGCCGTCACGATGAGCCCACGCTTGAACAGCCCCTCGCCGTGGATGCTGTCCATGTAGTTGCCCAGGATGTTTTCCTGCGGAAAGTTGTGGGTCAGGCTGACCGGGGTTCCCTCACGATGGCAGCCGCCGCATAGCCGCGGAATCTCCATGGTGGAAATGGGCGAGTGCGGGCTGGACTTGCGCAGGATGTTGTGGGTGCCGTGACAGTCGCGGCAGGTGGGCGCGAGGCGGTCGCCGCGGGCGGTGGCCCGCCCGTGAAGGCTGGCGGCGTATTGGGTCTGCTCGTCGGTGTGGCATGCGCCGCAATCGACGCGCGCCAGTTTTTCGGGGTGGGGGAATTCTTTCTTGGCGAGCTCGGTGTGGCAGGCCGCGCACTCCAGATCCGCATGCGGGGAGGCGCGCAGAGCCGCGGCATCGATCGGCGGCGGGGCGCCTTTTTCGCGTTTACCCGTGCGCGGCCCGGTGTCGTGGCAGGCAAGACATTCTTCGGACCCGGGGAGCGGTTTGGGCGGCTGGGCCAGCGCTGCGGCGGCCAGCATCCCTCCCGCGACCAGGCTCAGAATCCGTGCCGCGTACCGCGCGTGGAACAGCATGGAATAGTTCGTTTTACAGTATTAAAGACAAGAAGATCTTAACAGGTTGATGGATTCTTCGTCAAGGCACGGGGCGGCCTGAGAGGCCGCTGCAGGCTGAGAGCCTGCCCCACGGGGAAAGAGCTAGACCAGGTGCTCGAGGAGAGTGGTCAGATAGTCCCGATCGAACGGGCCGGAGTGGTAGGTACGGGCGTCGAAGAAGCGCCAGAGATGGCGCGACTTTTCGATGGTGTAAAACAACAACTGCTCTTCGATGAGGTCCTTGTCGAGCAATTCCTGGTTGAAGCAGCGGACGGCTCCGGCGAGGATGTAGGGTACGCGGAAATCCTCGGTGGAGACCAACTCCGGGGTGGCTTCGAATTTGATTTGCAGGATGCGTCCTTGGGCATTGATCTGGAAAAGATTGATGCCCGCATCCTGAAAGTTGTCCGGCCCGTATTGCTCAGGCTGAAAATCGAGCACGATTTCCGCAAGCAATTGGTTGAGGTCGCGCACGAAATCGCCGCAGATGCCGTGCAACTGCAGGGCTGCCTGCCGGCGTAGAGAGCCGATCTCGAGGGCCCTGCGGATGCCGGTTTCGTCCTTGCGGGCCAAGGCATCCAGGCTCTTAGCCAGTCTTTTGAGACGGTCGCTGCCCGGTTGGGCAGGGCTGGCGCCGCTGGCCGTTTTGAAACCCCACATGGCCTTCACAGTTACCAGGATATGCGGCCCGCGCCCGGATATCAATGCCTCACAACTGCCGCACCACCAGGCTGACGCGCCCCTGGATCACGTCGAGAGGGCGGCGGTCCGGCAGGGGGATGGACTGCCACACGTCGGCGTGGCGGGCCCACAGATACACATGCCGCATGGCCAGCCGTACCATTGCGATGGTGCCCCCTCCGCCCAGGTCCAAGGCGAAGTAGCCTTCTTCGTCCGGATCGCGGCGGACGTCTTCGGAGCAGTCCAGGAGCACCACGCCGGGGCCACTGAACATGGGCGCCCGCAGCGGGTCTGGCGCCAACCGGGCTGCGACGGGGAAGTCGAGCGAATCCAAAGCGGCCGCCGGGAATGGATATCGCTGGCGGCTGGCGGCTTGGGGATACGGATATTCGCGCCCGATCCAACCGTCCAGCAGCGCCGCCATGCGGCAATCGGGGCAATCCCCGGGTTCCTGGTGGGGCGGGGCTGCGGCATCGGCGGCGGTGAGGAGATCGACCAGGCTGATGCGCATGCGCTGGAGCATCTGGTCGGCCAAGTCGGGGGACAGGAGCCGGTTTCCTTTCAACACGTTATGGATATGGGGCTGGGAAATGCCGGTGATGCGGGCCAGAGCGCGTTCGCTAAGTTCTCCATTGCGCACGCGGGCGCGGACGTGGGAGACGAGCCGCAACTGGAGAAGCCGGAAGTCCACTGGAGAAGAAGCCTCCACCCTATTTCTACGGGAAATAGACACGGTATAAAACCGTACTATTCCCGAATAGTTCGTATAGTACCACAATTTATTTCCGCATATATTAAGTAAAGTTTAACTTAATATACGAGAAGAAGATACGTAATATGTGCTGTTGATTTCACAAAGTATTCTCTAAAGATGCGCTGGAATTCGCTTGACGATTCCGGGACCAGCCGATAAATTTGAAACAAGTTTTTAGTAATGGCTGGCCCACACGATGGAGGGTCGCCGAGAGGACGTTTCAAAGCGAATGATGAATTGGGATCGATCACAAACAATAGCGCTCGC
This sequence comes from Bryobacterales bacterium, assembly GCA_003166475.1. Lineage (GTDB taxonomy): Bacteria > Acidobacteriota > Terriglobia > Bryobacterales > Bryobacteraceae > Bog-159. Next base: position 28,039 of record PMVV01000200.1, on the reverse strand, counting down.
AAAGACAACCTGTGCGCACTGCCATGGTTATGGATTGCGCCCGGGACGTTACGACCGGGAGGTCCCCTGCAACTGCGTCTTTCGGGCTATATTTCGGGTCTGTTACCTGCGTTTTCGGGACTGCACCAACAGGGACCGGCACCTGAGCCGGGTACGGCTGGAGTTCTGCAACGGCAAGGATAACCGCTTGACCTACGGCCGCAAAGTGGAAGAGTACATCGCCGATTTCTGCCTGGTCAGCCGCAACGCGCTGAGCCCCCTGGAGTACGATATTTTCCGCTTCCATTACCTGCTAGGGGCGGACTGGAAGCTGTGCTGTTGGCGGCTGGTAGTCGATCGGGGCACATTCTTTCACATTATTTACAAGATCGAACAGAAATTGGGTCGAGTTTTCCGGGAATTGGAACCACACAGTTTGTTTCCTTTGGATGAATATTTCGGCGGCACGATGAGCAACGATCGCCCAAGCCGAACCGTGGCGATGGTGCCCAAACGTGCGCCAGCCAGGGTGCTGCGCCCCCCGGTGGGGCTTTCGGCCGCCTGATGGGCGGCGGCCGGCTGCCGGGCGGGCCCAACTGGGGCTGGGTATTTTGGGTCCGCCCGCTTTCCTTCCGTGGTACAATCCGGCCTTCAGACAAGCATGGATCCGCTTACGCACTCAGCTACGGGCCTATTCCTGGGACGCGCGGGATTAAACCGATTCTCGCCACAAGCGCCCTGGATTCTGGTGCTGGCGGCCAACGCTCCCGATATCGATATCGTGACGCTGGCCGGGGGACAGCTCAACTATCTCAACTACCACCGCCACTTGACGCATTCCCTTGCCGCCTGGCCGTTGATGGCGCTGCTGCCGGTGTTGGCGGTGCGGCTATTCACACGCAGACCGTTCCAGTGGCTGGGGGCGTACGCCATCTCGCTAGTGGCGGTGGCGTCGCACCTGCTGCTGGACTACACCAACGTGTATGGCATCCGCTTGCTGCTGCCGTTCTCCGGGCGATGGTTCCATGCGGACTTCACTGCGGTGGTGGACCTGTGGATTTGGGCGGTGCTGCTGGCGGGGCTGGCGGGGCCGGCGATGGCGCGGCTGGTGAACGCGGAGATTGGCGCGCGCACAAGCAGCGCCGGCCGTGGGTTTGCCATTTTTGCGCTTCTGTTTCTGGGGCTCTACAATATCGGGCGCGGAGCGCTGCACGCGCGCGCGGCCGCCACACTGGATTCCCGCATTTACGCCGGCGAGCAGCCCCTGCGGGTGGCGGCGCTGCCCGGACCGGTGAATCCGCTGGCGTGGCGCGGGTTGGTGGAAACGCGCGAGTTTTATAGCGTCGTTAATTTCAGTTTGCTGGAAGACTTCGATCCATCGCGCGGCACTATTTTCTATAAAGCCGAACCCGGCGCGGCCATCCAGGCAGCCAATAATTCACCGGAGTTTCGCGACTTTTTCAAATTCTCGCAGTTTCCACTGGAGCGGACTATGCCGCTGGCCGATCCGGAAGGCGCTACCCGCGTGGAAGCCATGGACATGCGCTTTGGCACGCCGGCGCAGCCCGGTTTTGTGGCGACGGCGGAGGTCGATAACCGGCAGCGGGTAATCCGCTCGTGGTTCACATTCGGTGCGGCGCAGCCGCGATGACGCTTATCCGCCGGGGGAATCGTGCGCGCCGGTGCCGGCTTCGTCCTCGATTTTGGTGCCGCGGTAATCGATGCGTTGGGGCAGGGTAGCCCGCATGTTCACCTGGTCCTCGGTGGCGCCCCAGCGCGACGTTTCCACCCCGGGGCGTTCGCGGGCGGAGGCGGTGACGGGGTGGGCGGCGTCTTCCAGAATGCGCTGCAGCACACTGTCGAGCGGCGCCGCCAGCGACTCCAGATCCGGGCGGCCGAGGACGCGGCAGTATCCCGAAGGCGTGAGGGCTTGCAACATGACGCCGTCACCCTCGGGCCAGGCGGCCACGCGGCAAGGCAGAAAGCCGGCGAAGCGGATGTCGGCGGCTAACAGGGACGCATACAGCTTGGGATGATAGAGGGTGAAAACAAGAGCCTCGCGCGGGCCGCCGTCCGCGTGTACGTGATGCGGCTGCCCCAGGTGGCTGACCACCGTCACATTGGCATTGTGGCGATGGGCGACGGCTTTCATGACCGACTCGATGTCGTCCAGTTTGACGGTGGAGCGGATTTCGAGCATTGGCGTCCTCCCGCGTTCATCATACTACAAAATACCGGGAGATCCGAAAATGTGCGCGAGCGGGCGAGCGGGCGGCCTGAGAGGCCGCAGCAGGCTGGAGAGCCTGCCCCACAGCGCTATGTGCTCGTGACCGGGACCTGCTCGACGATCTCGATGCCAAAACCCTCCAGGGCCACAATCTTGCGCGGATGATTGGTCAGCAGGCGGATGGTGTGCAAGCCCAGATCGGAAAGAATCTGCGCGCCGATGCCGCTTTCGTGCTGCAACTGGAGTTGGCCGGCGGCGCCGGTATAGTGCATGAAGTCGCGGCTGTGGGACACCAGGCGATCCAACCCGGCCGGAGTTTTCTGCGTATGGAACCCCGGTCCGGTCTGATGCAGGTAGACCAGCACGCCCAAATCTTCCGCGGCGATGCGCTCGAGGGAGCCGCGGATGAGCTTCTGGCAATCGCAGCGCGTGGAACCGAAGACATCCCCGTAGACGCAGTGGGAGTGCATGCGCACCAGCACGCGTTCGGCGCCCTCCACCTCGCCCCGGATGAGCGCCATGTGCATCTCCGGCGAGATGTCGCTGGTATACGCGTAAGTGCGGAAGGGGCCGAATTCCGTTTCGATGCAGCCCTCGCCGACACGCCGGATGTAGCGTTCGTGTTGCAGACGGTAGCGGATCAGGTCGGCGACCGAAATCATTTTGAGGCCGTGCCGCCGGCAGAATTCGACCAGTTGGGGCACGCGCGCCATGGTGCCATCGTCGTTCATGATTTCGCAGATGACGCCGGCGGGCGTGAGACCGGCGAGGCGCGCCAGATCCACGGAGGCTTCGGTCTGGCCGGCGCGCACCAGGACGCCGCCTTCGCGCGCGCGCAGGGGGAAGACGTGGCCGGGCCGCGCCAGATCGGCTGGGCGGCAATCCGGGCGGATAGCGGTCAGGATGGTGCAGGTGCGGTCGGCGGCGGAGATACCGGTGGTGGTGCCGTCGCGCGCATCGATGGATTCGCAGAATGCCGTGCCGAAGTTGGAAGTGTTGCGGGGCGACATCGGCGGCAGGCGCAACGCGTCGCACGTCTCCGGCGTGAGGGCCAGGCAGATCAGGCCGCGGCCATGGGTGGCCATGAAGTTGACGACTTCGGGGGTGACCTTTTCGGCCGCGATGGTAAGGTCGCCTTCGTTTTCGCGGTCTTCATCGTCTACCACCACCAGAATGCGGCCGGAGCGGATCTCGTCGATAGCCTGGGGGATGGACACGAAGGGCATATCTTATATTATGGACCGGCCGGGGGCGGGGAAGCCCGGGGAAGCCACCTGCCGGCCTTCGGCCGGTGGACCGGCGAGGGCGCCGGTCCGCGGGCGAGGGCGCCCGCCCCACATTGTTTCCGTCGTTTCGCGCGCTGGTTGAGAGCGGGCTGGATTTAGCGTAATATCGACAGAGCGAGGGAACCGTGAAATTACTTTTGAAATTCAATCTGATCTTTGTGTTGGTATTCGGCGCCGGTCTGGCGGTGTCGGGATACGTGGCCAACGAATTCCTGCAACGGAACGCCCGCGCGCAGGTGACCCAGCAGACGCGGCTGATGATGGAGACGGCGATGGCCGCGCGAACTTATACGACCTCCCAAATCAAGCCGCTGCTGGTGACGCTGCAAGCGCACCAGACGAGCTTTCTGCCGCAGACCGTGCCGGCCTTCGCCGCCACCGAGAGCTTCGGGTACCTGCAAGGAGCGTATTCCGACTACTCCTACAAAGAAGCCACCTTGAACCCGACCAATCTCCGGGACCGCGCGGTGGACTGGGAGGCGGACGTGATCAACACGTTTCGCAACCACAAGGACCAGAAGGAAGTGGTAAGCGAGAGAGACACGCCTACCGGCCGGGTGATGTTCCTGGCGCGTCCCATGCGCGCCGATCCGCCGTGTCTGGAGTGCCACAGCGTTCCCAGAATCGCGCCCGCGGCCATGATCAGGCGGTACGGCAGGGATCACGGCTTCGGGTGGAAGGCGAACGAAGTTGTGGCAGCGCAAATCGTCTCGGTGCCGATGACCGTTTCTTTGAAGCTGGCCCACGAAGGATTCCAGGATTTCATGGTATCGGTGGGCGGGGTGTTCCTGATCACGCTGGCGCTATTGAACGCGGTGTTGTTCCTGACCGTGATTCGGCCCATCCGGCAGCTTTCGGCGGCGGCCGACCGTATCAGTCTTGGCAAATTGGAAGACTGTCCAGAGTTGCAGGTTAAGGGCAGCGACGAGGTCTCCATGCTGGCGGCTTCGTTTAACCGGCTGCGGCGGAGCCTGGTGACGGCGCTGGGAATGATCGAACCATGATCGGTTCCCGCGCCGGGGAACTTTACTTGGGCACGGATTGCAGGAACTTCACGCGGTCCTTTTCCGAGGCGATGTGGGTCACCAGGGCATCGTAGAGCTGCTGGCGCGAGGCGACCCGCTTGGAGGTGCGGTCCACCAGGACGCCCGCAATCGGGCCAAGGTGGCGTGCCAGCGACTGTGTCACCTTTTCTAGGTAATCGGGATCCCAGATCACAGGCTGATGAGTGTCCGCCGGGCTGACGCGCATCGGGGGCGACGCCTGTTCGCCGCCAGCGGCCCGGACCAGATCCGACACAGCAGTGCGCAGGTTGGTGAACTCAGGGTCATGCTCATCGCCGTGCCAGGTACAGAGGTCGGCGGACTCAATCCGCCCGAAGCCGAACGGCGGCTCAACCTTTTCTATGAGCACTGGGATCAAGCAGCCCCGCCGGGCGCCGCGGTCGGCCTCTTCGCGCACCCAGCGCGATGCGACCGAGTTGCTGGACCACAGGACCAGCACACAGTCGGCGGCTTCGAGCGAGCTGCCAATGACGTTGTCCCAAGTCTGACCGGGAGGGATGTAACGGTCCCACCAAACGGAGAACCCGGCGCGCTGGAGAGAGTCGGACAGGACTCTCGCCACTTCCTCGTCTTTCTTTGCGTAACTGATGAATACGTTACTCAATCGAACGCGCCTCTTACTCAGGCTAAGATCGATAGTAGCAGTTGTGGGCCTTCAATTTGGCCCTCCGGCTCCGATTGGGTGCTTAGCCGTTTTTGGGGAAACCGCTTCCTGACGGTCGCGGCTCGGTAACAGCCGCTCAGATTATACAGCTTTACCGCGGCACGGACTGCAGGAACTTGGCCCGGTCCTTCTCGGACGGGATGTGGGTCACCAGCACATCGTAGAGCTGCTGGCGCGAAGCGACCCGCTTACAGGTGCGGTCCACCAGGACGCCCGCCACCGGGCCGATGTGCTGCGCCAGCGATTGCTTTACTTTTTCGAGGTAATGGGGATCCCAGGTTACGGGCTGGGGTGTCTCGACCGGAACCGGCGTAAGGGGCGACGGGCGCGGGCCGGACTCCGATTGCGCCGAGTGGGCTTGACACGCTTTGAGGAAGACCTCCCGTTCTCGCAGATCGGGAATGTGTCCCGCCAAATCGCGGACCAACGCGGCTCGCGAGGCGGTCCGCGAGGCCGCTTGCGCCACGAGCCGCGGCGCGATAGGTCCAAGGTATTGAAGCAGCTTGGCCTGAATGGCGGTGAGATCGTCCTCGGTTGCGGCAGGCTGGGGCGCGGGCGGCGGCAGGTGGGTCCGCAGCGTCTGCGTAATGGCGGCCGGCCTGGGACCCGCCGGACCCAGCGCAGCGCGAAACTCGTCGGCGGTTTGAAAGCGCTGCGCGGGATCTTTCGCCAAGGCGCGGAGGATCGCGCGGGAAAGCTCCGGCGCGATTCGGGCGGCGAGTTGTTCGGGAGGGACGGGCGTGGATTCCAGGTGGCCCCTCATGATTTCGTATTCATTCGCGCCTTCAAACGGCCGGCGGCCGGTAAGCACTTCGTACAGCGTGACCCCCACCGAGTATAGATCCGAGCGCCGATCCACAGGCAGGGCCTGGATCTGCTCCGGCGACATGTAGTAGAGCGAGCCGAGCAGCGAACCGGTGGCGGTGAGGCGCGGCACCGCGCTGGAGCGGGCGATGCCGAAGTCGGTGACCTTCACCACGCCGTCGTTCCTCACGATGATGTTGGCGGGCTTGATGTCGCGATGGATGACGCCGTGGCGATGCGCGTAGGCGAGCGCCGCCAGCACCTGGAGGATGGCGTCGACACCCGCGGCGGGATCGAGCGGGCCGCCTTGTATGGCTGCGGCGAGGCTGCGCCCTTCGACGAGTTCCATGACCATGAGATACGAATCGCCGTGGCGCAGGGCCGTATGCAGGCCGGCGATATTGGGGTGAACCATGCTGGCGTGGACTTTGATTTCGCGCAGGAAGCGGTCGCCCATGCCGGCGTCGGCCACCAGATCGGGGCGCAGAACTTTCATGGCGTCGAGGCGGTCCGAGATGACGTTTCGCACGCGAAACACCTTGCCCATTCCGCCGGCGCCCAGTTCGCCGAGGATCTCGTAGTCGCCGATGGTTTGGCCGATTTGGAGGTTCATTGGGTTGATTTCAATGATAGCTGGAATTTGCGGGGGAGGGGAGCGGCCTGAGAGGCCCGGCCCAGAGGGCACCCCGGCTGAGAGCCTGCCCCACTAAAGACGATGCAGGATGGTCTCCGCTGCTTGTACACCTCGGAATTGGGCTTCTTCGAAAATCGAAAACCCGCTTACGTCGGAGTTGGCGAAGAGCAGCCGCCCCTGACGCCGTGCCAAGTTCCGCCGCCGCGGATCGAAGATGGATCCCACCACCGGCCGGGCCATGGCGTGTCCCATGCGCATGATATCGATGCGCGATACGCAACCGCGGATATCGGGATGGACACGCTCCAGGTCGCGCAGGATGGCTTCGCTCCAATACCGCCAATCCTTTTGGAGCAATAGCGCGCGATTGGCGGCCGGCGATCCCTCGGCCAGCGCCCAGTAGAACGTCCACACGGTGCGATCCACTTGCGAGCGCAGCGTCTGGTGGGTGGCGTCCACATAGCCCAGCGTGGGCGAGTGCGCCACCACGTTGTCCCAGGCGCGTTCCAGCGTTCCCGCGCCGCGCGGCGGCCGGTCGACGGTCAGGTTCGCCGTCAGCCAGGGCGAGTATTCGAACTTTTCGAGGCGGCCGAAGCCTTCGATCAAGTAGGGCGCGAGAAATGTAGGCGCCGCATAGATGACCGCGTCCGTTACGTAACGGACGCTATCGGTCAGCACCAGATAACGGGCACCCTGGCGCTGGATACGCCGCACCAGTTGGCCGGTGCGCACAAACGATCCCACGCGCTGCAATAACTGCCGGGTGATCCAGCCGTTGCCCTCCGGCCAGGTGAGCGGACCCTTTTCCTCCGGCGCGCGCGAGCCGAAGTAGTGCACACCGGCCCATGCGGACGTATCGGCGGCTAACGCGCCGTAATCGTCGCGGCAGCAATAGTTCATGTACCACAGGACCAGCGGCGAGTCGATGCGGTGTTGACGCAGCCAATCGGCGAAAGACAGAGTGTCCAGATCCCGCGGACCGCGGCCGAGGCCGAGTTCCATGGGGATGCTGAAGCCGCCGCTCGAGCGAGAGGCGGCGAACAAATCCTCCAGGCGTTGGAATTGCTCGCGATCCTTGCGGCTGAGCCCGATGGCCGGCTCGATGCCTTCCTGCCATTTGCCATACAGGAACAGCCGCTCCTGCGGACTGAAGCACAGGACGCGCTCGTTCCAGACGCCGTCGCGCAACACACCCAACTCCTCGAAGAGTTCGCGGACGTAGAGGGCTTGCGGTCCGGGCACGGGTACATAATGCGCGGCCCAGGGATAGCGGCTGACATCGTTCTCGCCCGAGCGCGCGTTGCCGCCGGCCTGATCGTTCATTTCCAGGAGAACGAAATCGCGAAAGCCGCGCTTCTGCAACCGCCACGCGGCGCTCAGCCCGGCGATGCCGCCGCCTACGATCACCATTGGGATGCGAACCTCGCGCGGCGCGGGGGAGATGGGCGCACGGTCGCGGATGCGATGGCCGGCGGCGAATGCGTCATTCACAAACGACCCTGCCAGCGGGCGTTCGCCTTTGGCGGTCATGCCGGCCAGAGCCGCCGAGGCGCTGGCGACGAACTGGCGACGCGTCGCCGTCAATGGCTGATATCCTTCCAATCCTTATCGTAGGCGCGCACCAGCGCCTGGTCGTTCAGCGTATTGGGCGGCATGGGGATGGGCGCCATATCGGGCGGGAACTGGAACAGGGCCGGCAGCGTCGCCACGCTCAGGAAGCGCAGTCCCGGCGGCAGGCTTTTGGGCATGCTGTAGTCCCTGTGAGACGCGAGAATGAATCCCCATTCCCCAAACGACGGAACGTAGACGTGGTATGGAGACGTTTTCAGCCCGGCCTGACGGAGCGTGGTATCGATGCACCAGTAGGAATCGCGGGCAAACATGGGCGACGTGCTTTGCACCACCATGAGACCCTGCGTGCTCAGGTGACGGGCAGCGGCGCGATAAAAAGCTGTCGTATAGAGTTTGCCCAGCGCATAGTTGGTGGGGTCGGGAAAGTCCACCACGATGAAGTCGAAACTGCTTTGGTCGGAATCGATCCACGGAAAAGCATCGGCGTGGATCACGTGTACCTTGGACGAGAGGAAGCTGCGCTGGTTGAGCGCGGTCAGCATGGGGTTCGAGGAGAACAGGCGGGGCATTTCCGGATCGAGATCCACGAGCGTGGCGCTTTCGATTTGGGGATACTTGAGGATTTCGCGCAACGCCAGCCCGTCGCCGCCGCCCAGCACCAGAACGCGCCGCGGCGCGGGAATCGCGGAAAGGCCGGGATGCACCAGCGATTCGTGATAGCGATATTCGTCGCGTGAGCTGAACTGCAGGTGACTGTTGAGGAAGAGCCGCAGATCGTCCTTGAAGCGCGTCAGCACGATGTGCTGGTAGCGCGTATCGCGGGCGAAGATGATTTCGTCGGCGTAGATGTTATCTTCGGCGAAGGCGGTAATGCGTTTGGCTTCCAGCAGGCCGCCGAGCAGAATCGCGAGCACGATCGCCGACACGCCGCGCAGCAAGCGGCGGGCTCCCAACTGGGCAGCGAACAGATAGGTGCTCCACAGCGCCACGCCCGCGTTGACGATGCCGAACAGCATGGCGGAGCGCACCAGGCCCAGGTGCGGCACCAGGACGATGGGAAATAGCAGCGAGGCGGCCAGCGCGCCGATGTAGTCGAAGGTGAGCACGTGCGCCACGGCGTCGCGGAAATCGAAGTGGCCATGCACGATGCGCATCAGCAGCGGAATTTCCAGGCCTACCAGAATGCCGATCACCGTGACTATGAAATACATCAGGAAGGCGAAGGCCTGCGTGTAGGCGAAGGCTAGAAACAGGAGGGCCGAGGAGAAGCCTCCGATCAGGCCGATCATCAGCTCGATCCAGATGAAGCGATGGACGAGGCCGCGATGAATGTAGCGCGACAGGGCGCTGCCGATTCCCATGGAGAAGAGGTAGCAGCCGATGATGGTGGAGAATTGGAAGACGCTGTCGCCGACCAGGTAACTGGCCAGGGTCCCCGCGACGAGTTCGTAAATCAGCCCGCAGGCGGAGATCAAGAAGACGGATATGAAGAGGACTAACGCCATAGGCAGCCGGGCGGCCTGAGAGGCCGCCGCAGGCTGAGAGCCTGCCCCACAAGGTCTCTTAGTGAATGGCCGCGGCGATGATCAGGCAGAGACCCAGGGAGAGCGCGCCGATCAGGATCGCCAGGGCGGTGTTGTGCTGGTGAACGATTTCGTTCCAGAGATGGTAAGGGGTGAGTTTGTCCAGGACGAAAAAGGCAACCACGAAGATCAGGATGCCAACCATAGCAAACACCAGCGCGTTGACAATATTAGGGAACGTCACGATAGGCATTTCACTTACCTCCTGTGTAATGGTGATAGCTGCTGTAGATCGCGCGATAGGAGCCGGGATTGTCCCGAATGGACCCCGGCACGTTCTTGACTTCGTTGACCGATGTAAAGCTCCAGCCGCGGTAGGCGCCGGCTCCGAGGAGCAACACCACCGCGATTCCGTAAATCAGATACAGCCGGTTCCAGATCATTCGCCGCCTCCGACAGACTTCATGGGATGGTCGCTTTGCGCCCAGCGCATTTGTTCGAAATTGTAAGTGCGCCAGGAAATCAATAAGGCGGGGAGTAAGATAGCGGCCAACGCCAAGAAATATACTCCCAGCACGGGCACATCGCGCGTCACCGTCACGGTGTAGGCGATAGTTCCCAGGCTGGCGTCCGATTCCGGCTCGACGCGCAGGTAGTAGCGGCCGGGCGGTATGGACGGCAGTGTGACCCGATCGTGCTGGCTGCCTTCCTGCCAGTGGCCGTCCGAATCGACGCCGGTATAATAGGTCACTTCGCGCCCGAAATCGTACGCCTGCCCGGTGTCTGCGTCGATCAGGGCGTAGTTCAGATAGATCCACTGGTTGGATACATCCGCGTCGGTCCGGACTTCGACCGAGGAAGTGCGCCCTTTGAGTTCGAATTCCGGAGTGACAAAAGACGCTTCGGTGCTCGATGGCGAAAAGCTGTAGGCCTCGCGGAACACTTGCTCCTGTTGCGAAAAGAGCTGGTTCAAGGTGAAAATCACGAAGATTGCCGTTGCGAGACCTGCGCAGGCGAACCAGGTCTGGCCGGCGGAGGCCTTCAACGCGGAAGGTTGATTCTCGTAAACGCCCATTGGCGTGGGCGCAATACCCGGCAGTCCGAATGCTTTCCAGATGTCCGCGCCGTGTACGTATTCTCCGAGTGTCCAGGTAGTCTCGCTGCCCGCCATTTCCGAGGAAAGCACGTAGGGCGGAGCGACGTAGTCGGTGACTGCGACGGCATCGTCCACCCGCACCTGCCAGGGGAATTCGCCGAGCACGAAGGTGGTATGGGCGGTGCAGGTCTGGAAGTGCTTGTACTTCTTGCCGAGGTACCTGGCCCCGATTCCGTCGGCCTCGGGCAAGGCGGTGGTCACGCTGCAGTCGTTCCAATGGCCGTTGTACTCGGTGAGGTAACGAAATCCTTTGTACGGGTTGAAGAGGAGATATTCGCGCCAGCTATAAGTGAGGCCGTCGGCTTCCATGGAGCGCACCTGGAAACCGATCGCCTCATAAAGCGCACCGCGCCACTTGCCGCGGCTGCCCAGCGGGATCGCCGGAGATTCGCCGCCGGTGGCAGCCTCGAAGCGTTGCAGGATTTTGAGTTGCGGGTCCTTGGCATCCAGGATGGAATGGCAATGACCGCACACGATGGTGACAGCGCGCCCCATGGAGCGGACGGTGAGTGGCGCGCCGCAGTGGGGACACGCCAGCGTCTGCACCTGCGGCGGCGTTTCCGGACTCATGACCACCCCTCGAAGGCGCGCAGATTCTTCAGCCGCAGCGCCTCGAAATCCACCATTTTCCCGAGGTAAAGCAGCGGTTCGGCGTCGCTGTAATCGAGCGTCGCGAAGTCGCCGGCGGTGGAGCGCAAGTCGACGAAAGTGGCTCCCTGTTTATCCCAATACTGAAAGGGCAGCTCGCCTTCGACGCCGCGATAGCGCGCATCGGTGATGGCGGTCACCGCGAATGCGGTCTGGTTCCAGGTGAACCGATCGCCGAGGTGCACGGCGGCGAGCGCCGGCAGCGGTCCGGCCTGCAAGGCGAAAGTCACCGCGTATTGGCTTTGCGCATCCGACAGCCAGGCACTGCCGCCCTGATTCAGGACGATGTGCCACTCGTTCCAGGAGCCTTCGTCATAGTCGTATATGATGCGTCCGGCGACGGTGAAGGCGCGGTTTTCGTAGACGCCGGAAGTGCCGAGTTGGACCGGCGAGCTGTCGGGCGGCAGATCCGAGACGACGCCCACCTTTTCCAGGTTCACGTCCGTGCGAATGAGGATGGATTTGCAATGCGGGCAGGTGGTCTGGACGCTGCTCGACCAGTGGAACAGAATCGGTGCGCCACAGCTTGGGCAAAGCGCGGCAGGCTGGGTCATACGGCGGTCCCCACCGGGATGTAGTCTCGCGTCACATCGCGGACGCTGACGTGTTCAGCTCCCAGATAGTCCCGCAAGCGGGTCTCGAAATCCCACCGGGGACGCGGGCGGCAGCTAAACAGGTTCAGGCAGATCGAGCCATGCTCGGGGAAAGTGTGGCACGTCAGGTGCGATTCCGATAGCAGCGCCAGCCCGGTTATGCCGCCTGGAGCCGGGAATTGGTGCCACAGGATCTCGCCCACTGTATGGAGGCCCAGGTCGCGGATGAGCGCCAGGAAGAGGGCGCGCAATACGGCCAGGTCGCGTAGCCCGCCGGACGGGCAGCCGTGCGCTTCGACGATCCATTCCACGCCAGCCATAAGAGTGCAAACGGGTACAATCTAGTATACAGAGGTGCGCATGAGCCTGCGTAGTTTTATCGGCAAACAGTTTATCGCCGTCATCCAGTGGAACGAGGATGAAGATGGCGTGCTGGCCTATCGGTATCCGATGCAGGATATGGAGATTGAGACGGGCGGGCAACTCACGGTACGGGAGTCGCAGATGGCCGCCTTCGTCAACGAGGGCCGTATCGCCGATGTGTTCGGGCCGGGCCTGTATACCCTGAACACGCGCAATTTGCCGTTGCTCACGGACCTGATGAACTGGGACAAGGCCTTCGAATCGCCCTTCAAATCGGATGTGTATTTCTTCTCGACGCGGCTGCAGATCGACCAGCGCTGGGGCACGGCGACGCCCATCACCATTCGCGACAAGGAGTATGGCGCGGTGCGGTTGCGCGGATACGGCATTTACACTTACCGCGTTGCGGACCCGCGGGTTTTCTACACCAGCGTCAGCGGCACGCGGGACATCTACCGAGTGGCGGATCTGGAGGGGCAACTGCGCGAAACGATTATCGCGCGCATGACCGATACGTTCGCCAATAGCGACGTACCGTTCCTGGATATGGCGGCCCACCAGGCGACGCTGGCGCAGAAGATCGCCGAGCATGCGGGCCCGGCGTTCAAGGCGCTGGGGCTGGAGCTGAACCAGTTGATCGTCGAAAATCTTTCGCTGCCGGACGAACTGCAGAAGGTGCTGGACCAGCGCATCGGCATGAACATGGTGGGCGACCTCGGACGTTTCGCGCAATTCGAGGCGGCGCAAGCCATCCCCATTGCGGCGGCCAACGAAGGCGGCGCGGCCGGTGTGGGCGTGGGGCTGGGGGCCGGCATCAGCATGGCGCAGACCATGATGAACGCTATGAAGCCGGTGGCGCAACCGGGGGGCGCTCCGGGCGCGGGCGAGACGAAGTTCTGCGTGGAATGCGGACACGCCATTCCGAAGACGGCCAAGTTCTGTGCGGAGTGCGGCAAACCCCAGCAATGATGGGCCGCGGCCGGGAAGCGCGGTTGCGTCGCTCGCCCTCGCGTGGGTCGTCGCCCTCTTGGCTCACGTGCAAAGCGGTAAGATAGTGAACCTCCTTATGGCAAACCAACGCAAGCTGACACTCGACTGGTGGTCCGTGATCGCGGCCCTCGGCGCCGCGGCTCTCATCCGTTTGCACATCCTGCCGCACATCCCGTGGTAACAGAGCAGGCGCACAGGAGAGAACCATGAGCCCTGCGATAGTTGCGCCACGCGTCTCCAGGCCGGCGGTACCCCGGCTGCTGGGACTGCTTCCCGGTATCGCCCTGCTTGCTTTGCTGGGCGTCCTGGGGAAGCTGACCGAACAATCGATCGCCCGCTACGGTAAAGCGCATCACCTTGCTTTACCGAACATCGAGTACGTCCTGTGGGCCATCGTGTTCGGGCTGATCGTTTCCAACACCATCGGCATTCCCGCTGTTTTCCGGGCGGGCGTCGCGACTTACGAGTTTTGGCTGAAGACCGGAATCGTGCTGCTTGGCGTCCGCTTTCTGCTTGGCGACGTGCTGAAGTTGGGAGGCGTCAGCCTGGCCTTCGTGGCGGTGGAACTGGCCCTGTCGATTGCGCTGATGACGGCGCTGGGCAGATGGCTGCGGTTGTCGCCGAAACTCACCTCGCTGCTGGCCGTCGGATCTTCCATTTGCGGCGTTTCCGCGATCATAGCGGCCAAGGGCGCAATCGAGGCGGATGACGAGGAAGCGTCCTACGCCATTGCAGCCATACTCGCGATGGGCGCGTTGAGTCTCTTCGCGTTCCCGGCCATTGGCCATGCGCTGGGGCTTTCCGATCACGCCTTCGGTTTGTGGGCAGGCCTTGCCGTGGACAACACGGCTGAAGCGACGGCGGCAGGCGCACTCTACTCCGATGCGGCCGCGAAATTCGCCGTGCTGGCCAAGACCGCGCGCAACGCGACCATCGGTTTTGTGGTGCTGGGGTACGCCATTCACTGGGCGCGCAAGAGCCACCGTCAGGGCGTGGAAAACAAGGCCGCGTTCCTGTGGCAGAAGTTCCCGAAGTTCGTGCTGGGATTCCTGCTGATTTCCTTGTTGGCGACCGCCGGCGCATTCACCAAGCCGCAGATTGCCGATCTGGCCAATCTGTCGCGCTGGGCTTTTCTGCTCACCTTTGCGGGCGTGGGCCTGCAGACGAACATCCGGGAACTGCGCAAACAGGGTCTGCGCCCGCTGGCAGCCGGCGCTATCGGAGAGTTCGCCATTGCCGGCGTCACGCTGGCTCTGATCTTTGCGGCATCACGGTGGCTTGGAACGGTGTGAGGGTCTTCCTATGCCGCGACCCAGCGCACCTGGTGAGGGGGCCAAGCGGGCCGCGGGCTCGGACGGGTGGATTCGCGATCTCTGGCGGCGAGCTTGCCGGACGTGAAGGCGGCGCCGAGACGAGCATTTTGCCGCACGCCGGGTTTGCTCCGCGTTCTCACTGGCCCCGCGCTCGATCCGAGGCTCAGGGCAACTCCAGCACCGCTTCCTTCACTACCGCGCGCGGGCTGCCGCGGAATTGCAACTCGGCGTCGCCCGAGGCATGGAAGACCTTGATCCGGCGGGACTCCGCCAGCGGTTTGCCGTCGAGGCTGCGCAGGGTAAAGATCGGCGCGGCGCTGTAATGCCGGCCACTCCAGGTCTGGGCGCGGAACGCCACGAAATCGGGGCTCTCGACGAGAAAGCCGTAGACCGGCAGCTCAATTGCACCGCCCAGCTTCGACTTCCACGGCAACGGCGCATCCCCCATGTTAACGACCACCTCCACGGTCCGCGTGCCGTCGCTAAACACGCTGCGTTGCGCTTTGCGGCCGGCGGTGAGAAACTCGTGGCGCGTCATGCGCATCTTGCCTGTGATCTCATTCAGGGGCGAGAGAAGCTCATGCGTGTTCTTCATGAAGCGGTCGGCCGGGTGCATTCCCTGCGCCCACCCGTATTCGGCGCGCACGAATAGCGCGGGGTCTTTGCCGTTGGCCGGCGGAGCGGCGGGTTCCGGGGCCGGAGCGCCGTTCCAGTACGCGTGATTGGGTACGTTGTGGTAGTTCAGAGGCCGGCCCAGAATCATATGCTGGAGCACATATTCCGTCGCGCGCGCCGCGTCGTAACCGTACTTGCCGTAGGCTGCGATGGCGTCGTGGTAGACCAGTTCGAACAACGGAATGGCGACGCCCCCGGTATCGCTCAACAGTGTTTTGGCGGCGAAACTGGCGCCCGACACGCCGGTGATGCCCTCAAAGAAATCGGCGTGAGGGATGGCCCACTCGCGTCCGTCCTCACTGCCGAAACTGCCGAACATCTGGCGGGCGTAATCGGAAAGGGCTTGTTTCCACTGCATATCGCCGGTTTTCGTCAGGGGATGCTTCGGGTCGAAGCACTCGAGCAGGCCGGCAGCGTAGGTCGTATCGATGAAATACGAGTTGGCTCCCGTGAGCGTCTTCACCGCCGGCAGATTCCGGGGGCGGCGCGCGAGGTCGATCGCTTCTTCGGAGCAGGTGATATAGGCGCGCCCGCCGTCCCACCGGCCGCCCTTTAGCAGGCTGCCATCGGCGGACTTCGTAATGCAGTCTTCGCTCCACGAGGGAGAGTCGCGGTACATGTCCTGATAGTTGTCGTGGGGGCTAAAGAGGTAGCCCAAATTCATCACGCGGCGGGCGCAATCGGCGAACGCGCCATCGCCGCCAAGTTCGGGAGCGGCAGGCAGGATATCGGGGTGCTGGTTGTCGTAGCCGCGCCTGGTCCAGCCGCCCAACCCAAACAGCACCTTCTCCATTTTGAGGTCGTTTTTCAGGTGCTCGGCTATCTGCGCGGCCTCGTCGAAGGTCCAGTTGACCCGGACGGACACCTCCTGGGTGCTGTCTTCGTTCATGCGGCGCTCGAGCGCCTGCCAGAGCTTAACGTTGGACGCGCCGAGATACTTGGCGCGCTCTGGGTTTTCGGCGATCCTGCGGTCCCACGCGACCAGCAGTCCGTTGGCGCGCGCCACCTCGCGATAGGCCGCGGCGATCGAGACATAATCTCCCTTGCCCAGCAACTGAAGCCGCACTGACCTTGCCGACCGCCTGAGGACGGCCGATGCCGTAAGCGTCTGGCCGTGGGCGCCGGGTGTGTCCAGGGCGCTCTCGATGTCGATGGCGACATACGGATCGGTCCACGTAACGAGCATCGCCGCCCCGCTCTTCACCAACCCGAACATGTTCATGTGGCAGCCTTCATAGTCGCTGGTCGCGAAGCGATGGGTGAAGACCATACCGGTATCGGCGGGGATCAGCAGTCCCTCGCGGACCGGCACCACCACATATCCCTTATCCGCCGCGCCGATGGAGAACGCCTCGTCGAGCAGGTGAATGTCCTCGATCCGGAAGCCCGGCGCCGCCTCGTAAGCCAAATCGAGGCTGCGATGGTCAGGCGCAGCATTCATCGAGACGCGCACCCAGGCGTCGCTCCGGTTGGGGACCGGATGGAACGTGAGCGTGCGGGCATGGCGCTCGCCGCCGGCCTCGAATGCGGCCAGCGGATAGCGCACGGGCTTGCCGCTCTCCATGACCGATATCTGTCCGAAGCGTCCCGCGGCGGAAGACCATATCACGCCCGCGTCCTTATCGGTGAGCCGGTAGGATCCGTCCGCGGGCGACGCCTCGAAACGGAACGCCGGTGTGTCAATGGTCACGGGCGCGGCTTGTCCGAAGCTCAGTGCGCAACTTGCGAAGAGCCCCAATGCCAATCGCATGCCAGCCTCCTTAAGATTGCAAGCCAGGCGCATTCGAAACTCCGGTGGCGCCGGTTGCCGATGCAGAGCGCCGCGAAGCGACCTTCATCTCGCTGCCCTATTGCTCCGCAGGCAGTCGTCCGCGATGCACAGCACCATGGTAACCGGGGTGCTTAGCCGTTCTGGGGATTCTGATTGACAGAAACCGCTCCCTGACGGTCGCGGCTCAGTAAACCTCGCGAAATCAACGCGACTATTACCGAGCCGCGACCGCGCTCAACCAGGCCGACAGACACGCGTATCGCGATGCCGAGGATCTGTACTCGCGTGCGCTGGCTACCGAAGAAAAGACCGTGGGAGCGGAGCATCCCGAAGTTGCAGGCATGCTCAACAATCTGGCGCAGATCTACAGTATCGAAGGCCGCTACGACGACGCGGAAAAGCTGTACCTGATGCGCCTCATCCTCGATACCAACATCCTGCTCTCCGCGCTTCTGTCTCCTCTAGGCGCCCCAGCCAAGCTTCTTGACGTTTGGGAGCGCAAGACGATCACGCTCGCCGCCTGTGACGCGCTCATAGCGGAACTCCGGGATGTCGCCGGTCGACCGTTCTTCCGGGCGAGGCTTCGGGCCAGCGCGGCCGAACTGCTTGCCGCGGGACTTCGGGACTTTTCTTTATTTTGCCGGGACCTGCCCTCCGGCCCCGTCGCGCCGAACCCCAAGGACAGTTTTCTGCTCGCGCTGGCTGAAGCCGGCCAAGCCGACTTCCTGGTGACCGGCGACAAGGAACTCCTCTGCCTGAAGCAGTACCAATCCACCCGAATTATCACTCCCGCCGCCATGATCGAGATCCTGAAGGAAGCTGAGAGCGGCAAATCGTCAGACAACCCATAACCGCGGCACCGCAGTCCTGCAATCGCTGGCTATACCGGCTCGCATGGTTGCGGGCATGCCTGCCGCTCCGGAATAAGAAGACTCAGGAGATAGAAACGATCGGGGAGGGGATCTGCCGGCCTTTGCGACGGTTGAGAGTCTGCACGACTTCCAGCAGATGGATCTGGTGGGCTTGGGTGGGCTTGTGCAAACCACCTTTTGCCCAACCGATAGTATGAGTCCCGACCGGCCCGGTGGTGCCAGGAGCAGAGTGGGATGGCGGAGAAGTCCGACGTCTTCTGCCCTACTCCCCTGGAGCCCAGCGCGTTCGTGTGCGCGGCTTCGATAACGGTCGCTCCGCCGCTCACGCGGGAACAAACAAGGCACGGAAGCATCCGAATCCAAGCCAGATACTCCGAGCTTCTGTCCGGACCCCGCCGCGGCTGGAACCGCATCTTGCGAACCGGCACTCTCCGTTTCGGAGGCAGACCTCGTGGCGGCGCTTACGGCAATCGGGTCGCCGGGCACATCTGTCATGTGTAAACGGGAATGTCAAGATTTCTCGTAGGCGCGCAAAAAATCATCCCGGGCAATACTGGCCTGCGTCAGGATGGTTCTCAAAGTGGAAGACTTGATGGTCGAGTGGTTTGGCATAGTGAGACAATCCGAGCCTCCTGTCCGGCTCGGACGCCGCATGGCAATGTGCTCAGCCTCGCGCACCACCTCGAACCCGAGAGCGTGGAACGCGGCGATTACTCTGGACTTTGGGGCATCATTAGGAAACTTGGCCATCAGGCTGGAATGGTCGCCTCCGCGACGAAGGCCTCCAGGAGCGGTGAATCATCAGGCAGGACTTCAGCGCCAAACGTTTCGATGTGAAACCGGATTGCGGATTTGACATCGGCGAGGGCTTCCTCGTAGCTGCTGCCTTCGCCCACTACAATCCCCTTCAGGCCAAGAGGGTAGGCGACGTAGCCATCTGCGTGCTTCTCGACAATGATTTTGACTTGCCTCATCATTTCCCTGTCTGAAGTCTACCATGCCCCGCCGCAGCCAGGCGGCGACCTGCAAGTCTGCACAAGCCTTGCTGAACCTCCTGCTGCCAGTCCGCATTGCCCGCCGTCGCCTCACTCTATCAGGAGAAAGAAACGATCGGCCAGGGGATCTGCCGGCCGTTGCGGCGGTTGAGAGTCTGCACGACTTCCAGCAGATGGATCTGGTGGGCTTGTGCAAACCACGTTTCGCCCAACCGACGGTATGAGTCCCGACCGGCCCGGTGGTGCCAGGAGCAGAGTGGGATGGCGGAGAAGTCCGCCGTCTTCTGCCCCACTCCCCTGGAGCACAGCGCGTTCGTGTGCGCCGCTTCGATGACGGTCGGTCCGCCGCTCACGCGGGAACAAACAAGGCACGGAAGCGTCCGAATCCAAGCCAGGTAATCCGGGCTTCTGTCCGGACCCCGGCTGGAACCGCATCTTCCGAACCGGCACTCTCCGTTTGGGCGGCAGACCGCGCGACAACGGGGCGCTCCGTGGTATCGGCACACGTCTCCTCAGCACCATCACCTCGGTTTTCCGTGGGAGGACAAGCGCCCGGCCCAGGACCCCGCAAGGGCATCCTGAGCCGGGGGTTTTGCGTTTACAGCGTGACGAAGTTCAGGCCGGCCGCACCCGGCCGCCGAACTCCTCTTCGCAGTGCTTCCAGAAGCTGCAATGCTTCTGGCTACACAGCATGGACTGCCGGTTCGGGCAATACGTCCCGCTTCCCAGGGCCTTCTGCGCCATCGGATACAGGACCTGGGTCGCCCGGATGTCGGCTCCTCCACGCTGCAGGGCGCTGCACGATCTGCGCGGTCTGGGTCTTCACCAGGCTGTCGATGCGCACCGCACCTGGCGCCGGGAGCGATCTGCTGGTGGGTGGCGAGTTGAAAGGCGTAATCGGGCGAGACAGACGAAGGCCGGCGCGAGCGCATCCGACTGCCTCAATTTGCGTAATCTGTCTGGCCCGACAAGGCTGCGGCGGCTTTGCTGGCGATTTCCTGGCGTTGCTCTACTTGGGTACGGCTCTTCGGAGCGTACCAAGAGATGGGATGATGATTTGGCGGGGCCGAGCCAGTTGGGGCGAAACCTTCAAAACGTTTATCCCCCTGCCTCCCTCTTCCAAAGCGCGCGCTTCTGTGCCTGTCGCCGTAATTTGTTACACGTTGCTCCTCTAGCGCCGCAGTGTGGCAGCGCTCCGATCCCACGGCCCGGCTCCGTCTGGTCGCGTGCGACTGGGCCAGACCTACCTGCCTGTAAGTAACAGGCGAATAAACAGGCGAGCACGGCCGAGCCTCGGTACACCGCACTGTTTTCGAGGCTGTCCTCAGCAGTCCTCTGGCTGGTCGAGCGCCGGGCCCGGGGATGTACCTCAACTCTCGCGGCAATCGGTTGAAAGGCGCCGCCGGCAAGAACAGGCATCGGATAATCTAACCCTATTAACTATTTCAGTCGATAAGCTCCTTAGATGGCAGCCGTCTCGTCTGAAGAATCACATACTTCCAGGTGTTGGCACTGTCAGGTGACGAACATGTTGAAGGAGCTTATGATCTCATTACCTTTCATTTCCCGATTGGAACAATCCGGTCGCTACCTCATCGTGAAACCAACGCGCGAGGCCGCCGGAACGAGCCAGGTGGGAAGACTCAAACGGCGGGCTTTCATTTCATTCGCGGCCTTCATTGCGCTCGTTTATGCGCCCTGCAGGGCGGACGTTGCGGCACCGCCGCCGCCGCCACCCCCACCCGCGGGCTACTGCACTCAGATTTATAACGAGCTGTACGGCGATCTGCAGGCATTCAACACCGCACTGGCTACTCCTCCCACCTGGACGCCGCTGCCGGGCGGGGCTACGCTGTACGCCGGCAATTTGGAGTGGGCCAATGGCAACACGGGTCCTTCCCTATCCAGCCCCAACTATTTTCAGTATACCCTTCAGCCCCAATTGCAAGAGCTGCAGGCGCTAGGCGTCCAGGCCATCCTGGTGCCGGTCTTGTTTCCCATCCTGTATCAGCCTTTTTATGGCAGCCCAGACGCCTTGCAGCCGTACTTGACGTTCTATACCCAGGTGGCCCAGGCTGTCAGGGCCGCCGGTCTTAAGCTCATTGTCGACAACGAGATCCTGTTTTCCAACGACACAGCAGCCGGTTGGACCAATATGAACGCGTTCTACGGCCCGCTCACCTGGCCGGAATACATGGCGGCGCGCGCCCAAATGGCCGCCACTATCGCGCAGGCGATGCAGCCGGATTATCTGGTCCTCGCAAACGAACCCGATACGGAGGCTATACAGACAGGCCAGCAGAATCTAAATAACCCGGTGGACGCCGCGCAGATGGTTGCCGCAGAGATCGCAGCCGTGCAAGCGCTAAACTTGTCCTCAACCCCAAAGCTGGGCGCCGGTTTCGGCACTTGGATGCCGGCGGTTGGAACCGCTAGCCTGCTGAACTACATCGGCGCCTACGTTGCCCTGCCCTTGGACTATATCGACTTCCATCTTCTCCCGGTCAATACGGTACAGAATAGCAATTTTCTCCAGAACTCGTTGACCATCGCTAGAATGGCTGCGGCTGCCGGCAAACCGGTTGCAATAAGCCAGGCTTGGCTGGAGGACGAGACCGCCGCGGAAGTGAATGTTCTGGACATCGACGTGGTCCGCGCCCGAGGGCCTTTCAGCTTCTGGTCCCCCCTGAACGACTATTTCCTGGAGACCGCGGAGGCTTTGGCGAACTACACGAAGATGATTTATCTTGCGCCGCAATTCCCGGTGTACCTGTTTGCACAACAGACATACGGCGGAACCGACGACAACGGCGGGGCCACTAACTGCACGTGCACCACCGCAAGCTGCTCGGATTACGATATCATGCAAACCGAGAATGTGCTGGCGGGCGCGGCCGATCGGCAGAGCGTTTTCACCGTTACCGCGGTTGGCTACTACAACCAACTGGTCACGACGCCAGACACCACTCCGCCAACCATCCCGGCCAACCTGACCGGTACGGCCGACACTGCCGGGGCACATCTTTCATGGAGCGCTTCCACCGACAATGTGGGCGTAGCGGGTTACAATGTTTATCGCTGCACTCCGCCGGCGGCCGGCGAACCCTGCCCGGGAGTCTGGATCGCCAATTCGACGCCACCGTCTTTCAACGACTCCACAGTGGCCAGTAATACGCCGTATAACTATCAGGTACAAGCGTTCGATTTTGCCAACAACGATTCACCGCCTTCGCAAACGCTGAGTTTGCAGACATTGCGGACTTCGGCGGACTCCGCTACGAATCTGGTTGCCACCGCTGTTTCGGCGCAGGAGATCGACCTTAGCTGGTCGCCTCCCGTGGATCCTACCGGCTTGGGAGAGTATCAGGTTTTTGGCGGGACTTCACCGGCAAATCTCCAGCAGATCGCCGTCGCGACGTCCACCGCGACGGCCTATAGGAACCAGCCGTTATCCCCGGGGACCACTTATTACTACGGGATAGTAGCAATGGAAGAGGGAATTGCCGCGCCAATGACTGCGGTCGTCTCCGCCACCACGCTGCCCCTGCCCAACCCACCCAGCAGTTTGGCGGCGACCGCTACCACCGCGAGCATCGCTCTGACCTGGCAGGAGAACCTCCAGCCTAATGGCTTACCGATCGGTTACTACCAGATTTACCAGGGCACCACGCCCGGCGACTTGACCAAGGTCGCCTCGGTGACGGGTGCCAAGTATACCGCGACGTCCCTCAGCGCCAGTACAACGTATTACTTCGAGGTCGTGGCGGTGGACACAGGCCACGGCGCTTCGACGCCATCCGGCCAGATGGCCGTCAGTACCGCTTCGATGCCGGCCGCGCCGGTCGGCGTCGTGGCAACGACAACCTCCACTACGCAAATAACGGTAGGGTGGTCCGCGAACATATCGCCTGGCGGCTTGCCGCTCACTGGTTACTACATCTTGCGGGGAGCCGCGCCTTCCAGCTTGACTAAAGTGGGCGCCGCAACGGCAACCGCATATAGCGACTACGCCCTCACTCCCGGAACCACCTACTACTACGCCGTCGAAGAGGTCGACCGAAGCGGCAACATTTCGCCATTGTCCGCCGTCGTGCCGGCTGCCACCCTGGCGCTGCCCACAGCGCCGGCCAGCCTGGCGGCCACGCCGATCTCGACCAAACAAATCCGGTTGACCTGGACGGCCGGACCCAGCGGCCTGCCGGTCGCCAGCTATAGGATCTTTCGGGGGACCGCGCCTTCCAGCTTAACCCAGGTGGCCAGCGCTGCGGCCCCGGCATTTAACGATTTTCCCCCCGCGTCCGGGATTACCTACTACTACGCCGTCGCAGAGAAGGACACCATCGGCAACGTTTCGCCGATGTCCGCCGTCATATCGGCGGCAACCCTGGCGCTGCCCACACCGCCAATTAACTTGGCGGCCACACCGATCTCGACTTCACGAATCGGGCTGAGTTGGTCCGCGGGGCCCAGCGGCTTGCCGCTCACTGGCTACTACATCTTCCGGGGAGCCGCGCCTTCCACTTTGACCAAAGTGGGCGCCGCAACGGCAACCGCATATACCGATCACTCCCTCACTCCCGGAACCACCTACTACTACGCCGTCGAAGAGGTCGATCAAAGCGGCAACATTTCGCCATTGTCCGCGGTCGTGCCGGCTGCCACCCTGGCGCAACACTAGGGAACTCGGCAGGCCACGAAAAACGATGGCCTGCCCCACAGCTAATCTGCTGTACAGTTATTTCTTGGATATTGCACAAGCTTGCAGGGAGCGTTCCGCGCGACCCCCTCGGCATCCGCAAGATTCTTCTGGTGTTGATATATTGTAGGAGCAATGGCGAAAAAGCGCCGGCGCGGGCTGGGGAAAAAACCGGAGAGTCCGGCTGCTCCCGAGATTCCGGAACCGGGTTGGCCGGGCGGGCATTCCCGGCGGGTTCTCTTCCTCGGAGCCGCGCTGATTGTCTTGTCGACGCTGGCGATTTACTCCCAGACGTTCGCCGTTCCACCGCTGGACTTCGACGACTCTTTCCATTTGATACACAGCCCCTACGTTAACGTGGCGCATCCTTTTTCGCTGCTGGGGGCGGTTTGGGACGAGCCATACTTCGGCTTCTTCGACCCAGTGACCACGACCTCCTGGATGTTGGACCGTACGCTGGCGGACAAGAGCAAGCCCTTCGATGCCGTGCCTTTCCGGGTCAGCCAACTGTTGTATGCGATGGTGTGCGCCGGTTTGGTCATGCTGGTCATTCGCCGGCTGGGTCTGCCCGCGATCCTGGCGGCATTGGGCGGCGTGCTCTACGCGGCGCATCCGATCCATACCGAAGTGGTGGCCTGGCTCTCGGGGCGCAAGGATCTGATGGCGCTGCTGTTCATTCTCCTGTCATTTCTCTCCTATTTGTGGGCGCGAGCCGCGGTCACGCCTGGCGAGTGGCGGGTGCGGCAGACGGCGACCGCACTGCTCTCACTGCTTGCGGTTTTGGCGAAGCCGGTGGCGATTGTCACGCCGTTGATCTTCATCGCCTACGAATTCTGTTCGGAGCGTCCGGGCGGGGCGAAGCCCATCTGGACGCGCACGTTCGGCTTGGCCGCCATTCTCCTGGCGGTCGGCGGAACTGCGGCCCTCGTTTTTCGCGGCATGCTGCAGGGCGATCGGCACGGCGGGTGGCTGATCGCGGTGGCCGCCGGGTGTACGCTTTTGTTGGTGGCGGCTGCTCCGCGCGCCGCCGGTTTGGCCGATTTCCTGGCCGGGCGCGGCCACGGCCTGCGGGTGCTGGGCCCTCCCTTCGCGATGCAAGGGGTAGTCTTCGGAGCCGGCGTTGCCTGGACCGTCTGGGCCCAATCGGAAGCCGGCGCGATCAAGGGCGGCCTGCCTTTGCTGCCGACGCTCAATCTGACTTTCGAGGCGATGCTGGCGTATGCGGGCAAGATGCTGGCGCCGGCGCACATGTCCCCTTACTACGTCTGGACGCGGTATCCGGCCATCAGCCTCGCAGGCGTTTGTGGCGCACTGTTGATTCTCGGGTTGGCCGCGATGGCGGTCATGCTGGCGGGCGCGAAGGATCGGAGCCGGCGCATGGCGGCATTCGGCATCCTGTGGTATTGGATTGCTTTCATCCCCACGTCAAACCTTGTGCCGACCAGTATCAAGATGGCCGACCGTTATGAGTATGTTCCCAGCGTGGGAGCGATTCTGGCTTTACTCGCACTGGGCGCCGCGTTCTTCCCCAAGGAGCGGCGCGGGCAGGTGGCGGCGTGTGTCGCGTTGGCAATCGTAGCGGGCGGCTACACGGTCTGGTCGTACCGGCGAACGCGCGTGTGGAGCGGCGATCTGAGCCTGTGGACCAGCGCGGTGGAGACGCATCCGGACAACTATTTTGCACTGACCAGTCTGGGGCTATGTTATCTGCGACTGGATCCGCCCGCGCCGGAAAAGGCACTGCCCTACCTGCGGCGGGCGCTGGAAGTCGGCGAGGGCGTCCAGGCGGGGGGCGCGGGAGAAAGGCAGTTGGACGTTTCCCCGGAGCTGGAGGCGTTGGGTGACGCCTATCTGGCGATGGCCCGGAGCGCGCCCAGCAAAGAGTATTACACGAAGGCCGTGGAGTATCTGCAACGGGGCTCCACGGTCCCTGTGGGATTTGCGCCCGCCGATGCCAGATTGCAGCGGTCCCTGGCCGATGCGCGGGAGGGGCTGGCGCGCGCGATCGATGGGGAGGCAGCGGGGACGATGGGCGATGCGCGCACGGCGCTGATTTTGGAGCGCGACAAATTGCGTGGGGGGGCGGATGCGGCCCTGGCGCGGGCACGCGAGATTCTGATCGGCGGGAACGTGTCGCGCGACGATCCGGATCTGCGGGCGGATGTGCTGGAGGCGGGCACGGCGGTCTTCAAGCGCGAGGCGGGCGCTTCACCCGGCGAGCAGATCCAGTTGTTCCGGAAAGCGCTGGCGCTTTACCAGGATGCCGCAGCGATGTTTCCCGACGACCCTCGGCCGGCCTTGGACCAGGGGCTATGTTATCAGCGGCTGCATCTTCTGGAGCCTTCGCTGGAGGAGAAGCGAAAGCTCTTCGATCGGGGTGTGGCCGTGTTGCAGCAGGCTTTGACGCTGCGCACTACCGCGGCGGAATACAACCCGTTGATGGTGTATCGGGTGCTGGCGTCTTTGTATTCCGACGCGGGCGATTTGCGGTCGGCGGTTGGATTTTTGAAACAGGTGCAGGAAAGGGATCCCGGCTACAGCCGGGCGAACAATGTAGATGGGGATATTGGGATTCTGGAGAGCCGCATCAAACGATAGCTGCAGTGGGGCGGCCTGAGAGGCCGCCGCAGGCTGAGAGCCTGCCCCACTGGAGTATCGCCGCGCGCAGCCGCTTGTGGCGTTGCATCAAGTGCAGGTAGCGGGCTTCGTCGGGGCCGCTCTTGGCCCGTACGATGGCGTCGACCTCGGCGATGCGGCACAACGGCGATTCGTCCGCGGGCATTCCGGCGAGGCGCAGGCCGAGATTCCGCACGGTGAACCGGTCCCATGCGCCCGGGTCGGCATCCGGGCATTCGTAGAGCAGATAGGAGTGGGCCAGCTTCTCCAGCGTGCGGCGCGAACTGCGATAGCCGGGGGTACGGCGCATGCGGTCTTCTTCGCGCTGGACGAGACGCGCGGCGGCTGGGTCGAGCGGACGGAAACCCAGCTTGCGATAGAACCAGAATGCGCCCGAATCCAGCGCCTCGTCGTTTTCGAGACCGACCTGGTAAGGGTCCACGGAGAAGCAGCGGACCCGCAGGAGCTGACGGAAGAGGCGCAACAGGCGCGCGTAGAGCCACGCCGATTCGCCCTCGCGGAAGGTGTAGTACAAGTTGAAGCCGACTTCGGCGCGCTCGAACAGCGACAGCACCTCGACGTAACCGGCGGGCACACCGTTGACGAAAAACATCCCGGCATGATAGGCGCGCAGCGGCAGACGCCACTGGGGCGGCACGCCGAAGAAGACGATTTCGACGCCGCGGCCGGCGTCCGCGCGGAAGACGCGCTGGGGGTCCGGATGGGTGAAGCCATATAGCTCGCGGTAGCGCATGGCGGACGTATCCAGGATCAGGTCGAGCAACTTGCGGGCCTCGGGCTTCGCAAGGTGCGCGACCGGCAGGGGCGGGCCATCGAGTTCCCGCGCGAGATCGATATCGGCGCGCCGCAAGAGCGGCTGGCGGTGGAAATACGGTTGCCGCAGCGGCAGGCGCATGCGCGAGCGGTTGGCGCGCGGGCCGATGCGCCATACGAGCAACAGTTCCAGGGATTCGTAGAGATCGGCCTGGTCGCGCGGGCTGAGGGGCAGGGAAGCGATGCGGCCGAGCAGCCATGCGAGAGCGGTGGACTTTGGCGGGCGCGCGGCATCCACCCAGGCGCGGAATGGGACGTGCGCTTCCACCGGCCAATCCTCCCCGACCAGCGGCAGGAAGCGCCGCAGCACGGGGCCGAGTTTCTCCGCCTGGTCGTAGTTTTCCCAATCGATTTCGATCTGGCGCGGGTAGCGGGCGGCGAGTTGGCGGGCGACCTCATAGCTGAAGACCGCTGAAAACGATGTGCCCGCGATGCCCGAGACGGCGGCGTCTTCGAATGCGGAGAGGTCGCTCAATTGGGCCACGCGCGGCGCAAAGGAAAAAAGGACGGCGTCCGCGAGGCGCAGGACTTCTGCATCGGCCGGATAGGCGCGCAGAAACAACAGGCACTCGTGCAGGCGGATGAGCGAGTCCGCATCGGGGAAGCGGTGGCCGGCGAGACGGCCGAGCAACCGGTGGAGCGGGTGGATATCCGGCGCGCCAAACCGGGTCTTCCATTGTTCGAGGCGCGCGAGCAGATCCGTGGGCATTGGTTTGAGCTTATTACACGGCTGGGGTCTGGTGTATACGGAATTGTGCGAAACG